>CAJWVG010000007.1 GCA_913048065.1 uncultured Gammaproteobacteria bacterium | reverse complement strand
TGCTTTGAATGTCATGAAATCCATCTTTTCTTTTTTTAATTATATTTAGGAAAAGGTTAATTTTTGCAGGTGACTTATAATGGTATTTCATCTTTGATGGAGTGTAATTTTTTGATGAAATTTTCATTATTAGAATTCCTGACTGATTCTTTTTTTATGACTTCTTTTAATTTTTCATATAATTTATTTTCCATCAGTATAATACAGTAATGTTCAACAATTTCTGGGTCTTGATCTTTAATATATGATGATTCAGCATATATTAATGCATGAGTAAATTCTCCTTTTTTATATAATATCCAAGCAAGACTATCTAAAATAGCTGGACTACCGGGATCATAATGATACGCTTGATGAATAAAGTTATAAGCCTCCTCATATCTTTCAGTGTGTATTGTGAGACTATAACCAAGGGCGTTCAGGGTATTAGCATTTTTGCGGTCATATTTTAAAACCTGTTTTAAATCTTTTTCCATTAAATTTATATTATCGAGTGATTCATATGCCATGGCTCTAGCATATAAGATATTAATATTATCATTATTATTATCTAATATTTTATTAGTTAAAGTAATAATATCTTTATATAATTTTTTTTCATTCAACAATGAGATTTGTTTAAGAGCAAATCTTTGCCTAACTGAAGAATCATTATAATTTTTTTTAAGGTTTTCTAAATAATCTATGGCCTTGGATACACTTTCAAGTTTACTCATAGCGGATGATTTGTTAATTATAGCAAGAATCTTATAATTATAATTTGTTATTCTATCGAAATGATCAATTGCCTCAATATAACTACCTCGCTCATAATCAATCATGCCTCTAAGAAGATTAACCTCGTCACTCTCTACTACAATCGATGATAAATATTTTTCTGATAAATCAAACATAGAGCTTTCAAAAAGAATCCTAGATATTTGATAAATCGTATCTAGATTATCAGGATCACTATCTAATATCTTTTGAATCAGTTTATCTCGATATTCTTTTTGATTATTTAAAATATATATTTCTAATAATTCAAACTGTACTTGTCTATCAGACGCTTTTTTTCCTTTCAAATAAGATTCTAAAATATTTTGGGACTTATTATAACTCTTAAGTAGCATATGCGAGCTTGCATAGAGTCTGACTAAGTTTCTTTCACCGAAAGTTCCCAATTTATCAATATGCTTTATTACTTTTGATGGCATATTGTAAGAATACAATAGTTCAATAAAATTTAAGTTTAATGCTCGATTATCATTCTTAGTTAAATAATTTTCAAAAAAGTTGACTACATTTAACCTATTTTTATTATCTAAAAATGAAAAAATTAATTTTGAATAATCATTCTTATCAATTGGCTTAATTATTTTTAAATACTCAATAAAATATTTTTCTGCTTTTAATAAATTATTATTCTCGAGCGATGAACTTATGCTAAATTGATATGCGTTATATGATTTAGGGTAAATTTGAAGCCATCTGTTGGCAATAATTTCACTCTTGTCATATTGATAAGTTTCAAGAGAGATTTTGGATATTTTCTCAAATAGTTTTTGATCTGTCATATTATCAATATTTTCTATAAACATTGATAGAGCCTCATCCTCTAAAGATCTTGTTAGGGCAAAGTTTATGTATATAGATTGATAAAGATATGAGCTTCTATCGCCAACTGACATATTCAAATTATACGAATTGGAATCGTCCTCTTGTTGCTTAGAACAAGATCCTATAAAAAATGGGATTATTATTAGCAAAACACTCAAATAAATACGCATAATAGTATAATATAGCAGATATCTATATATTTGGAGAATGTATAGTCTATCTGGAGAGAATTATGCCAATAAATGTACTGGGAGTTAATCATAAGTCTGCCCCTATTGATATTAGAGAGAAGCTTGCTTTTGATAAAAATTCTATCCCTAAAGCTTTATCAGATCTAAAAAAAATTGATGGCGTGAACGAAGTAGTACTCATATCTACCTGTAATCGGACAGAAATTTATACTGAGAACAATTCTGATAATAGCAAAATCCTTCATTGGCTCAATAGTAATCAAAATCAAACCAAGGATTGTGGCCCTTATACTTATAGTTACTATAATGATGAAGCAATAAAACATTTATTTAGTGTAACCTCCGGCGTTGACTCAATGGTTGTTGGTGAAAATGAAATATTAGGTCAAGTGAAAGATGCTTTTAGAATTGCAAATCAGAACCAATGTATAAAATCCTCGCTAAAAAGACTATTTGAATTTTCATTTTCTGTAGCAAAACAAGTTAGAACAAATACGGATATTGGTTCAAATCCTGTATCCTTCATGTTTACATCAATAACTCTGATAAAAAAAATCTTTGATGATATATCCTTAAAAAGGGCATTAGTTGTAGGGTCCGGTCATATGATTCAATTGGCTATTAAATATTTGCAGTCAAATAATGTTAGAGATATCACTCTAGCCAATAGGAATACAGAAAAAGGTAAAAAAATTGCCAAGGATAATGAGTGTAATTATTCTAAATTACAATATCTTCCAAATTTAATATCTATGAATGACATAATAATAACTTGTACATCAAGCACAATACCAATCATAGGAAAAGGAATGATGGAGAGCTCAATAACTAATAATAATTCTAAGCCGATGGTTATAATTGATTTAGGTGTTCCTCGTGATGTAGAACCTGAAATCACCACTTTAGATAATGTATATTTATATAGCATAGACGATTTAGGTAAAGTCATAGAAAATAATTTCAAAATAAGAAAACAGGCTTTAGTGGAAGCAGAAAAAATAATAGATTATAAAATTAATGAGTTCAGGGTTTGGCTGGATCAGAATCACTCGGATAATCTAATAAAATCATATCGAGGATATATTGATGATATTACAGATGGAGTGGTAATAAAGTCTAAGAAAATGCTTGAAGCGGGTGAAGATATCGATATGGTAATATCTTTCCTTTCAGAATCGTTGAAAAATAAACTTACACATGAAACAACAGCAAAGCTAAAAGAAATTCTACCTCTTATCGATAAACCAACTGCATTAAAGGTGCAAAATATCTTTAAAAAGAAAGAATGAATGAAAAATCTTCAAATGATCCAAAAAGCTTAGCTTTTGAATTTATCACAAACCCTAAACTAATAGACAGATTAGATAATATAATAATACGTTATGCTGAAATAACTCAAAAACTAGAAGACCCAGAAACTTACAAAGACCGAAAATTATCTGAAAAATTAAATAAAGAAAGGTCACAGCTAGAAAAACCATATAAACTTTTTTTAGATTATAAAGAATTACTTAAAAAAATCATAGATATTGAAGATTTAATCTCCAATGAGAAAGATAAAGAGTTAAAGATATTGGCCGAAGATGAGTCTAAAGAATATCTAGAAAAAAAGACACAATTGCAGAATCTATTATTAGAGTTTTTAGTTGAGAAAGATCCGAATGATTCTAAAAATGTATTTTTAGAAATACGCGCCGGCACAGGTGGCGATGAAGCTGCTATCTTCGCTGGAGATCTTTATAAGATGTATTCAAAATATGCAGAGAAGAATTCTTGGAATATAGAGCTCATTAATGTAACTGAAAGCGACCATGGTGGTTACAAAGAGATAATATTAAAAGTTATAGGAGATGATATTTATGGACAACTTAAATTCGAATCTGGAACTCATAGAGTTCAAAGGGTACCTGATACTGAAACACAAGGTCGCATTCATACGTCGGCTTCAACAGTCGCGGTATTACCTGCAATAGAAGAAATTGATCAGGTTGATATTAACCCAGCTGATTTAAGAATTGATACTTATCGGGCTTCAGGGGCTGGAGGCCAACATGTTAATAAAACAGATTCTGCAGTAAGAATTACGCATTTACCAACTGGCACTGTTTCAGAATGTCAGGATGGGCGTTCACAACATAAAAACAAGGCCCAAGCAATGTCAATACTTCACTCAAAACTTTTGTTGCATGAACAAGAACAACAAAAAAAAGACACGGCAGAAGAAAGAAAAAGTCTAATAGGCAGTGGTGATAGATCCGAACGAATTAGAACATATAATTTTCCTCAAGGAAGAATTACCGATCATAGGATAAATTTAACACTATATAAATTAGAACAAATATTAGAAGGTGACATAGAACAATTAATTAACGAACTTAAAAAAGCATCGGCAGGCTGAACATGACATTTACTATTACTAATATTCTTTCAAAAACATTTGAAGATATTAATTCCAGTGGTAATTTATCCATTACCAAATCTGATATCGAATATTGTTTAATGGAGGCTATTAAAAAGGATAGATCATATATTCATATGCATGATATTCATTTAAATAGCGAAGAGGAACTAAAGTTTTTTAAATTAATAGATAATCTTAAAAAAGGTATGCCTCTTGCATATGTACTTGGTTATCAAGAGTTTTATAATAATAAATTTTTTGTAAATGATAATGTATTAATACCAAGACAGGATACAGAAATAATAATATCAAAAGCTATCAAAGCTGGAGATAAAATTTACAAAAAATATGGTAATACAACAATCATAGATGTAGGATCTGGTTCTGGGTGCATAGGATTGTCGATTGCGGCAGAGAGGAAAAACTGGAATATTATTTTAACAGAAAAATATCAAGAGGCATTTGAAATACTAAATAAGAATTATATAAGCAACAACTATAAAAATTGTGAATTGATTATGTGCGATTGGCTAACTGCATTTAATGAAAATATTGCAGATATAATCATCTCTAACCCACCATATATAGAAAAGGGGTCTCCATACATTCAGGAGAGTGTAAAAAAATATGAGCCCGAGCGTGCATTATATTCAAAAGACAAAGGCCTTTATGATATAAAAAGAATAATAACTGAATCAAGAAAAACCCTTAAAACAAATGGCTTACTAATATTGGAAAATGGTTTTGACCAAAACTCAGCTGTTAGGAAGATTTTGGAAACAAACTATTTTAAAGACATAGATGTTATATTAGATTATAATAATATAAAAAGATTTACACTTTCAAAAAATTCATAAAATGGACAAAGATACAATTATTAAAATAGCTGACTTGGCTAAAATTGAAATAAAACAAGATCAGATAAATGATATTGTCTCGAGTTTAGAAAAGATATTAAACTTAGTTGATGAAATGAACTCTATCAATACGGATAATGTCAAACCAATGGCTCATCCACTAAATCTCAAACAGGAATTAAGAAAAGATAAGGTATTAGAGATAAATAATAGAGATTTATTTCAGAAGGATAATAAATACACCGATAATGGTTACTATAAAGTACCAAAAATAATTGATTAATATGCATAATAAAACAGTTTCAGAATTAAAAAATGATTTAGAGAAGAAAGAAGTAAGTTCTTTAGAGCTAACTCAACATTTTATTGATCGGGTTAAGAAGTATGATTGCAAACTAAATTCATTTATTACATTAACAGAAGAACATGCGCTAAATCAGGCAAAAAAAATTGACCAGGAAATATCAAAGGGTGAATTTAGGCCTTTGGGCGGAATTCCTCTTGCTCAAAAAGACATATTTTGTACCAAAAACATAAAAACTACTTGTGGTTCTAAAATGTTAGAAAATTTTATTAGCCCATATGATGCAACAGTAGTGGAAAAACTCAATGAGGCTGGGATGATAATAATTGGAAAAACTAATATGGATGAATTTGCCATGGGTTCTTCTAATGAAACAAGCTATTTTGGGGATGTTAAAAACCCATGGAATACTGATTATGTTCCAGGAGGTTCTTCGGGTGGTTCAGCTGCTTGTGTTGCTGCAAGACTATCACCATGTTCTACAGGCACAGATACAGGGGGATCAATAAGACAACCAGCTTCTCTAACTGGAATATGTGGGATTAAACCAACGTATGGAAGGGTATCAAGATATGGCATGATTGCGTTCGCATCTAGCCTAGATCAAGCTGGAATTTTTACAAGAACCGCCGAAGATTGTGCCTTAATGTTGAGCTATATCTCGGGTTATGATCCTAAAGATTCAACGTCGTCAAGAAAAAATGTGCCTAACTATGTGAAAGATATAAAACAAAAATTTACGGGTTTGAAAATTGGCATACCATCAGAATTTTTAGATGGCTTAGATGATAATGTTAAAAATGTTTTTGAAGAAAATATTAAAATTTTAGAAAAAAATGGTTGCTCATTTAAACCTATAAATTTGAAAAGTTCCAAGTTAGGAGTTTCGGCTTATCAAGTAGTAGCGCCAGCGGAGTGTTCGTCGAACTTATCAAGGTTTGATGGAGTGAGGTTTGGTTATAGAGCTGATGGAGTTAAAGATATTGAGGAATTATATAAAAAATCACGTTCACATGGTTTTGGAGCAGAGGTAAAAAGAAGAATTTTAATTGGGACATATGCTTTATCTGCTGGATACTATGATGCATATTACTTAAAAGCACAAAAAATAAGACAGATTATATCAAGTGAATTTGCCGCAGCATTTAAAGATGTTGATTTGATTTTAGGACCAACAGCACCGGACTGTGCTTTTAAGTTAGGTGAAAAAACCAATGATCCGATTGCGATGTATCTATCTGATGTTTTTACAGTGAGTACAAACCTTGCTGGCCTACCCGCAATGTCAATACCGATGGGTTTTAAAAATAAACTACCTCTCGGACTCCAAATAATTGGCAACCATTTTGATGAATCGAAGATTTTATCTCTCGCTAATCATTTTCAACAATTAACAGATTGGCATACGATGCAACCAAATATCACGAGGGAATAGTTATGTGGAATCCAGTCATAGGTCTTGAAATACATGTTCAATTAAAAACTAATAGTAAAATATTTTCATCAGCATCAACTGACTTTGGGGCAAAGCAAAATACTCAAGCCTGTGCTATTGATTTAGGAATGCCAGGTGTACTTCCAGTACTAAATGAGGAGGCAGTCGTAATGGCAATTAAATTTGGTTTAGCCATTGGAGCAGATATTTCTAATAATTCAATATTTGCTAGAAAAAATTATTTTTATCCTGATCTACCAAAAGGATACCAAATATCTCAATATGAAATACCGATTGTTTCTGGTGGAAGTATAGATATAGTGATAGATGATAAAATAAAAACTATTAATATCACCAGAGCACATTTAGAAGAAGATGCGGGAAAATCAATTCATGACTTATATCCGAATGAAAGCGCGATAGACTTAAACAGAGCTGGCACTCCGCTAATAGAGATTGTCTCTGAACCAGAGATGCAAAGCGCTAAAGAAGCAGTCCAGTATTTGAAAAACATACATTCACTTGTACGTTATCTGAATATAAGTGATGGTAATATGCAAGAAGGTTCTTTTAGATGTGATGCAAATATTTCTTTAATGAAAAATGGTGATAAAAAACTAGGAACTAGAGCAGAAATTAAAAATATTAACTCATTTAAATTTGTTGAGAATGCAATAAATTATGAAATTGAAAGACAATCTATACTTCTGGATGAAGGTGATAAAGTCATACAAGAAACACGGCTATATGATCCAGTTAAAAATGAAACAAGGTCTATGCGATCAAAAGAGGAGGCCAATGATTATAGATACTTCCCGGACCCGGACCTTTTGCCTGTGGAAATAGATAATAACTTAATAACCTCTATAAAAAAAGAGATGCCAGAATTACCAAATGCAAAGAAAGAAAGATTTATTAAACAATATAAGCTCAATGAATATGATATTGGTATACTTACCGCAGATAGAGAATTATCTGAATACTTCGAAAATACTCTATCTCAAACAAAACTAAATCCCAAATCTACTGCTAATTGGATAATTACTGAAGTTCTTGCCTTAGCAAAAAAATCGAACTTATCTGTGCAAAATTATCCGGTATCACATGAAGATTTAAAAACTCTTTTGCTAAATGTTCATGATGAGACTATATCTAGCAAACAGGCAAAAGAAATTTTTGATAGAATGTGGAATAATAGCGAGAAACCTACAGATATAATCAATAATGAAGGATTAAAACAAATATCAGATGTCGATGAATTGAATAAAATAGTTGATAATATCATTAAAAACAACTATAAAAGTGTAGAAGAGTACCAAAGTGGTAAAGAGAAACTTTTTGGATTTTTTGTTGGGCAAGTTATGAAAGAGACTAAAGGTATGGGGAATCCTAAAATAATTAATGAAATACTGAAAGGAAAACTAAAAAAATGATAGGCGATATATTTAAAAAAATTAAAGGTACTTTTTCTACAGATTTATCCATTGATTTAGGAACTGCTAACACACTAATTTATGTGAAAGGTAGAGGTATTGTCCTTGACGAACCATCTGTTGTAGTTGTTAGGGATGAAAAAGGTGCTGCTGGGAGAAAAATAGAAGCTGTAGGGCTGGAAGCTAAAAAAATGCTTGGTAGAACACCAACAGGTCTTCAAGCTATTAGACCGATGAAAGATGGTGTCATTTCAGACTTTATGGTTTGTGAAAAAATGCTCCAACATTTTATTAGAAAAGTTCATGACAGCAAACTCTTTAGACCGAGTCCAAGAGTGCTTGTATGTGTTCCCTGTGGGGCTACTCAAGTTGAAAGAAGAGCTATTAAGGAATCTGCTTCGGGTGCTGGAGCTAGAATAGTTCATTTAATCGATGAGCCTATGGCTGCTGCAATTGGTGCAGGTATGCCTATTGATGAGGCAAGAGGATATATGGTTCTTGATATTGGTGGTGGAACATCTGAGGTTGCAACAATTTCTCTTAATGGAATTGTTTATTCATCGTCAACCAGAATTGGCGGTGATACATTTGATGATCAAATAATTGCCTATGTAAGAAGAAACTATGGATGTGTCATCGGTTATCCAACTGCAGAAAGGATTAAGCATGAAATAGGTTGTGCATACCCGAGTAGCGATTTACTTGAAATTGAGATTAAAGGTACAAATTTATCTGCAGGTGTCCCTCAGTCGTTTACAGTCAATAGTAATGAAATACTTGAGGCGTTGCAAGATTCGCTCCAAGGGATTATAGCAGCAGTGAAAACTGCATTAGAACAAACTCCGCCAGAATTAGGCGCTGATATTCATGAACGTGGTATGGTTTTAACAGGTGGTGGAGCACTCCTTCGTGACTTGGATAAATTAATTACTGAAGAAACGGGCATGTATGTAATTGTAGCCGAAGATCCGATGAGTTGTGTAGCTAGAGGCGGTGGGAAAGTTTTAGAAATTATCGATAAAGAAGGCATAGAGTTTTTATCTGTTGATTAAAAATGGAACGCTTTTATAAAAAAAGTACTGCTGATTTTTATACTCTTGTTTTCTTACTACTACTGTCAATTTTGACAATTACATTAGATTATAAATATAACCAAATAACATATATACGATCAATCATCACCGATCTTATAGTTTATCCTATTGATCAATTATCATCTATGCCAAAATCCCTGCTAAATGATGCAATACGAGAATCTAGTAATCTGGATGAGTTAGAAAATACAATAGCATTATTAAAAAAAGAAAATATGAATCTAAAAATTAAGCTACAAGAGCTAGCATCTCTTAAGGATGAAAATACTAGATTAAGAAAGATTACCAAACAATCATTAACTATGTCTAAAAAGCAAACTATTGTTAAGGTTATAAATAATGCCGCAAGTCCTAATAAAAGAATATTGGCTATAGATAAAGGTCAAAAGCATGGTATTTTTGTGGGTCAAAATGTTATAGGTGTAAATGGATTAGTAGGTCAAATAATTGAGACTAACTTCCTGTCTTCAAAAGTCATACTAATATCTGAGCCTACCCATACAACTCCAGGGCAAATAAATCGGACTGGTGAGAAAGTTTTAATAAATGGTTCCGAAGATTCACAAAAACTATCAATTAATTATGCAAAAGTGGGTATTGATATTAAACCTGGAGATATAATTTCTACATCTGGTATTGCAGGACGGTTCAAATCTAAAATTCCTATAGGAAAGATAAGTAAAGTATATAATAATCCGGATAGAAGATTCAGTGAAATTGATATAGAACCATTTGAAAATATAGGAAACATGTCTGAGCTGATTTTAATTTGGGATTATAAACCTCAGCAAGAGAAGGAAAAAATTAATGAATAGTTTTCTGGTAATATTGATATCATTTTTTATATCTATTGCCCTCACGATATCAACATTTCCATTAGGTTCATTTTCTCCAGACTGGATACATTTATTCCTAATATACTGGATTCTAGCGGCACCAAAATCTGTGGGGTTAGTTGTATCCTGGATAATCGGCTTAACAGCGGATGTAGTGGTTGGGTCTACTCTAGGTGCCAATGCTCTAGTATATGTTTTAATTTCTTATATTATTTTAAAAACATATAAAACAATAAGATATTTAACTGTATTTCAACAAGGAATCATAGTTCTTTTTTTATTAATATTCAAATATACAATTCTATTATGGATTGATAAGTTACTTACTATCGGTAATTATGGTTTATCTGTATATTGGATACCACTAGTTAGTGCAATAATTTGGCCAATAATATTTTTTAGTCTTAGGTCAATTAGAAGAAGATATAATATTAAATAATGAAGATAGTATCTGATATTATAAATAAAGATAAATCTTTATTTATAGAAAATAAGTTAAAAGATATATGCCCTAAAATATTCAATGAAAATATATTGCTAAAATTTGAGGAAAGCAATATTCATATTCTCAATACAAATTATAAAAAACCAGCTTTTGTCAATATCAGTTTTTTAGATAAAAAAGTGAACGATAGACTTAAAATACGTATGAGAGATAATAATGATATATTTAATAAAATATTTCCAGACAAAGGGTCAGAAATTTTGGATTGTACGGCAGGATTTGGAAGAGATGCTAGAATACTTGATTTACTAGGTTATAAAGTAACAATGATTGAAAAAAGCCCGCTAATAATATTAATATTAAAAAATGCACTAAATATATTAAAGGATCATAATCTAACTCTCTATTATGGTGATTCCTATGATTTTTTAAATCATAGTGAAAAAGAATATGATTATATCTATATAGATTTTATGTTTGATAAAACTAAAGACAAATCTTTGTCATCCAAGAATGATGAAATATTAAAGATAATTTCATTATCGGAAAAAAATAAAAATAGATTAATAAAACTTGCAATAAAAAAATCCAAAAAAAGGGTAATAGTAAAGGAGCCAAAACATTCATCAAGTAACATAATTAATGCTAATTTTAATATCAAAACGAAATTAATAAACTATAATATTTATAATGGAGAAAATAAATAATTATAAAAGTATATTGCTCGATGTATTGGAAAATACAAATTATAAAAGATTAATCCTTTGTGAAAATATCAATGGCTTTATATATAATATTTTGACTGAAAAAGGGATTAAATTTAAAAATTACGAAAATATCCAGGATATTGATATTAGTTTTGATGATGATAATTTCTTGATTATATCAATTACAGATTGCATTATGCGCCATGAAGATTTATATCAAACTATCGGTAAGCTTATTTTGACCTTTCCAAATAACATTTTGATTTCAAATAGGGTGCTGAATGAGAATTACTTAGATAGCAAACTTCATAAAACAGTAATGTCATTAGGATTCCAAGCTCGCAGACAAATACAGCAGAATAATATCTTTTTTGTCTTTTATATTTATAATATAAGTAGTTATAAGAAATCGCCAGATTGGCTTAACAGTGATAACTGGGCTAATCCAGAACTATGGGAGAAATAAACATGGAAGATATAATAAAAAAAATACTGTCAGAGAAGATAGTTGATTCTAATGTTGTTGTAGATGGCGGAGATTCCAAATACACAGTACATGTTATAAGTGATATATTTGTAGGAAAGTCTATCATTGATAGGCACAAGATTGTTTATGCTGCACTTGATAAATACATAAAATCTGGTGAAATTCACGCACTCACTATTAAGTCATTGACTATTGATGAGAGTACAAGCTCCAGTTAATGAGAAATATAGAGGAATAAAAATAATTCATGTAGACATGGATTGTTTTTATGCATCTGTTGAAATCAAAGATAGGCCAGAACTCAGGACAAAACCTGTTGCAGTGGCTGGTAGTTCAGAAGATAGAGGGGTGATTACAACATGTAATTATATCGCTAGAGAATATGGAGTAAGATCAGCAATGCCATCAGTAAAGGCAAAAAAACTTTGCCCTAATATTATTTTTCTTCCTGTGAATATGGAAAAATATCGGCAGGTTTCAAAAGAGATACACAAAATTTATAGGTGTTATACAAAAATTATTGAGCCTGTCTCTCTGGATGAAGCATATTTAGATGTTACTCAATCAGAATATTGTAATGGTGATCCTGAAGTAATGGCAAAACAAATTAGACAAAAGATTTTTGACGATTTGGGTATTACAGCATCTGCAGGAATTTCTTCAAATAAATTATTATCTAAAATAGCAAGTGATTGGAATAAACCAAACGGGCAGTTTTGTATACCAGATGATAAGATAAAGAGCTTTATTTTAAACATACCCATTAGAAAAATACATGGGGTTGGCAAAAAAACTGAAGAATTGTTGAAATCTCATAAAGTAAATACATGCAAAGATCTTCAGAAGCTAAGCATAGAAGAGCTCTCAAAAATCTTAGGGAAATTTGGGATAACAATATATTCATTATGTAGGGGTATAGATAATAGAGAAGTTGACAGCAATAGAGTTAGTAAAAGCTTAAGTGTTGAAGACACATATAGTGTAGATTTAAGAAATCTTGAGCAATGTAATGAAGAATTAAAATTTTTATTTAAAGAATTATCAATCAGGCTTAGTAAAGAAAAATATAAAAATAGAACTATTAAAACTTGTTTCCTAAAAATTAAGTTTAGTGATTTTAAATCTATAAGCTCTCAAATATCTACAGAAAATATGGACCTTGATATTTTTTTAAATCTCTTAAAAAAAAGTTACAGTCCAAATAATAAACCTATCAGACTTTTAGGTGTAGGTGTACAGTTTAATAATAATGAACAAAGTCAGTTAAATCTGGATATCTCTTAAATTATACTAGTAATATTCACAATTTTTTCTTATTATGGATGGATACCAAATTTCGGGGGATAAAATGAAATTCGAAACAATTGCAATTCATGGGGGATATTCTCCAGAAACTACCACAAACTCTGTGGCCGTGCCTATATATCAAACTGCTTCGTACTCTTTTAGAGATACTCAACATGGAGCTGATTTATTTGACTTAAAAGAGGCAGGAAATATTTATACAAGAATAATGAACCCAACATCTGATGTATTAGAAAAAAGAGTTGCAGCAATGGAAGGTGGTATAGGCGCTTTAGCATTAGCATCAGGTTCAGCTGCAACGACATATGCAATTATGACTATTTGTGAAGCTGGAGACAATATAGTTAGTACCGGGACATTATATGGAGGCACTTATACATTATTCGCACATCAATTGCCTCGATTTGGAGTTGAAGTTAAATTTGGAGAGCACAATAAAATTGATGATATGGCTAAACTAATCGACTCAAAAACGAAAGCTATTTTTTGTGAATCTATTGGTAACCCTGCAGCGAATGTAGTGGATGTGCCAAAAATGGCAGAGCTGGCTCATAAGCACGGTATCCCACTTATTGTGGATAATACCGTACCTTCTCCATATTTATTCAGACCTATTGAACATGGCGCTGATATCGTTGTTCATTCCTTAACAAAATATATGGGTGGACATGGAACAACAATTGGTGGAATCATTGTAGATTCTGGCAAATTTCCATGGGCCAAACACAAAAAAAGGTTTGCTAGGTTAAATACACCCGATCCTTCTTATCATGGCGTGGTTTATACAGAGGCGATGGGTGATGCAGCTTTTATTGGTGCAGCTAGAGTTGTGCCATTGAGGAATATGGGAGCAGCTATCTCGCCATTTAATAGCTTCCTTATACTTCAGGGTATTGAAAGCTTAGCTGTTAGAATGGATAGACATTGCGAAAATGCTGTAAAAGTTGCAAATTACTTAATGAAAAACCCTAACGTAAGTTGGGTAAATTATCCAGGAATAGCGAGTAGTCCTGACTACAAACTTGTTAAAGAACTAATGGGCGGCAAAGCTTCCAGTGTTTTGAGCTTTGGCATTAAAGGCGGCAAAAAGAATGGTGCTAAGTTTATAGATAATTTAGATTTAATTGTCCGACTAGTAAACATTGGAGATGCAAAATCGTTAGCATGTCATCCAGCATCTACAACTCATAGACAGCTGTCACCAAAAGAACTTGAACAAGCAGGAGTTCCTGAAGATTTAGTGAGACTATCTATTGGTATTGAAAATTCCGACGATATCATAAATGATATTGATCAAGCATTAGAAGGCGTTTTTGGTAAAGCTAAAAAGAAAAAATAATTAGTTTTACTTTTTAATATAAATCTCATTACCGAGTTCT
Source organism: uncultured Gammaproteobacteria bacterium (assembly GCA_913048065.1). Classification (GTDB taxonomy): domain Bacteria; phylum Pseudomonadota; class Gammaproteobacteria. Next base: position 24,135 of record CAJWVG010000007.1, on the reverse strand, counting down.
TTGAACTCTTTAGATTTTTCTTCTAATCCAAAATCGACAGCAACTTTAATATCTTTTAATCCTTTATTGCTAGCATAATCTCTTATATCTTGAGTAATTTTCATTGAACAAAAGTGCGGTCCGCACATAGAACAAAAATGAGCTATTTTTGCACTTTCTTGAGGTAAAGTTTCATCATGAAATTCTTTAGATTTATATGGATCAAGGCCAATGTTAAACTGATCTTCCCATCTAAATTCAAACCTTGCTTTTGATAAAGCATCATCACGATATTTTGCGGATGGGTGCTGGTTAGATAAGTCAGCTGCATGGGCTGCAATCTTGTATGCAATTAACCCATCTTTGACATCTTCTTTATTAGGAAGACCTAAGTGTTCTTTTGGAGTTACATAACAGAGTAAAGCTGTTCCATACGAACCTATATTTGCAGCACCAATTGCAGAGGTAATATGATCATAGCCAGGAGCAATATCTGTAACTAATGGGCCTAAAGTGTAAAATGGAGCCTCATAACAATTTTTTTCTTCCATAGATACATTCTCTTTTATTAGATTAAGAGGAACATGGCCTGGCCCTTCAATCATGACTTGTACATCATGTCTCCAAGCTTTCTTTGTCAATTCACCCAGCGTCTTTAGTTCTGAAAACTGCGCATCATCATTAGCATCTGAGATACTGCCTGGTCTTAAGCCGTCACCTAGAGAAAAAGCAACATCATATTTTTTCATCAATTCACAAATATCGTCGAAATTTGTATATAAAAAATTTTCTTTATGATGTGTTAGGCACCACTTTGAAATTATTGAGCCACCTCTAGAAACTATACCTGTTAATCTATCCATAGTTTTAGGTATATAATTCAAACGAACACCGGCATGAATAGTAAAGTAATCTACACCTTGTTGCGCCTGTTGAACCAAGATTTCTCTAAAAATTTCATAAGTCAAATCCTCTGGCTTACCGTTTACTTGTTCTAGAGCTTCATAAATAGGCACCGTTCCTATTGGAACTGGAGAATTCCTTATAATTTGCTCTCTTGTTTCATATAAATTCTTTCCAGTAGATAAGTCCATGACTGTATCAGCGCCCCATCTCACTGCCCATAACAACTTATCTAATTCTTCCGTAATGTCTGAATGCACTGGTGAATTCCCAATATTTGCATTTACTTTAGTGAGAAAATTTTTACCTATTATCATAGGCTCAATTTCTGGGTGATTAACATTACATGGAATAATTGCTCTTCCTTCTGCTATTTCTTGTCTAACAAATTCAGGAGTTATCTTATTACCATGGTCTGCAACATCTCTAAAAATATTTTCTCTAATAGAAACATACTCCATCTCAGGAGTTATGACATTATTTTTGGCATAATGCATTTGAGATAGATTTCTGTTATTTTTTGCTTTTCTAGATATTTTAGAAATTTCATATTGAGCATTTTCAAAACTATTCTTCAATGTATCAAGATAACTTCTTTCAATGACTTCAGAATCCTTTCTATTATCAATCCATGCCTGTCTTGTCTTTTTTAAACCTTTGGAGACATCAATCTCGTAATTAGAGTCAGTGTAAACACCTGTTGTGTCGTATACATAAATTGGAGGATTTAGTTGGACAGTATCGTTTAGTTTTGTTGGTGTTTGCTTAATCATTCTCGATGGTACTTGAATATCTTGAGAAGAACCTTCAATATAATATTTTTCAGAATTAGGGAAATTCTGAGCATATGAGTTTATATCAATTTTTTTTTCATTCATTAGCTAGACTGGCCTATATTATTTGTTTATTGTTTGACTTATAATATAACAATACTAAACTTACCACTGAAATGAAAGTAGATAATACAGATACAATTAATATGGTAAAAAACCATATAAGAACTCTCAACGTAATAGATGACCGTGTATTAAATGTATTAAAAAAGGTACAAAGAAACTTATTCGTGCCAGATATATATAAAAGTTTTGCTCATATAGATATTAGCATTCCTATTGAAGAAGAGCATATGTTGATGCCGTCTGTAGAAGCAAAATTATTGCAAGCACTTAATATTAAATCTCATGAAAATGTTTTAGTAATAGGATCTGGAACAGGCTATTTATCATCTTGTGTCTCTATGTTAGCTAAAAGAGTTTTTTCTATTGATATAAACAAGAGGTTAGCTGACTTGTCTGAAAGTAACTCAAAGCATGATTATTTAAAGAATAATATGATATTTAAACATATGGATATATTAGATGATTTATCTATAATAAAAAAATATGATGTCATAATACTTACAAGCAGTATTGCTAACTCTAGTATAATATCAAATAATATGTCGGATAACTCTAGATCATTTATTTTTCTGGGAGATGATGATGCACCAATTAAAACAGGTATAGTATTTCAAAAATTAAAAGAATCTGGATCTTTAATAGAACAGGTTTTAGAAACAAATGTTAAAGCATTAATTAAATAACTTTATGAAAGAACAAAACGCTACAGAAATTAATGATATTCTGAATAATAAAGAAAATAACCTCATCATTCTTGATGTCAGAGAAAAATGGGAATATGATATATGTCATATTAAAGAATCAGTACATATTCCAATGGGTCAGATTGCTGAAAGAAAAGATGAGTTAAATATGGAAGATACAATAATTGTTGTTTGTCATCATGGGATTAGAAGTAGAATGGTAGCTAAGTTTCTAGATGCTTCTGGTTTCATTAATGTAATAAACTTGAGCGGAGGAGTTGATTCATGGTCAAAAGAAGTTGATCAATCAATGCCTAAGTATGTATAAAATTAGCTTTTTTTTAACCATGCTTTTATTCATATCTCCAGTAGGATATGCTGCTGATTTACTTGATATCTATAATAGGTCCTTAGATTTCAATAATGAGCTAAAGATAAAAAATAATGATCATAAAATATCGGAAGAACTCTATAATCAAACAGCTTCCACAATTTTTCCTGAAGTTAGTATAATCGCCAATACAGAGGAAAATAACATAAATAAATATGTTGGACCAGGATCAACTAAAGATTATACAAGTGAAACAGCATCGCTTAAAATTACTCAACCATTACTTAGGTTATATTTTTTTGATGAACTAAATAAAGCAAACTCAAAAATTGATAAATCAAGAATTAATGTTAATAATTTTAAAAAAGATTTATTAATCAAATCTACTGACTTGTACTTTACACTTATTAACTTAAAAAATAATTATCGTGCAAACTTTATTAAAACAGAAATGATGTCTAAGAAATTAGATAATGCTAAAAAACTTTATCAGAATGGATACATTACTAATATAGAATTAAATAGATATAAAAATAGCTTTAGCCTAGCTGATGTTGAACTTGAAATTTCCCGTAATCAATTAGAACTGGCAAAACAAGATGTTTATATGTTTACTGGAAAAGATATATTAGAGATACACAACCTCAATCATATGATTGGCATACCTATTTCTAACTATGATGTTGAATCATTAACATCTACTGCTATGGTTACATTTGACAATATTAAAATTGCAATGCTCGATGTTGACATTTCTAAAAATGAAATAGAATCTAACAAATCTAAGCATTTTCCAACAATAGACTTAACTGCTACATATGATTACTCCGATGTTAGGGGTGGAGCAAGATTCGGAGTTACAACTAGAGAATCAAATACCGTAGGCTTAACATTAAATTTTCCAATTTATCAAGGTGGTTATCAAAATTCTAAAATTTCAGAAGCTAAGTATAAATATCAAAATGCTAAGCTTAACCTTGATCAACTCCGTAGATCAGTTAGACGGGATATTAATGATAAAATTAATACTCATAATCTTTTAAAGAAAGTAATATTGGTTAAAAGAGATAAATATAATGATTCAAATGAGAACTATAAAACAATGATTTCTGGCTACAAAAAAGGCATATACTCTGATATTGACTTAAAAGAGTCAGAATATAATCTTATTATTGCTAAAAACGAACTGATAAGCTCAACCCTCGAATATATGTCAACAGACTTATCTATCAAGAAATATTCTTCAGAATTGAGTATTAGACATATAGAAGATATAAATAAAATGCTTGTTTGGTAATCTTTAAATCTTCATGTTCAAATATAATCTGATTTTATATATATTATCTCCTTACCTAATATTAAAACTCATATTATCCACCATTTTAAGAAAAAGTGGCCTGAAATATTTTATTCAAAGACTCGGATACAATCAAGAAAGATATATCAAAAAGACAATATGGATTCATGCTGCATCTATAGGAGAAACTAAAATTGCTTTAACATTATATGAAGAGTTTTACAAAAAAAATAAAAATACTACTTTTATCATAACAACTAACACAAGCTCATCTAGATTATTAATTAATGAAACAGAAAATTTAAGACATCATTATCTACCTATAGATTGGTTATTTTCAATGAAAAGGTTCATAAAAAATATCAATCCAAAAATATGCATAATTATTGAAACAGAAATATGGCCAAATTTAATTGCAGTTTGTAAAAAAAATCATATCCCCACTACAATTATAAATGCAAGACTTTCTAAAAAAACAACTGGCTCTAGTAAATATGTAAAAGGTATTTATCAAAAAACATTGCGTAAAATAAATAAGATTATGTGTAAGTCAGATATTGAAAAAAAGAAATATATTGATTTAGGAGCTAATGAAATTGATGTTAAAACTATTGGTAATCTTAAGTTTAATCAATATAAGCCATTGCTCAAAAACACAAATTTAATTAATAGAAAATATGTACTAGCACTATCAACACATGCTGATGAAGAAAGACAAATTATTAGTGAATGGCTTAAAGTTAATGACAAAAGAGTTTTATTAGTCATTATTCCAAGACACCCTGAAAGGCTGGGTGATATTTTATCAGACCTTCCCTTATCTATGGTTAATTTAGCAATTAGAAGTAAGGGTGAAAAAATTAAAAATTCCACACAAATTTATATTGCAGATACTCTGGGAGAAGTTGAAAATCTTCTTGAGTATTGTGAATTTGTTTTTGTTGGGGGCTCGCTAGTTGATCATGGTGGACAAAATTTCCTTGAAGCTGCCTCACATGGTAAGACCATAATAGTTGGACCTTATATGTATAATTTTATATCTGAAACAGAGGAGTTTTTAAAAAAGAATAGTATGATTATGGTTAAAAACTCAAATACTCTTAAACATGTATTTGAAAGATTATTAAAATCTAAGCAAAGGAGAGAATTATTTGGAAATAATGCTAAGAAGATTATGGAATCTAAAAAAGATATAGTTACTGACTATTGTAGATTAATTCAAGAATTGATTGTTGAAAAATAACTTGAGAGAAATGTCTCATAATCAAAACGAAGATAGTGTTTATTCTTAACAAGAGAATTTTTTAATCTATGTAGATTTGATAATCTATCTTTTTCTCTTAAATTCTGTCTTAAGGACTTATCAAAATCTAGGATCCATATTTTCACTTTTCCATCATTTGTGGGGTCATCAGAAATCATGATATTATTAATATTCAAATCCCCATGAAAAATATTTAATTTGTGCATTTGCGCAACTTTAATTCCAATCTGTTTGAAAATCTCAGGCCTTTCATATTTGATAACTGGGTCATTTGATAAACTTGAATCAGAAACACCTAGTGCTAATAAATCAAGAAAATCTTTTAGAGTTCTAGCTTGAATTGTTTCTGTGACTAAATTAGCTTTATATATTAATCCACTGTATGTAACCCAGCCGACTATTGGTTTGCAAGTATTAAACTTATACCCATGAAGATAATTAAGTATCTCAAACTCTCTATATGACCTTGTGTGCTTAAGACCGGAATATAGATACCAATCATTTAAAAAGGACATCATTCCTTTACGGAAATAATGTTTTTTAACCCATTTCTTATCATTAATCCATTCTACATTAGTTCTCTCATCCGTATGCAAGGCATTACTGGAAAATAATTCTTCTATATTAATATCGATATCGTTATCATAGAATATTATCGTATTATTAATTTTTTTGGTTATTATATTCAAACTATGCCTCAAACTTCTAATTCATTAAAATCTATATGCATCTTAAGACTATCATCTATAGGTGATATAACGCATATGATTCCAATAGTTAAAACCCTACAAAAACATTCGCCTATGACAGATATTACATGGATTATAGGAAAAACAGAATACTCCTTAGTAAAAAATATGAAGGATATCGAGTTTATAGTAATAGATAAAAAAAATATAATTCAAGGTATTCAAGATTTACTAAGACTAAGAGAAAGGAAGTTTTTTGATGTTTTATTGCATATGCAGGTTTCTCTTAGGTCAAATATCCTAAGTCTATTGGTAAAAGCTAATCGTAAGATTGGTTTTGATTGTTATAACTCTAAGAATATGCACCAGCTTTTTATTACTGAGAGCATTAAAGAAATGCCTAAATCACATGTGCTTAATACTTTTTTTTGTTTTCTTGAAGCATTGGAAATAATAAAAAGAGAGTATGATAGAGATATTGGAATAAAAAAAGATTTTAAAAAAATTGTGGAATTTGATAAAACACTCATTAACAAAAAATATATTGTTATCAATCCATTTACGAGCGAACGCAGTTTTAACTATAGGGAATGGGATATAATTAACTATATACCTATTATAAAATATTTATATGAACAGTATAATTTAGTAACTATCATTACAGGCTCGTCCAACAAAAATCAATTAGTTATGGCTGAAAGATTTTGCAGAGATATGGTTAATGTCTCTCCAATCTATAATTTTGTAGGCAAAACTAACTTGCAGGAATTATACAATATTGTCTCTGGATGTGAATTATATATAGGACCAGACTCTGGAACTCTGCATATTGCATCTATTTTATCAAAACCAGTTATTGGTTTATTTGCGACATCTAACCCTGAGAGAACTGGACCTTTTCAAAATATAGAATTTATAATAAACAAATATCCCGAGGCACTAAAAAAATATAATAAAAAATTAGTGTCAGATGCTAAATGGGGAGAAAGGATTAGGAATAAGAAAGCTATGTCTTTGATAAAAGTTGATGATGTCAAAAAAAAAATAGATATGATATTAAGACTTTAGAATTTTATTTATAATCGATGTTGTAGATTTTCCTTCGATTATATTTAAGAGTTTAACTTTTTTTCCATTTTTGACTAAACATTCTTCTCCTGCTATTTTTTTACCTTTATAATCATCGCCTTTGACTAAAATATCAGGCAATATTTTACAAATAACTTTTTCTGGAGTTTCTTCATGAAAAAGTATTACATAATCTACAGATTCTAGACAAGATAAAACATAGGCACGATCTAATTCAGGCATAATTGGCCTATCAGATGTTTTAATTTTGTTTACAGAATTATCAGCATTTAATGCTACTATTAATATATCTCCAAGTTTTTTAGCTTCACCTAAAAGATAAGTGTGTCCTGAATGAATAATATCAAAACAACCATTAGTCATAATAATGGTTTTTTTCTGAGCTCTAAACGAGGCACAAATATCAGCTAGCTCATTTATGTTTTTTACTAATTTTTTATTTTGTAAAGCCATTTTTTAAATCTTCTTGACTAACACTAGTTGACCCAAGCTTCTGAACAGATAGTCCTGCAGCGATATTTGACATTTTTACTGCTGAAACAATACTTTTACCTGCAACAATATATGAAGTTAATATAGATATTACTGTATCTCCTGCCCCTGTTACATCAAAAACATCTTGTTGTAGAGCATCGTATGAGGAAATCTTATTTTTCCCAAATAATATCATTCCATTTTTACCTTGAGTTAACAATAAATATTCAAGTGATAATTTTTTTCTAAGTTTTTCGCCTTTTATTTTTAAATCACTGATATCCTTTGATATACCCATAATATCTTCAAATTCTTTTAAGTTGGGTTTTAAAAGGAAAGCATTCTTATAATAGCTGAAGTCAGTACCTTTCGGATCTACAAAAGTTTTTATTTTTAATTTAGAAGCTTTAGATAGTATTTTTTTAATCAGCGGTTTCACCATTCCTTTGTCATAGTCAGATATTATTATTCCATCAAAATTAGGGATTAGTTCCTCTATAAATCTAAAGTTATTTTTCAATGCTCTAGATAGGTTTTTGTCCTCATGATCTATTCTCATTAGTTGTTGATTTTTATCAATAACCCTTAATTTCATTGTTGTCCTAATAGCAGAGTCTTCTATGGGTATGTAATCAATATTTAAATTAGATAACAATTCAAATAATTTCATAGCAGCCTCATCTTTACCCGTGAGACCTATTAACGTTACATCCATGCCAAAGTCTGATAAGTTCTTGGCAACATTTGCTGCTCCACCAGGTTTATCGATAGCTTTAGAAACATCTAGAATTGGTACTGGCGCTTCTGGAGATATCCTATTGACATGACCCATCCAATACCTATCAAGCATTACATCTCCAATTACTAATATTTTTTTTCTTGAAATCATTTTTTTTCAACCCTAGTTAACCACTCATTATACTTATCGTGTTTTCCTCTAATAAGATTAAAGTAATTAGCCTGCAGCTGCTTAGTTAGTGGTCCGGGAAGACCGTTATTGATCTTGTTGTCATCTACTTCTATTATTGGCGTTACTTCTGCCGCCGTTCCAGTAAAAAATGCCTCGTCGCATTCATAAACCTCATCAACGCTTATATTTCTCTCTAAGGTCTCTATATCTAAATCTTTAGCCAATTGAATTATAGTTTTTCTCGTGATTCCGTCTAATACTGTAACTAATTTTGGCGTAACAAGTTTATTATCTTTTACTAGGAAAAAATTTTCTCCAGAACCTTCATTTACTGAGTTATCGGTGCCTAAAATTAATGCTTCATCATAACCGTGGGAAAGCGCATCTTTTAAAGCAAGCATGGAATTTATATAATTACCCGTTGCTTTTGCTTTATATATCATAGCTTCGGGATTTCTTTTTGGAAATGGTGATACCTTCACTCTAATCCCATTAATAATCTGTTCTGCACCCAAGTACGGTCCCCAGTCCCAAGCTGCAATGGCGCAATGTACTTTTAAATTATCTGCTCTCAATCCCATTCCTTCACTTCCATAAAAACATAACGGCCTTATGTATGCATTTTTTAAATTATTCTGGCTCACAGCCTCACACTGAGCTTGCATAATTATATTTTTTTCAAATGGTATTTGCATGCCAACCAAATTAGCAGAATTAAATAATCTATCTGTATGATCTTTAAGTCTAAATATCGCAGGTCCAGACTCCGTTTCATAGGCCCGAACACCCTCGAATACACCAGTCCCGTAATGTAAAGTATGAGTTAATATATGAATTTTGGCATCTTTCCAGTCGCAAAAAGTTCCATCCATCCAAATTTGCCCTTGTAGGTCAGACATTATCATGAGTAATCACTTTTTTGTTGTAATTTAACTGAAAACTATAACATGACTTAGAAAACTAAAATACATGTATTTTTTCATAAATATTTAATGTTCAGCGCTTTAAATCTTTCTTTTCAAGCTATATAATGAGAATCATTCGCGTTTATGGAATGACAAATACCCCTTAATTTAACTAGGAGTTAAGATGAGAAACATATTTTTATGCTTATTTATGATCGGCGCATTATCAGCATGCAGCAGTGAGACACCTAACAGGCAGGATGTTGAAATAGAAGTTGGGGCAGGCTTGAATGAGGTTAACGTTTACAGTGCGCGCAAAGGGTATCTCTTGAAACCTCTGATAGATGAGTTTGAAAAATCTACGAAAATAAAAGTGAATATAATCTCAGGTAAATCAAAATCATTACAAAAAAGAATTGAGCAGGAAGGAGAAAATACAAGAGCAGATGTGCTGTTGACAGTAGATGCTGGAAACTTATATAAGGCTAAAACCGATGGTTTATTACAGAGTATTAAGTCTGCTAAGCTAAATACCTTAATACCTGAACATCTTAGAGACAAAGAAGGTTACTGGTATGGATTATCTATTAGATCAAGAGTCATAATGTATAATCCAAAAAAAGTTGACATAAATTCGTTAAGCACATATGAAGACTTAGCTGATCCCAAATGGAAAGGTCGAATTTGTATAAGATCATCTAGTAATATTTATAATCAATCTTTACTTGCCTCATTGATTTCTCACATAGGAGAAAAAGAGGCCAAAAAGTGGGCTGAAAATATTGTAAGTAATTTCTCTAGAGAACCAAAAGGCAATGATAGAACGCAAATGACATCTGTTGTGCTAGAAGAATGTGATGTGACTCTAGCGAATACATATTACCTAGGCAAATGGATTACATCAAAAAAAGAGAATGAGAGGAAATATGCCAAAATGATTTCTGTTTTCTTTCCGAATCAAATGAATAGAGGTGCGCATATAAACATTAGTGGTGCCGCAATTGTGAAATATTCAAAAAATACTCAAAATGCAATAAAATTCCTCGAGTTTTTAGCAGATAATAAAGCTCAAGAACTTTATGCTAAAGCAAATCATGAATACCCTATTAGGGATAACATTGAGGTTAGTGACGTTGTACAATCATGGGGTTATCCATTCAAACAAGATAGGTTATCCCTGAATAAACTAGGTAAGAATAATAAAAGAGCTGTTGAAATATTTGATATAGTAAACTGGCAATAACTAATAATGGAAAGACTAATAAAATATAATAATAAATTTTTATTCTTTTTTGTAATTTTATTAGTAATCTTTCCAATCATAACTGTAATGTCATATATTTTTCAGCCATCAACAGAATTATGGGTGCATCTGAGTGATAATTTATTATTAGAATACTTATCAAATACTTTTATTATTTTAATATCTGTTGCTATTTTATCATTGATTGTGGGTGTTTCATGTGCATGGCTTGTTACGAATTTTGTTTTTCCGGGGAAAGATATATTTAAATGGTTATTGGTAATGCCAATCGCAATACCAACTTATGTTTCAGCGTATATTTATGCTGGATTGTTTGAACCATCAGGAATGATATTCGAATCCATAGAAAATTACTTTGGCTTAGGTAAAGAGCTATATGAAGCTATTGAACTAAGAAATATTTATGGTGTAATTTTCATATTAAGTATCTGCTTATATCCTTATGTATATTTGCTTGCTTACTCATCGTTTAAAGAACAGACCTATTGTGCTATGGAAGTCGGAAAATCGCTAGGCTTAAAAGGCGCAGAGTTATTTTATAGAGTTAACATGCCATTGGCAAGACCAGGGATAATAGCTGGTATCAGTTTAGTAATGATGGAGACCTTAGCCGAGTTTGGAACAATGGATTATTATGGTATAAGTACATTTACAACTGGAATTTATAGAACATGGTTTTCTTTTGGTGATGAGACTAGCGCCCTCCATTTATCGTCAATTCTATTAACATTTGTATTTGTACTTATCGTGATAGAGAAATTTTCACGAGGAAAAAGTCAATATGTAAATACATCTCAAAAATCAAAAAAAATAAAGGAAAAAAATCTAAAGGGAGTAAATAGGATATATGCTTTTCTTTGGTGCTTATTATTTCCTTTGGCTGGTTTCATAATACCGGTTATTCAATTATTTTTATGGTTAACAGAAACATATAGCTATATTTTTGAAAGCTATTATTTACAAGTAATAATAAATACAGTCTCTGTTGCAACTATTGCATCAATAATTATAGTTTTAGTATCAATATATTCTTGTTATATAAATAGATCATCAGACAGTATATATATTAGATATCCTCTGAAGATATTTTCACTAGGTTATTCAATACCGGGCGTTGTAATAGCTGTAGGTATAATTATACCACTAACAATGGTTGATAACTTACAAGCTATGATATTTGGATCTCCAATATATTACTTAAGTGGCTCATTATTTGCGTTGGTGCTTGCGTATTTAGTAAGATTTTCAACTTTATCATATAATGCAACAGAATCAGGTCTTAGTAAGATTAAAAAGAATATAGATTTAACCGTTCAATCTTTTGGTTTATCTAATTTTACTATATTAAGAAAAATACATATGCCTATTATGAAAACTACATTGATAACTTCTTTTATATTAGTCTTTGTAGATATTGTAAAAGAACTCCCAGCAACACTTATACTAAGGCCTTTTAACTTTGATACTTTAGCTATAAATATTTATGAATTAGCTTCCTCAGAACAACTTTCATTTATAGCCTCTCCATCACTAATGCTTATTATTATTAGTTTAATTCCTGTTATACTGCTGATAAGAAAAACTATTAATTTTAGCGGCGAGAATGAAATTACAAATTGAAAATGTATCACTTAGTATTGAAGGGGATTCAATTCTAGAGAATTTAAACCTAAATGTAGATGAGCACGAAATTCTATCTATAATAGGTCCTAGCGCATCTGGAAAAAGCTCATTATTAAGAATGATTGCAGGTTTTGAAAATATTAATTCTGGAAAAATAAAACTTAATAATTCAATCGTTGACGATATGGTGACAAAAGTTGAGCCACAAAAAAGAAATATTGGGATTATATTTCAGGATTTAGCTTTATTCCCTCATTTAAACTGTAAAGATAATATTCTTTTTGGTATATCAAAAAATTGTATAGACCAAAAATTAAATAGATTAGATAGACTTGCCTCGTTACTTGGTATTTCTCAGATTTTAGAGAGTTTCCCTCACGAAATATCTGGTGGTCAACAACAAAGGGTTGCTATAGCTAGAGCATTAGCTCCTAAACCGGAAATTTTACTATTAGATGAGCCCTTTAGCGCATTAGATGAAGAATTAAAAGACACATTGATATCGGATGTTAAAAAACTTCTTAAGGAAGAAAAAATTACTGCTATAGTAATTACTCATAATATAAAAGAAGCATTTCAATTATCTGATAAAATTGCATTTCTTGATAATAAAAAGATTATGCAATGTGATACTGCTTATAATCTTTACCATAAGCCCCTTACAAAAGAGATTGCGCAGTTTTGCGGTATAGGTAGCTTCATAAATGGTTCTGTTGTAGATATGAATCATGTATCTACTAATCTTGGAAATTTATTTGGTAATACATCAAAATTTGCCCCAGGATCCAAGGTAATTGTAATGATAAGGCCCGACGATATAATTCATGATGATGACTCTACACAATCCGCTAAAGTAATTGAGAAAATATTTCATGGTTCTGATTTTTTATATAAACTAGAATTAACAAAAGATGAGACAGTATTTTGTTACACTTCGAGCCATCATAATCATGCTATTAACGAAGTTATAGGGATTAAACCTGAAATAGATCATCTAATTATATTTGATTAATAATTAAAGGTCTCTTAATTTTCTTCTTAATATCTTGCCTACATTATTTTTAGGTATTTCTTTGATAAAAATGACTCTCTTGGGTATCTTATATATAGTTAATCCTTTTTTACAATATGCGATTACATCCATCTCAGTAAGTAATTCAGAAGATTTTACTATAAATAAATGTATACTTTCCCCTCTATTAGAATCATCAATACCAATTACACCACATTCAATGACATCTGGATGTTGAGATACATAATCTTCAATCTCATTTGGATATACATTAAATCCAGATGAAATAATCATATCTTTTTTTCTATCAACAATAGTGATTAAACCATCTTCGTTTATTTTTGCGATATCTCCTGTTTTTAGAAAACCATCATGCGTAAAAGAGTTTAATGACTCTTCTTTGTTATTCCAGTACTGAGACATTACTTGTGGCCCCTTTACACATAATTCTCCTGCTTCACCAGCATCTAATTCTTGTCCAGAGTCATCTCTAATCGAAATATCAGTAGAAGGGACAGGCAAACCTATAGTTCCATTAAATTTCTCACCTATAATATTTATAGATACTATAGGTGATGTTTCTGTCAAACCGTAACCTTGGGTAATTTCAGTCTGTGTTATTTCACTCCATTTTTTAGCAGTAGCACTTAATACAGACATTCCTCCTCCAACAGAGAATTTAAGAGAGTCAAAATTAATTTTTTTGAAAACAGAACTAGTTAATAATAAATTAAATAGTGTATTAACAGCAGTTATCACAGTGAACTTATATTTGGATAATTCTTTAACAAAGCTCTTTAAATCACGAGGATTTGTAATTAGAACATTGTTAGATCCAATGCTATAAAAGTATAAAAAATTTACAGTAAATGAAAATATATGGTAGAGAGGTAAAGCAGTTATTATTATTTCTTTACCTTCTTCAATATTTGAATCAACCCATAAGTTAAGTTGCTGCATATTTGATAAAATATTATTATGGGTTAATACTGCGGCTTTAGATTTTCCCGTTGTACCACCTGTATATTGTAAAAGAGCAACATCATCTAATTCTAAAGTGACATTTTCTAAATTATATTTGTGAGTAATAGTATCAGAAAATATTATATAATCTTTATCTAGTTTGATATTTGATTTTTTAAAAAACATTATAGTTTTAACTAATAAGGACATTCGGAAAGATAAGAGGTCAGTAATAGAACAAACTATTACATTTTTAATATTAGTTTTCTTTATTATGAGCTCAAGTTCGTTTAAAAATCTATCTAGTACGATGATTGTTTCGGCATTAGAATCATTTAATGCACTTTCTATTTCTCTGCTCTTATATAATGGATTGATGTTAATAACTGTTGCTCCAGCTTTGTAAGCTCCAAACAGGGTCACTGGATAGGTAAGTAAATTGGGCAGCATAATTGCAACCTTAGAGCCTCTGCTAATAGATAATTGTTTTTGGAGATAAGCACCAAAATTATCAGAATATTTATCAACATCGCTATAGGTTAATTTTGAATTTAAATTTGTGAATGCGATATTTTTTGAATACTTATGCGATGCTTTTTTCATCATATCGCAAATAGAGCTGTTAGATAACTCACCTATAGATTCAGGAATATTTTTAGGGTAACTTTTAAGCCATATCTTATTCATAAATAACATACTAAACTAAAAATAACAAAGCCCCTAGTAATTAGAGGCTTTGAAATAAGTTTGTATTAGTTACAAAAAGCTTGGATTACATTCCCATGCCACCCATGCCCATGCCACCCATGCCGCCCATGTCAGGCATTGCTGGAGCACCAGCAGCAGCCGGCTCATCAGAAGCTAATTCGGTAACCATGCACTCTGTTGTTATCATCAATCCTGCAATAGAAGATGCATTTTGAAGAGCAGTTCTAGTTACCTTTGTTGGATCTAATATACCCATTTTTAGCATATCTCCAAACTCAGAAGTTGCCGCATTGTAACCAAAAGAGTCTTTTCCGTCTTCAACTTTTGCTAGTATTACTGAACCTTCTTCTCCAGCATTTGTAACAATTTGTCGAAGTGGCTCCTGCATAGCTTGTCTAGCAATTTGTATTCCTTGGTCTTGATCAGAATTATCACCTTTAAGTTTTTCTAAAGCAGATCTCGCTCTAATCATTGCTACTCCACCACCAGGAACAACGCCTTCCTCAACTGCGGCTCTTGTTGCATGAAGGGCATCCTCTACTCTGGCTTTTTTCTCTTTCATTTCAACTTCAGTAGCAGCCCCAACTTTTATTACCGCAACACCTCCAGCAAGTTTAGCTACTCTTTCTTGCATTTTTTCTTTATCATAATCAGAAGTTGCTTCTTCAATTTGAGCTCTAATTTGGTTAACACGACTTTCTATCGTAGCTTTTTTACCGCCGCCATCGATGATAATTGTGTTTTCTTTAGTTACATTTATTTTTTTAGCAGTACCTAATACACTTATATCAGCTTTTTCTAAGCTGAGCCCAACCTCTTCTGCGATAACTGTGCCACCAGTTAGAATTGCTATATCTTCTAACATAGCTTTTCTTCTATCACCAAAACCTGGTGCTTTCACCGCAGCAACTTTCACGATTCCTCTTATGCTGTTGACGACTAGTGTGGCTAGTGCTTCTCCTTCTACATCTTCTGCAATAATTAAGAGTGGCTTACTCGCTTTTGCAACTCCTTCTAGTATTGGCAGCATATCTTTGATATTAGTTATTTTTTTATCATATAAGAGGACGAAGGGATCCTCTAATTCTGTAGTCATATTCTGTTGATTAGTCGCAAAATATGGCGATAAGTACCCTCTATCAAATTGCATTCCTTCAACAACATCCAAGTCATTTTCTAGGGACTGTCCTTCTTCGACTGTTATAACACCTTCTTTGCCTACTTTACCCATTGCTTCAGCAATGATAGAACCTATATTAGTATCAGAGTTTGCAGAAATTGTACCCACTTGCTCTATAGCACTTTGATCTGTGCAAGGCTTTGACATTTTTTGTAAACTTTCAACCGCTACAGTCACTGCCTTATCAATACCTCTTTTCAAATCCATTGGGTTCATGCCTGCCGCAACACATTTTAAGCCTTCTTTTAGAATTGATTGCGCGACTACTGTTGCTGTTGTAGTACCATCGCCAGCGATATCTGAAGTTTGGGACGCAACTTCTTTTACCATTTGTGCTCCCATATTTTCAAATTTATCTTTCAGCTCTATTTCCTTAGCTACAGATACGCCGTCTTTAGTCACCGTTGGCGCTCCAAAAGATTTATCTAAAACTACGTTTCTTCCTTTTGGCCCTAAAGTTGTTTTAACTGCATTAGCAAGTACATTTACCCCTGCAACCAGTCTTTTTCTTGCATCATCTCCAAACTTTACTTCTTTTGCTGTCATTTTGTATTCCTCTAAAAAATGCTATTAATTGTTAACTTACTATTGCTGTTATGTCATCTTCTCGCATAACAAGTAATTCTTCACCGTCTACACTAACTTCAGTGCCTGAATATTTACCAAATAAAATCGTGTCACCTACCTTTACGTCTAATGGTCTTATGTCGCCATTTTCAAGTATTTTACCTTTTCCTACGGCTACCACCTCTCCTTTTACAGGCTTTTCTGTTGCAGAATCAGGAATCACAATGCCTCCGGGAGAGGTCTTCTCTTCTTCCATTCTTCTTATAATCACACGATCATGTAATGGTCTTATTTTCATATTTATCCTCGTTAATTATTAATTTGAGTCCTTTATACTCTTAGATAGTTAATATAGCGACCTTTTGCTAAATTTCAAGTGTAATTATGTTACTTTATTTGTCTTCTGTGTGATCTACGTCTATAACATTGCCACTGGTTCTTCTTCGGCTTCCGGTTCTTCCTGATGTAGCATATTTCCTGATTAAGTAAGACCTGAAAGGCTTGAACAAAAATATTGCTGAAATGGAGTCTGTTAAAAAGCCTGGTATTAACAGCAAAATTCCACAAATAAATATCACAATCCCAGATAATATCTCTTGGTCTGGCCTTATTCCTCTCATTAATTTACCTTGAATTTCAGACATATATATTGACGCATTGTATTTAATCAAATATATGCCTAAAAAAGCGGTGATTATGATTATTAAAATTGTATTGAAACTTCCAATTATTGAGCCAATCTCGACAAACAAGACAATTTCTAGGATTGGAACAAGTAACACAAAAATAGTAATAATTTTCTTTATATTCATAATATCAACTCTTACACTATCATTTATAGACAAAATTTCTATAGTAGATAAGATACTATATATCAAGACTGAGAAGTAATGGGATAGCATATGAAACATTTTTTATTTATATTGACATTAGCTTTAATGCCAATGCATCTAAACGCAGATATCTTATCTGATAGCGATTCCGACTTTCTATCTCCATCTGAAGCATTTAAGATTTCGATCAGAGAGGTAGATAAAAACCACCTAGAAGTAAAGTGGGATATTGCTAAAGGTTATTACCTTTACGTTGGGATGTTTGAATTCAATATAAATGATTCCAAAACTCAAATTACAAAAATAAATATGCCTGATGGCATAAAAAAAACAGATGAATTTTTTGGTGATGTTGATGTATTTTATAATACTACTAAAGCAGATATATATATTGATAAATTACATTCTAATTCGAAATTAATAGTAAAATATCAAGGGTGTGCAGATGCGGGATTATGCTATCCTCCAATTACCCAGGAATTCTTTCTTAATGAATATACGTTTAGTGATTATTATTTTAAAAAAACCAACCTGTCGGCTAATCATAATCTAATTAGTCAGCAATTATTTGAACAATCTGTTATTTTAAATATAATTTTATTTTTTATAGCAGGAATTCTTTTATCATTTACGCCTTGTGTTTTTCCTATGATACCTATATTAACCGGTCTTATAGTGGGTCAAGGTAATAATATTACAACTCGAAAGTCATTTTTGTTATCAGCGACATATGTGCTCTCAATGTCTTTAACTTATGCTTTAGCAGGCATTCTGATTGCTCTATCTGGGAGTAATATACAGGCTGATCTTCAAAATCCATATGTCTTATCAGGTTTCGCAATATTATTTATAATTTTATCTCTATCGATGTTTAATATTATAACTCTGCAGATGCCAAGATTTATACAAAACTTGCTCATCTCTAAATCAAATGAAAAAAAATCAGGAACATATGTGGGTGTTGGAATAATGGGATCATTATCAGCATTAATTGTTGGACCATGTGTGACAGCTCCCCTCATAGGGGCATTAATTTATATTGCAACAACTAACGATTATTTAATTGGTGGTGCAGCACTTTTTTCTTTAGGGTTAGGCATGGGCATGCCCTTGTTAATATTAGGTACATCTGCATCAGAGCTCATAAAAAGATTTGGGTCATATCTGCAAATAATAAATAAAATATTTGGAGTTTTATTCTTAGTAGTAGCTATATGGTTGATTGAAAGAATAGTCTCAATACAAATAGCAGCATATCTATGGGCAATCTTATCACTTCTAATTGCATTAATTTATACTAAATCATTAACGCATAAATCGTTAATAAATCTAACTCCACTATTTTTATTAATTTTCTACTCTACCCTCCAAATTTATGGGGTTAACAGCCATAAAACATTTGATCCTGTAACGAGTTTTATAGAAAAGGAGAGTCCAAATAAGTTTATCGAGGTAACTGAAACTCAAGAACTCTACTCAAGAATTAAAAATGCATCAACAATCACAATGGTGGACCTTTATGCAGATTGGTGTGTAGCATGCAAAGAGTTAGATAAATATACTTTTAGTAACGAAGAAGTTGCTCTAAAATTAAAAAATTTAAACCTAATTAAATTAGATATCACTAAGACAAATAATGATAATACAAAATTTTTAAAAGATCATAAACTGTTTGGACCACCAGCTATACTTTTTTTCAACAGAGATGGAAAAGAAATAAGGACTGCTAGGATTGTAGGCTTTATAGATGCGGAGACCTTTCTTGAAAAATATACTAAATTAAATGAAACTTTAGTTTCAAATAATTTAAATCCCTTGTAAATTCTGCAATTATCTGCTAACTTCTATTAAAATTACAATTTAGGGGTAAAATTGTCTAGAATTCTTCTTATCAACGGTCCTAATTTAAATCTGCTCGGGACGAGAGAGCCAGAAATATATGGTGATGTAACTCTAGGTGAAATTGAGAGTAAACTCAAATCTAGCGCAGAAGATGCTGGGCATGAACTAGATTGTATTCAATCAAATGCAGAACATGAAATTATAAATTCAATTCAAGATGCAAATAAAAATTCAACTGATGTAATAATAATAAATCCAGGACCATTAACACATACTAGCATCGCGCTAAGAGATACTTTTTTGAGTACTAAAATTCCTTTTATAGAAGTACATATTTCAAACATTTTTGAAAGAGAAGAATTTAGAAAAAACTCTTTTCTGAGTGATATTAGCATTGGCTGTATAATTGGTTGTGGAGTTGGTGGTTATGGTTTAGCCATGAGAAGAGCAAAAAATTACTTAAGAGATAAATAATTATGGATTTAAGAAAGATTAAGAAGCTTATTGAATTATTAGAGGAGTCTAATATTTCAGAGATAGAAGTTAAAGAGGGTGAAGAAGCTATTAAACTTTCAAGAGCTTCGAATGTTCAACAGCCTAATCCGCAATTGGTTGCACCAGTTAGTCAACCAAATATCAACGAAGCTTCTCAACCGGTTGTACCTGCGCCTGAAAAAAATATACCAGATGGAGATGCTATTACCTCACCTATGGTTGGAACTTTTTATAGATCTGCATCTCCTGATTCAAAACCTTTTGTAGAAAAAGGGCAAAAAGTCAACAAAGGGGATACCGTCTGCATACTAGAAGCAATGAAGATGATGAACCAAGTTACAGCAGAAAAAAATGGAACTATCGTAGAGATTCTTGTCGATGACGCTGAACCTGTTGAATATGGACAACCTCTTTTTATTATAAAATAATATGATTCAAAAAATATTAATTGCCAACAGAGGTGAAATAGCATTACGTATACTGCGTGCTTGCAAGAAATTAGGGATTAAAACAGTTGCTGTACATTCAACGGTAGATAGACAATTGCCTCATGTTAAAATGGCTGACGAATCTGTTTGTATAGGCTCTGCTGACCCAAAAAAAAGCTATCTAAATATACCTTCTATCATTAGTGCAGCTGAATTAACAAATGCAGATGCGATACATCCAGGCTATGGTTTTTTGTCTGAATCTGCTCAGTTTGCCGAGATAGTAGAAACTAATAAATTTATATTTATAGGTCCAAGCAGTAAAGTATTAAAAAAGATGGGTGATAAAATTAAAGCAAAGAATGCTATGAAAGAATTTGGTGTACCATGCATTCCAGGATACGATGGAATTCTCCCAGACGATATTAAATCTAATATTAAAAAAGCTGAAAAAATAGGGTTTCCTATCATGTTAAAAGCAATACATGGTGGTGGTGGAAGAGGTATGATGATAGTCAATCAAGCAAAAGATTTTGCCAAAGCGATGAATATAACAAAAACAGAAGCTGAAAATGCTTTTGGTAATGGAGATCTATATTTTGAGAAGTATTTTGATAAACCTAGACATATTGAAATTCAAGTTCTATGTGATAATCATGGGAATGCAATACATTTAGGAGAAAGAGATTGCTCTCTTCAAAGACGCAATCAGAAAGTCATTGAAGAAACTAGCGCGGTAAATATATCACGAGAAGCTATAAGTAAAATCGGTGATATTTGTACAAAAGCTTGTAAAAAACTTGGTTATACAGGCGCAGGTACTTTTGAATTTTTATATCAGGATGGTTCATTTAGTTTTATAGAAATGAATACGAGAATACAGGTGGAGCATCCTGTCAGCGAATTTGTCACAGGCATAGATTTAATTTCAGAACAAATTTTAGTTGCATCAAATAGAAAGATTACACTCACACAAAAAGATGTGGTTTTCAAAGGACACTCAATTGAATGTAGAATTAACGCTGAAGATCCAGATAACTTTATGCCATCACCAGGACATATTAGTGTTTTTCATCCGCCAGGCGGGCCTGGTGTTCGCGTAGATTCTCATATTTATTCTGGATATGATGTTCCACCAAGTTATGACTCATTAATAGCAAAAATAGTAACTCACGCTGAAGATAGGAGCACAGCTATCAAGAAAATGTTGTTTGCTCTAGATGAAACAGTTATTCAAGGTATAAAAACTAATATTCCTCTTCATAAGAGTCTTTTAACGAGTGATTTTTTTGTAAATGGTGACTTTACAATTAATACACTTAATCAATTTATTAAGAAAAATTAGCAAATTATCTCTTTATCGGCATTCATTAAGCCTGTAATATAATAAAACGATTCTAAATTAAAATCATTGCTCATATGCATTGACATCACCGGGGTGTGTAGCTAATAGATGGAAAAAACAAAAAAAAATACAGCAAGTTCGATCAGTAAGACTATTAAAAACGAAACAATCAGTTATATAAATAAGATGAATGGACAAGGAGTAAGTAATCTTCATGATTTATTTATCTCTGAAGTAGAAAAATCACTTATTTCTGCTGTATTAACTCATTTAGGGGGA
Source organism: uncultured Gammaproteobacteria bacterium (assembly GCA_913048065.1). Classification (GTDB taxonomy): domain Bacteria; phylum Pseudomonadota; class Gammaproteobacteria. The sequence goes on along the minus strand of CAJWVG010000007.1, from coordinate 2,173 downwards.
AATGTAACAAAAACCGCTAGCTATCTAGGAATTAATAGAGGCACTCTGATTAAAAGAATTAAAGATTACGGTATCATTGTATAAATGAAATCAAATAATAAGAAATTTGCAATCATAAGTGTATCAGATAAAAGAAATATAGATAAATTAGCAAAAGAACTAATATCCCAGAAATATATAATTCTATCAACGGGTGGTACTGCAAAATTCTTGACGGCAAATAAAATCAAGAATATAGCTATTTCAGATTTTACTGAATTTGAAGAGATTTTAGAAGGTAGAGTCAAGACGCTTCATCCAAAAATTCATGCTGGCATCCTAGCTAAGAACCAATCATCGTTATCAAATCTAAAAAAACTTGACTATTACCTCATAGATATGGTCGTAGTTAATCTATATCCATTTGAAAATACAATATCTAAGAAGAACTGTACCTTTGAAAATGCAATAGAGAACATAGATATAGGGGGACCAACAATGTTGAGGGCTGCTGCTAAAAACCATCAAAGAGTTACAGTCGTCACAGAACCAGATGATTATGATAAGATCATTAATGAACTTAAAGTTTCTCATAAAGTTTCGAGTCAAACTAGGCTGCAATTAGCAAAAAAGGTATTTAAGAAAATATCAGCATATGATGCAAAAATATTTGAATATCTTGATAATAAAGATTCTATATTGAAAAATACTTTTCCTGAAATATTGGATATAAGGCTAAATAAAAAAAATCAATTGAGATATGGAGAAAATCCACATCAAAAGTCTGCAATATATAAAATTCAAAACTCAAAGATATCAGGTTTTGATTATAATCAGATTGCTGGCAAAGATTTATCCTACAATAATCTTGTAGATACAGAAAGTGCTCTTTCTTGTGTTAAACAATTCAAAAAACCAGCTTGTGTGATTGTGAAACATGCTAATCCATGCGGAGTTGCTGAATCGGATAGTCTTTTGAAATCATATAATCTTGCCTTTAAGACTGACCCAACTTCAGCGTTTGGCGGTATTTTAGCTTTTAACAAAAAACTTGACTCTAAATTACTCAATAAAATAATTTCTCAACAATTTGTAGAAGTAATAGTTGCGCCTAAATATGAAGGAAAATGTGCTGAAATAATTAAAAAGAAACCTAATATAAGATTATTAGAAATAAAAGAATTTTCAAATAGCGGCTCAAGGATTGAAATGAAAACCTTGCAAAATAAAGTACTAATTCAAGAAACTGACTCTATTGTACTTACAAAGAAAGACCTCAATGTTGTTACAATAAAAAAGCCAACAGCTAATCAAATAAATGATCTTTTATTTGCATTTAAAGTAGCACGTTACGTAAAATCTAACTCAATTGTGTTTGCAAAAAATGGCAGAACGCTTGGTATTGGTGCTGGACAAATGAGCCGTATAGACTCTACAAACATTGCTAAGACAAAGGCAAAAAATCATGGAATTTCACTCAAAGGATGTGTTATGGCCTCTGAGGCGTTTTTTCCATTTAGAGATAATGTTGATTTAGCAAAGAAAATAGGTGTAACAGCAATTATTCAGCCTGGCGGTTCTATTAAAGATCAAGATATAATAGACGTCGTAAATAGTCATAAGATGTCTATGGTTCTTAGTGGCGTTAGAGTCTTTAAACACTAATATATGAAGATGAAAATACTTGTTATAGGTCAAGGAGGAAGAGAGCACGCTATTGCATGGAAATTATCTTCCTCTGAAAAAGTTGAAAAAGTATATGTCTGCCCAGGTAATGGGGGTACAGCTCAGGAACCAGCTATCGAGAATATAAACATTAACACTAAAGATATCCCTGCGCTTATAGAGTTTGCTAAAAAGAAAGAAATTGCTTTGACTATTATTGGTCCAGAAGATCCGCTCATGAATGGCATTGTAGATCAATTTAATAAAAATAATCTTAAAATATTTGGTCCTACCAAAAGCTATGCTCTTCTAGAAGGCTCTAAAGTCTTCTCAAAAGAATTTATGAATAATTATAAAATTCCAACAGCAAGTTATGATATGTTTTCTTCATCTGTTGAAGCAAAAAATTTTGTTAAAGATAAAAAACACCCTTTGGTTATTAAAGCAGATGGATTAGCTGCTGGTAAGGGAGTGGTAGTTTCAAACTCATTAACTGAAACAAATAATGCAATAGACAATCTTCTAGCCT
>CAJWVG010000006.1 GCA_913048065.1 uncultured Gammaproteobacteria bacterium | reverse complement strand
CCCATCAGCTAATAGCAGGGTCGCAATTAAAATTGTGTGGGATTACAATACCTTTCAATAAGAAGATTAAGGCTCATTCTGACGGCGATATCATTTATCATGCTTGTGCAGATGCTATTTATGGTGCCGCTTCATTGGGTGATATAGGAGAACATTTTCCCGATAGTGATCCCATGAATAAAAACCTCAATAGTGAAACAATCATTTTACATTCATATAAATTAATTTCTGAATTGGGGTTTAAAGTTAATAATATTGATATTACGATTATGTTAGAGGCGCCAAAGCTAACTCCTTACAAGGAGAAAATGATACAAAACCTTGCAAATTTACTTAAAATTGCTAATAGTTCAGTTAATATAAAAGCCTCAACCTCTGAATCATTGGGTTTTATTGGAAAAGGAGAGGGAGTTACATGTTATTGTATAGTGTCTCTTGTGAAATAATCTATGAAGAATATTGGCCCACTCATAATAAATATTGACGATATTACATTATCTAAGAATGAAAAATTAGTTATAAAACATGATTTGATAGGAGGTATAATACTTTTTTCGCATAATTATTCATCAAAAGAACAGTTAATAGATCTAATTAATGAAATTAAATCAATTAAAAACAACATACACATTTCTATTGATCATGAAGGTGGAAGAGTACAAAGACTTTTGAATGATTTCACACATTTACCTAGCCTAGAATCAATCTCTAATATTAATGATAAAGCATTAGCAAAAGATATTGCATATGCATCCGGATATATAGGATCTTATGAGTTATCTAATGTCGGTATTAATATTAACTTTTCCCCAATAGTTGATATTAATCATTTTAATGAAAATAAATTGTTAAAAGATCGTACTTTTGGGAATGATTTAACAACTATAATATCTCTAGCTAGCGAGTATATTAAAGGAACATTAAAAGGTGGCATACTTCCTGTTCTTAAACATTACCCTGGGCATGGTAGAGTTATATCAGATAGTCATGTTTCTCATTGCATCTCTGATGTTTCATATGATGATTTGAAGATATCTGATTTAATGCCTTTTCAAGAATTAGCGAATACTTTTACTAAGCCTCAAATACCCATTATGACGAGTCATGTTCAATATAAAAATATTGACGATAAAATTGTAACATATTCAAGAAAATGGCTGGAAGATAAGGCGAGTTTAATATTCTCGAAAAAAGCTTTTTTTATAAGTGATGATATTGAAATGTATTCTGCAAAATCTAAAAATAATAAAGAGATTCCTTGTGATGAAAGAGTTATTATGGCTTTAAGTGCAGGATGTAGACTTATCATAGCCACAACCATGCAAAATAATATGCTTATTAATGAAAAACTTTCCCATAAGTACTTTTCAGAAAAATATCTTACAAAAAATATCATTGAGTACTATGAAAAAAATCGTGATAAGATGTTTGATATAGAGTTGCCTGATATGCTAAATAGTGATTTAACAGTTTATAATTCAACTTTAATGAATTTGAATAAATGGAGTAGCAAATTATGAATGCTTTGATTAACAAAATATTTGAAACAGATTTGTCGACACAAATTGCATTAATACTATTAATAGCTCTATCTTTATTATTCGTCAAAAATAAAATTATCTTATTATTTTCTGGCATTACAAATAAAACTGGTACTGAATTTGATGATATCGTCATTAAGTCACTACAAAAACCATCAACATATTTAATAGTATTAACCTCAATTATCTTAATCATTGAATCTTTAAATAATGTGTATTCGTTACTTCCAAATTTCCAGACTCATAAAATTATTTATATATTGATAGTTATATTAATCTCTTGGACCCTTATAAGAATCATAGACAGTTATTATATTAATAAATCTTTTCTTCGAAATCTTGCCGACAATGATGACCCAGTTCTAATAGAGCAGACATATGAGATAAGTCTCCGAATATTAAAAATAATTATTATAATAATTGCCGCATTAACTTTGATGCAAGAATTGGGTTTAAGTATATCTGGCTTACTAGCTTTTGGTGGGGTAGGCGGGTTAGTCGTTGGTTTAGCAGCTAAAGACTTATTATCTAATTTTTTTGGCGGTTTAATGATATATTTTGATCGGCCATTCAAGGTTGGTGAATTTATTAAATCACCAGATAGAAATATTGAAGGTATTGTAGAAAGTATAGGATGGAGATTAACAGTTGTTCGTACTTTTTCTAAAAATGTTTTATATATACCAAATTCAGCATTTGCGAATATTATAGTAGAAAATGCAACGAGGATGACAAATAGAAGAATAAATGAGATTATTGGCTTGCGATATGATGATCTTAGTAAAATACCTTTAATTGTTGCTGGAGTTAGGGATTATCTATCTAGCTTGCCTGGAATAGATCAATCTAATCCACCAATTGTCTATTTTAAAAGTTTCTCAGCCTCATCGTGTGATTTTTTTATATATGCTTTTACAAATACTAAAGACTGGAGAGAATTCTTAATGATAAAGGAGCAGATTTTGTTTAAAGTGGCAGATATCATTGATACTAATAATGCTGCAATTGCATTTCCTACAACAACAATTGATTGGGATAATAAAAAAGATTAAAACTTGGCAATAATATTAGCTATCTCATCACATAAAGAATAAAAGCTTATTGCATCGACCTTTAATTGAATCATATTGTTTTTCATAATTTTTAAATCCATATTTTTTGTTGAACTAACAATATTATCAATTTTTATTAAATCTTTATTTTTGAACTCAATCTTAATTAAATTATCAATTATTTTCATATATTTGATGTTTTGATTCTTTAATTTCAATTTAAGGATTGTTAAAGATAAAAGATTATCAAGATACTCTGGTATTGGCCCATAAATATCAATAAGCTCATCTTTAAGACGAATAATATCTTTTTCATTTTCACATGAAGAAATTTTTTTATAGTACTTTAAACGAGATAATACATCACTCATATAGTCTTCTGTGATTAAACATGAATAATTGTTGTCTATTTCAATATTATCAATATTATTAGCTATGTCTCCATCCTTTAAAAACTCGATACTTTTGTTCAACATATCTGTAAACATTGCATATCCTATTTCATATATTTGACCACTTTGTTCAGCGCCAAGAATCTCACCTGCACCTCTTATCTCAAGATCATGTGTTGATAATTCTAGGCCACCACCTAAGCTATCTACAGAATCTATCGCCTCTAATCTTCTTTCAGCTTCCTTAGTGAGATTGTTCTTATCACCAATAATTAAATATGCGTATGCTTGTCTATTTGTTCTTCCCACTCTACCTCTAATCTGATGCAGTTGAGCTAATCCAAACTTACTACTGTGATTTATAATAATAGTGTTAACGTTTTGAATATCTAAACCACTTTCTATTATGCTAGTACAGACTAAAACATCATATTCTCTATTCACGAACTTTTCCATTTCACCTTCAATATGTTTTGCATCAAGTTGTCCATGTATTTTTCCTATTTTTATATTTGATAGTAAATTATTTAAATTACTTATTTCTTCATCCATTGATTGTATTTCATTATGAACAAAATAAACTTGACCGCCACGCTGCATCTCTCTTTCTATTGCTTCCTTTATTATCTCTTTATTCCATTTAATAATTCTCGTCACAATAGACTTCCTATTCTGAGGAGGTGTTTCTATAATGCTTAAATCCTTTATTTGTGATAATGCTGAATTTAAAGTTCTCGGAATTGGAGTTGCTGTTAATGTAATTACATCAATGCTATGTTTTAATTTTTTAATTTTTTCTTTATCTGCAACACCAAATTTATGTTCTTCATCAATAATAAGTAATTTAATTTCCTTAAATTCTATATTTTTTGATAATAATGCGTGAGTACCAATTATAATATCTATTGCACCTGATTTTAATTTATCTATTGTATCTTTTTTCTCTTTAATTTTTTGTAATCTAGATAGTTTGCTAATATTAATTGCTGTTTCTGAAAATCTTTTTATAAATGATTTATAATGTTGTTCAACTAATATTGTTGTAGGTGCTAAAATCATTGTTTGAACATTATTGGATGCGGCTATAAATGCTGCTCTCATTATAATTTCTGTTTTACCAAAGCCAACATCTCCGCAAATCAATCTATCCATTGGCTTATTTGATTGCATATCATATAATACATCATTGATTGCATGAGTTTGATCTTCTGTTTCCGTGAATGGGAAATACTCCACAAATTTATCATATTCATTGAGGTCTTTTTTAAATATATATCCCTTACTTGCTAATCTTTTTGATTCAATCTCTAATAATTCAACAGCGATATCATTTATCCTTTTTTTAGCTTTACTCTTAATTTTTGTCCAATTGTCAGTTCCAAGACTATGTAGTGGTATATTTAACCCTGTGTGACCTGTATATTTTTTTAACAAATTAATCGATGTGATAGGTATATATAAAATGTCATCATCCGAATATTCGATTTTAATTAATTCTGTCTTTATCCCTTCTACATCCATGTTGATTAAACCTTTATATCTCCCCACACCATAATTATCATGTACAACAGGAGAATTAACTTCTAAAGAAGAAATATCATTTATATAATTGTCCATTAATCTATTTTTGTTCTTATGGGGCTTACTAACTGATCTTGATCCAAAAATATCTTTTGCAGTCACTATGGCTATTTTCTCTGCATAATCAATATAACCTTGCTCTAAATGCTGTTCAATAATTAGGATTTTATCTTTTGTCACGCTTTTATCTAAGTAATTATCATATATTTGATACTTTAAATCTAAGTCATTCAAAACCTTTATTATTTCTAGTTTCAAACTTTTTCTATCTACAAATATCACAAGCTTGTTGATATCTCTTTTAACAAAATCCCTGAAATTCTGAAAAGGCTCTTTATATGTATTGTTAACTAACAATGTAGGGAGTCTTCTTATTGATGAGTTAGTTGAAATTGGATTATCATTAACTTTTAAAACTGATAATTCTACCTTTTGGTATAACCTAGAAATTTTTTCATACTCAATATGGTTCATCAATAAAAGTTTGGGATTTAAAATATATTGTTCTTCTTTGTATTTTTTATAATATTCATCGTATCGTTGGCTAATATTTTTGATTTCACAATCGATATTTTTTGTTGTCAATATAATATTGTCTTTGCTATTAACAAGGTCAAATATAGTATCTAATTTTTTATATAATAATGGCAATACATTATATATTGATGGATGAAATAAATGGTTAGTGATTTTATTAAACTCTATATCATCTAAATATTCATCATCAAAGATTTTTTTAGATTTACTCTTATAAGATTTAATCATTTCATCATTGATGATAATTTCTTTAGCTGCACATATGATTAATGAACTTACTTCATTCATTGATTGTTGTGATTCTATTTCAATTTCTTTAATTGTTTCTATTCTTATATCATCAAATGTAACTCTCATTGGCTTGTCATGGATGGGGGAATAGATATCTATTATAGGACCTCTTACTGAAAATTCTCCTTTATTCAAGACTCTTTCAGTTCTTTCATATTGCATATCTACTAATGTATTGATAATTTCATCATATTTATTATTTAAATTAATATAATAAAAATAAGACACAATACTTTCTTTGGGTAATATTTTTTTGGAAATAGCATTACTTGTTGTAATAATTACATTTTTTGGATAGTTCATTAGATTGTAATAAGTAAAAAGTCTTCCAGATATTACTTCATTATCATAAATGGTGCTTTCATATGGAAATGATTCTAAATCGAAAAATTGATTAAGTTTTGTATCTTTATGTAGAAAAATCTTCAATTCTTTTGATAAATTTACTATTTCACTATTATTGCTTAGAACAATAAACACGGTATTAAATTCTCTAGCAATTTTACCAAGAATATAAGATCCTGAGGATCCATATAGACCCCCATAAGTATAATGTTCTTTATTATTTTTAAATATATGTTTCATCATAAAAAAAAGCAGCACATTTCTGTACTGCTTTTAATTAATTTAATACTAGTTATTTTACAGTATTAAAACCAAGGATTTCCCAGGTTTGCATGCCACCACGGAACCATTTGATTTTATCAGCTGGATACCCATATTTAAGCAAGCTTTTAATATTATTAGGTGATTGACCACACCACATTCCATTACAATACATCACTAAAGTTTTGGCATTGTTGTAATAAAACAAACCATTTTGTTCTTCAGCACCAAATTTTTCTGTCATGATTTCTGCTATTGATATTGGGTCAGCACCTTTAGCTTCGCTTAGGTCTGTCCATGGAATATTTACTGCACCAGGAATCATTCCTTTAGCTGTCCAATCTGGTGTTCTTGAGTCAATTATCATAATTTCTGATCCATCTGGCATTTTCATACCTTTGCTCATCATTACAGCATAATGAATAATCTCTTGTTCACCTATAGTTTCAACTCCAGGTCTTAGCTGCATAGGTTGTACGCAAAATGGCGGACATGGTCTTGATGTTTTAGCGAACGCAGGATTTACTGTGTTTTTATTATTTTGATTTCTCATTATCTTATGATTTCCAACATCTACTGAAATTCCTATTTCTAATGAATTGGGTCCATCAGCTTTTGAAATTGCTACCGGTTTATCGGCAAATGCAGTAGAGAAAGTAAATACTGATAATGCAATAACACTTAATATCGATTTAATTTTCATACTCGTCTCCCTTAATACTTTTATTCACAATCTGGCTCTTCTTCTTCAGCAGGTTCTTCATCAGCAAATATCATTTCTTTTACTTTTGGTGCATTTGATTCAAAGTCTGAACCGACAACATCAGCATAAGAATTGCTTATACCAAACATACCTATAACAATCATTGTTAATATTTTCATATATCTCCTCTAATAGAGAGTGATAGATAAGCTTTTAGAGCCATCTTTAAAGATAATTCTACAGTATATAGATATTTAAATGAACATATTTATTTAGAATTTAAACGCATATAAGCTCGTTAATGGCTAATTTGTTGCAAAATTATGACAATTTTTCAATGAAATTCCACATTTTTTTTGAGTTTTTATTTTCTTTGAGGTTCATGGTTAAAGTCTTTACTACTGGTTTTGTTCCAGCTCTATATATTATATCCCCACATGCATTTGTCACGAAACTCATACCCCAGAATTTTATCATATTATCATTAAGTTTCTCTAAACCTATTCTGTTAACCACAACGACTGGTATATTTGTCATAAGACTATTTGCTGATATTACATTAATCCATTTTTGTTTCTCATTAGGTATACTAATATTTTTATTTTTATTAAAAGCCACACCTATGGATGTCGGGCATAATATGATATCGGCTTTTAATTTTTTTAGTTGAATATAAGATTCAGCATGCCACTGATCCCAGCAAATCATCAGTCCAACTTTATAGTTATTAATTTTTATAACCTGAAATTTATTACTAGAATTGTTAAAGTAATATTTTTCATTGAAACATGTCTCGTCTGGTATATTTTTTTTTCTATACCTTCCAACTATTTCCCCATTGGAAGAGATCATGATTGTTGAGTTATATAATCTGTTTCTAGATTTTTCAAAGAATGGAAATAAGAGATACACATTCTTCTTTTTACAGAGAGCAGTAAGATTTTTTATAATATTCGACTCTATACTAATTGCATGAGATTTATATTCAGAATTTTTCGTTATTCCTATATATCGCAAATATGAAAGCTCATGCAAGACAATTATCGTGGTATTTTTTATTTTAATGCTTCTGATGGTATTATGTAATAAATCAATATTTTTTTTATAGCTTAATTTAATCTTATTTTGAATCAATACAATATCAATCAAGTCTTTATTTTTTATTTTTAGTTTATTATTCATATATTTATATTTGCTGTACAACAATGTAGACTTCCAAATTGATTCAATAAGGCTGAACATTCAATAAAGTAAATGTTAGAATCAGAGAAAACATCCCTAAGAAACTTTTTCTTTTGTTCATTCGTTTTTTTATTGACTGGAATAATTACGATATCCTCAACTCTTATATAGTTTAAATATGAGAATGGCAAAATATTTCCTATTTTATTTCTTACCACATCATCATTGTCATGGTGAATTGGAATTATTTCATTAAAATTATTGGGCCTCTGAATTATTTCTTGAAGTTGTTTTTGAAGGTTTTTGATTCTTAGATAATTAGGATGATTAACATCTTTTATAGACATATATAATATTTTATCATCATATATCCTGACTAAATTATCTATATGTCCATTTGTGTCATCTCCAATTAACCCTTTAACATCAATTGTATAATATTTATTAAGATTATTTTTTTTAAATGCTTTTTCTAAAATTGGATGTATTTTTGACCAAGACATATCATTATGTATTATTAGTGGATTTTTATTCATAATCAAACATTGCTCATCATTTGTAATATTACCTCCTTCTACTACCAAATCTTCACATAACTCAAGCAATTCAATATTTTTATGGCTTTTTATGACTCTGTCAATGCTTTGAAGATAAGTTATAATATTTTTTGAAAATAATGCATCCTTTTTAAATATATATTTCTTACCATATCCATTAAATTTAAGCTTATAAAATTTATATTTATTAATCGCATCATTAAAAAGTTGTAGTGGTGCAAAATCTCTCACCCAAATATCATCATATTCCATTTCATGAAGAAGAATATTTTTTAGATAATTACTTTTGATATTACTTAAGCAATAACCTATATTTTTTAAATCTTTTTCAATATCATCGCCAGGTTGGTATGCTAGGATAATTTGTTTATTATTTTTTATTAATATATCTAAGATCTGATAGTATATTATTAACAAATCATTCCAATAATATTCTAATTTATAACAAGACGGCCAATTCATAATTAGCGTATTTGATTCAAATTCTGTATTTAAATTATCTATTTCCATAGTTATTTTGTTAATCATCAAGCTATGATATAATTCTAACATGCGATTGTTATTAGCATATAGGTTCATGCGGTCGAAACATAATTCCAGTTTCATAAACATCATATCAAAAATCTCCGTACTAGGTATAGTAATAGGCATCTCTATTTTAATAACTGTAATATCAGTTATGAATGGATTCGAGAAAGAGTTGAGAGAAAAGGTGTTAGGTTTTACCTCTCATGTCACTGTATATAAAAATCCTACATCTGAAAATTACGACTTGTCAGAGTTTAAAAATCTTAAAAATAAAAATAAAATCTTGGGCTATTCTCCATATATTGAGAGAGAATCTCTTATATCATCTAACATCTCTAGCACCAATGCAATGGTTAGGGCTATAGAACCAGAACTGGAAAGAAATGTTGGTATAACACATAAAAATATAACTTCTGGATCATATGCAGAACTGGAAGATTCTCAAGATAATATAATACTAGGTAATGGAATAGCATTAAAATTAAATGTTAAGCTAGATGATGATGTTGAGTTATTTATGCAATTCCCATCTAGAAATGGCTCTAAACTTGTTCAGTTCAAAAATACTTATCGAGTAGCTGGAATTTTTGATGTTGGTATTTATGAATATAACAATGCATATGCATTTATCAATCTTAATAATCTATTATATTCACTAAAAAAATCTAATAAATCACATATAAACATTGATGCTATAAGGATAAAACTTGAGAACCCACTTGATTCATATAATTTTTCTTCTAATTTTAATCAGACTTCAATGGATTATTATGCACAAGATTGGAGTTTTACCCATCAATCCTTATTTGTGGCAATTAATAATGAAAAACGTGTTATGTTTATAATTTTAATGCTGATAGTTGCAGTTGCAGCTTTTAATATAGTTTCATCTTTGCTCATGCTGGTTACACATAAAGAAAAAGAGATAGCAATATTAATAACACTTGGAGCAAAAAAACTTGACGTGCTTTTGATATTTTTATTCCAAGGTCTTTTCTTAGGATTAATAGGAATTGTTTTAGGGGTATTTTTTGGAATTATTCTCTCAGTGAATATTGATGCTATCATTACGACAATAGAGCAAATATTTCATATTAATTTAATGCCGGCTGAAATATATCATCTGACAGAAATACCTTCTCTAATAAAATATAGTGATATTAGTTACATAGTATTTTTCACATTCATTCTTACTTTGTTTTCAGCAATATACCCAGCTTTAAAAGCTTCCTCCATACGCCCATCTGAAATTTTTAGAGGTATGAACTAATGTTAAGGTGCTCAAAAATAAATAAATCGTTTCTTATGGATGATTTGATTCGAAAAGAAGATGTGCTGATAGATGTTAATTTGACTATTAAAGAAAAATCACTTACCGCTTTAAAAGGACCATCTGGTAGTGGTAAAAGCACTTTATTAAATTTAATATGTGGGCTCGATAAAGTAAGTTCCGGGAATATAATTTTTAATGAATTAGATATAACAAAAATGAGCACTGATCAGCTATGTGCTTTCAGAAATAAAAATATTGGTATTGTTTTCCAATTCTTTAATCTAATCAAAGATTTAACAGTTTTTGAAAATATTTCACTACCCTTAGCTTTATGCGGCGAAAAAAAATCATTTATTAATGAACAAACTAATGAGATGATAAATAAGCTAGGTCTTTGGGATAGAAGGAATTTTAAAACAAACTTATTATCTGGAGGCGAATCTCAAAGAGTCGCAATTGGCAGAGCATTGATTTCACATCCTAGGCTTATTCTTGCAGATGAACCCACAGGCAACCTTGATAAAACTAATTCTAAAAAGATTATCGAAATTCTTATAGAATCATGTAGAACATATGATTCTTCTTTGTTATTGGTTACACATGATGATGATTTGCTTTCATATTTTGATAATATTTTAGAATTAGAATCTGGGAAGATTAAGTAGAATTAATTTCGTTTTTTTAATCTTTTATACGCATAAACTCTCCAGGCTAAATGCATTAGAAAATAACCAACTATACTAGAAATAATCCCTATTATTAATGTTCCAACAAGTAAAGGCTCCCATATATTGCTCATAGCACTCATAATCCAATCCATATTCATTTGGAATTCATCATAGACCGGGTCTAAGTTTAAAACTAAGTTACCAAATAAATATCCAAAATACATCATCGCAGGCATCGTGATTGGATTACTAACCCAAACACCAGCTACAGATAATGGTAGATTTGCCCTAAATAACACAGCGCAATATGCCGCTGGTATCATTTGAAAAAACATTGGCATCCATCCCCAAAAAAGTCCTATAACAGTTGCTCGACAAAAGGATTTGCGATTAAATCTCCACAGATCTTCATGAAATAGTGAGTTTCCTAAAAAATTAAGCATTTTATAACTTTTTAGAACATCTTGATTCGGTATATATTTTTTAAAAAAACTTTTCATATTACATAGTTATATTAATAAATATAGATTTTTCTCTTATAAAATGCATTAATATCATATACTACTACATATTCTTGATTATTTTGTTAAATAAAATATGCAAAAACCTAAAAATAAGAAAATTAATTCTAATCTATATTTAAGACTCTTAAGCTACACTTTTCAGCATAAATTAATTTTTATAGCATCTATAATTGCTATGGCTATGTTTGCAGTCACAGATACAGCATTTGCAGCATTGATTAAACCTTTACTGGATGGAAGTTTTGTATCAAAGGATCCAGAAACAATAAGACTATTTCCTTTCGTTTTAATTGCATTATTTCTAATAAGAAGTATCTCGGGTTTCGTCTCTACATATGGTATAGCCTATGTTGGTAGAAGTGTAATTATGAAAATCAGACAAGAGATGTTCGATAAACTTGTCCATATGCCCACAAAAACTTATGATTTTGCCTCCTCAGGAGAACTACTGTCAAAACTTACATATGATACTGAACAAGTTGCTGAAGCTGCTACCAAGGCAATAACTGTCTTAGTTAGAGATGGTTTAACCGTTATTGGACTATTGGGATTAATGTTTTATCAAAGTTTTATTCTGTCCATTGGTCTTTTTGTTATAGGCCCGGTCATTGCAATATTTGTAAAATTTATGAGTGTTAGATTTAGGGATACTAGCAAGCACATACAAAAATCTATGGGTTTTATTACAAATGTAGTAGAGGAGTTAATTGCTGGTCATCGCGTAGTAAAAATATTTGGTGGAGAGCATAGCGAAAAGAAGTCATTTAATTATGTCAATGTAAATAATAGAGACAGACACATGAAGTTAGCTCTGATACAAGGTATAAGCATTCCTCTCGTTCAGTTTATAGTCGCACTTTTCTTGGCAGGTGTTATATATTTTGTTACCTCTGATGAATATCTTGAAGTGATTTCAGTAGGGACATTTATGTCATTTATTACGGCTATGATTTTAATTTTTGCTCCAATAAAAAGATTGGCCGAGATTAATGTAGTTTTACAAAGAGGTCTAGCCGCGAGTGAGTCAATTTTTGAGTTACTAGACTCAAAATCAGAATCTGATGTAATCATTAACAAAGATAATAAAAAATTTAATAAAGAATTTTCGTCAATCAATTTTAATAAAATAAACTTCTCATATTATGATAACAATGACTTAGTACTAGAAGATATTTCGTTTTCAATACCAAAGGGTTCAACCTGCGCTATTGTTGGTAAATCTGGGAGTGGAAAATCAACACTTGTTAATTTATTGCCTCGATTTTATGAAATTAAAAACGGAGATATAACTATTGATCTCGAAAATATAAATACTTTTTCATTGAGTGAGTTAAGAGGAATGATTGCTTATGTCGGGCAAGATTTAACTTTATTTAACGACTCAATAAGAAATAATATTGCATATGGGTCTTTAGAAAATAAATCGTTAGATGATATAGTAGCGGCTGCAAAAAGTGCAAATGCAGATAAATTTATCAATGACTACACAGATGGCTATGAGACATTTGTTGGTGACAATGGGGTTTTACTTTCAGGAGGGCAAAGACAACGTATAGCAATTGCTAGAGCTATACTTAAAGATGCTCCAATACTTCTCCTAGACGAAGCAACTAGTTCTCTAGATTCAGAATCAGAGAAACTTATTCAAACAGCTCTAGCTGAACTACAAAAGAATAGGACAACCATTGTTATAGCACATAGATTATCAACTATCGAAAACGCAGATTTAATTATTGTGCTAGATAAAGGTAAAATTATAGAGAAAGGTAAACACGAAGAGTTGATTAACTTAAAAGGCTTATATGCTAATCTTCATAAGATTCAATTTCCAGCCTCAGAATAATAATGGAAAAATTTTTTAATAACATTTGGTATTCACGATTTAGTATTTTTATTGTTGTTTTGTTACCAGTAACTTTCATCTACTGGTTAATTATTTCGCTAAGATTATTTTTATATAATATAAAGTTTTTTAAAATAACAAAATTTAACATACCCATAATTATTATAGGAAACTTAACTGTTGGGGGTTCTGGCAAAACACCGCTTTGTATCTGGCTTGCAAATTATTTACTTAGTAAAAAAGTTAGAGTAGGGATTGTATCTTCTGGATATAAATCATCTTCGACAGAACCTCAACTCATAGGAAATAATTCAGACCCATCAATAGTTGGTGATGAAGCTGTTTTATTATATTTACAAACCAAGGCAATTATTGTGAGTGGTGGAGATAGAGTTGCTGCTACAAGATATTTATTAGAATCATCTGAATGTGACATCATAATACATGATGATGGTTTACAACATTATGCTTTAGCAAGAAGTTATGAGATTGGCATTATTGATGCTGATAGATTTTTTGGAAATGGGTTTTTATTACCTTATGGCCCGTTAAGAGAGCCTAGTAATAGAATAAATAAGTGCGACATGATTGCATATAGTAATGCAAGTAAGCATGATATAAAAAAACCGAGTATATTCTCAAAATGTAATTTTGTTCAAAACTCTATCACTAAAGAAATTAAAAGTCTTGATGAATTTAGTGGAAAGGAAATTCATCTTGTAATTGGTATTGCAAATATAAGTAGAATCTTAAATAACTTAAAAATAAAAAATATTAAAACTACTTTACATCATTATAATGATCACTATGCATATACTGGTAATGAATGTGAATTTCATGATGAGAAGTCTGTCTTTCTAACTATGAAAGATTATGTTAAATTAAAATCTTCTGGCAATGAAAAAATATGGGTAATGCAACATTATGTGGAACCAAATGAGTATTTCATTGAGAAATTAAATAAAGACTTGAGTAACATTAACTATGAAAGTTAGAATCATTATACCTGCAAGACTTGACTCTTCAAGATTTCCAAAAAAACTTATTAAAATGATTAATGGAAAAACTCTTATTGAACATGTTTGTCTCAGAGCAAAAAAGTTAAAACCTGACTCACTAGTCGTTGCTACCGATAGTGTTGTAATTAAAGAGATTGTTGAAAACAATAAAATAGAGGTATGGTATTCAAAAAAGAAATATAATAGTGGGACGGAGAGAATTGCCGGATTAGTAAAGGATTATAAATTTAATAAAAAAGATATTATTATCAATATACAAGGTGATGAATACAATTTTTCAATTACAGGCGCTAAAAAGTTAATAAATTATTTACGAACATCCAAAACTGATGATTTGGCAACTTTAATATTTCGTAATATTAATCAGAAATCATATCAAAATAAAAATACAGTTAAAGTCATTATAGATAAAAATAATTATGCACAATACTTTTCAAGATCGATAATACCTTTTGGGTTAACACCACACACATTATGCCATATTGGAATTTATGCTTATAGATGCTCAATATTGCATATTTATCCTAAATTAAAAAAATGTCCTGAAGAATCTATTGAGAAACTTGAACAGTTGCGTTTCTTGTGGAATTGTATACCTATTAAGTGTATTAAAATAAATATTCATAATTCAGTTAGCATTAATTCTCCCATTGATTTAAAATTAGCGAGGAAGAAATAGTTATGAATAAGCAAATTATTACAATCACGGGCGCAGCAGGTAATATAGCTTACTCTCTTATCTTTAGAATTCTTTCAGGGAGCATTTTTTCGGATAATGTAAAAATTCAAATAAATCTTTTAGACATAACACCAGCCCTTGGTATTCTGAAGGGTGTGAAATATGAAATTGAGGATTGTGCTTTTGAAAAATTAGACTCAATAATAATAACAGACAAACCTGATGAAGCCTTTGCAGATTCTGATTATATTTTACTAGTTGGAGCTAAACCTAGGTCTAAAGGAATGCAAAGAGCCGATTTACTGCTAGACAATGCGAGCATATTTCAAAAACAGGCAATAATTATTAATGAAGTTGCAAAAAAAACTAGTCAAATTATCGTTGTTGGTAACCCAGCAAACACAAATGCATTAATTGTTCAACATTTTGCAAAAAATATACCTGATGAAAATATTACATCTCTAATGAGGCTGGATCAGAATAGAGCTAAAAGTATTTTATCGAACAAACTAAAACAAACAGTTGATTCTATTTCAAGATTAATTGTATGGGGAAACCACTCAGCTACACAATATCCAGATCTTACGAATACATTAATATCTGGAGATGATTCGCTAGTCAAAAAAATTGATATGACTTGGATTATTGAGACTTTCATTCCTAGAGTTCAAAAAAGAGGTGCAGAAATAATTGAACATAGAGGTAAGTCTAGCGCAGCATCTGCTGCATCTGCAATTTATGATCATTTAAATGCCTTAGTAAATAGTTCTAATGATTGGGAGTCAATGGGAGTAATGAGAAGTAATGATTATGATATCAGCAACGAAATATTTTTTTCATACCCATTAATTATTGAAAATTCTATCATATCCATTAATAATGATTTAAAATTAACTGATGATTCATTTAAATATATAAAAGAATCAGAAGCTGAATTATTAACGGAAAGAAATATTATTAGAAGTATTTTAAAAGACTAATTAATCTTTTTTATTTTTTCATTATTTACATATAACTCCTTATCTAAAGAATCAAGTCTTAATATTGCAAGTGAAATATTTAATGATTGGACATCTTGCGTATTACTAATAACTTCGCCAATTGACTCACTATCTATATTGTGAATTACATCACCATATTTCATAGATTCTGATTCTGTTTCTATACTAAATATTCTTTTTTTGATTTTTCCGAGATAGTGAGTTCTAGCGACAATTTCCTGTCCAGTATAACATCCCTTTTTATAACTGATACCATTTAAGATTTCCATATTTAAAACCTGAGGGATATATTTTTCTTTTGTTGTCATATCGATTCTTAAAAAACCACGCATCATATCTGCTAATTTGTTCGTATTAAATTCTAGGCTTGAAAAACTCATTGATGTAAAAAATCTAGGGAGACTATCTAATTTATCATTACTCTTATGGATTACTATTGCAGATGAGACTCTTTCACTAGTGTTATTTAAAACATAACAATCTTCTTTTTCAAACACTGAATTTTCATAATTATTATTCTTTATTATTTCCGCGGATGCAGTTCCACTTAACCCATAAACTTTATAGTTGCTCATAATTTCTATTTCTACTTTTGACATTAATACATACATTGACAACTTTGACATAAAGTATTCACTTATGTCCGTGGTCAGTAGTAGTAAAAAGGAATCTTGATCCTTTATTATTCTTAATAGTGAAATTACCTTACCTTGGTTAGTTGAATAAGATGAAAATTGATAAGAATCTTCTTTAATAGAACTTATATCATTACTAAATTGACCTTGCAGAAATTTTTCAGCATCTGTTCCAGCTACTTTTATGCAAACAATTTCATTATCTCTCGAATAGCCGTTTAATTCTTTAATATTCATATAAATTACTGATTTATCTATTAATTATTTATAGCATCTACAAATATTATCTCTACTTATTATATTTAATCATCCATTAATCAAAATAAGTATATACTAATAAAGTACTATTTATTTAATTTATATTTGCATATAATACGTGTTGGAGAGAACACATGAATCAAGATCATAGTCATAAAACAAATAAAATAAAACCAAAGAAAAATACTACTAAAAAAATTAAGGAAATTGGTGGTAGAAAGGGCCCAGACCCAACAAGGTATGGTGATTGGGAAAAGAATGGTCGTTGTATAGATTTTTGAGATGGATAGAGCCATGAACACCAAAAGACCTTTGTCACCACACTTGCAAATTTACAAGCCGCAGCTAACTTCTGTATTATCTATTTCCCATAGAATAACAGGTGTTATTTTGTCAATTTTTTCTATACTAATACCCATTTTTTTACTATTTCTTTCGCTTGGAGCTGATTACTACAATTTATTATTAAGAATAATGGATAATTTTTTTATTAAGGTTATTCTAGCAGGTACAATTTTTGTTGTAGTTTATCACCTATCAAATGGCATTAGGCATTTATTTTGGGACTTAGGCTTAGGGTTGAGCCTAAGAAATAGCTATATCTCTGGATATTTAGTAATTTTGATATCTGTCGTTATAACAATAATTTCAGTTTTTTATTTAAATTAAAGGTAAGCATATGGCAATATATCATTGGAAAATACAAAGAATCAGTGCAATTTTGCTAGTCCCTGCTGTCATATATATTACGTTTTATTTTTTAAACATAGGTAGCCTGTCTTATCTAGAAGTTATTAATGATATAACTTCAAACTTTGGTATCTTATTTATTATATTTGTTGCAATTGTTTTATTTACCCATAGTTCGCTTGGTATAGAGACGATCATGGAGGATTATATTCATGACAACTTTTTGCAAAGATTATTTATTAATCTCTCCAAGGTTATTCATGTTATATTATTGTTAACAACACTTATTTCACTAACTTTAATTAAAGGGATTTAATATGAGCAGTAAAATTATAAAACATGAACATGATGTAATAGTCATAGGAGCAGGTGGCTCTGGTTTGCGTGCAACCATGGGTATTTCTCAGTCTGAACATAGCGTTGCTTGTATTTCAAAAGTTTTTCCAACTAGAAGTCATACAGTTGCCGCTCAAGGCGGTATTAGTGGTGCGTTGGGTAATATGGGAGAGGATGATTGGCGCTGGCACATGTATGACACAGTTAAAGGTTCAGATTGGCTAGGCGATCAAGATTCAATAGAATATATGTGCAAAAATGCAGTGGAATCAATAATTGAGTTAGAGCACTTTGGGGTTCCTTTTTCCCGCACTGAGGAAGGAAAAATCTATCAGAGACCATTTGGTGGAATGACAACAGAATACGGGAAAGGAATTGCACAGAGAACTTGTGCCGCTGCTGATAGAACTGGTCATGCAATTTTACATACACTCTATACGCAAGCACTTAAGAATGATGTAGATTTTTTTATTGAATACTTTGTCATAGATTTAGTGTTCGAGGAAAATAAATGCGTAGGTGTTTTAGCGTGGTGTTTAGATGATGGTTCAATACACTTGTTTCAATCGCATATTATCATACTAGCAACTGGCGGACATGGAAGGACTTATCAGTCATCCACTTCAGCCCACTCGTGTACTGGTGATGGAAATGGCATGATTTTAAGAGCGAATTTACCTCTCATGGATATGGAGTTTATCCAATTTCATCCTACAGGAATATATGGTGCTGGTTGTTTAATAACAGAAGGAGCAAGAGGCGAGGGTGGTTACTTAACTAACTCTGAAGGTGAAAGATTTATGCCGAAATACGCTCCTAATGCAAAAGATTTAGCTTCCAGGGACGTGGTAAGTAGAGCTATACAAATGGAAGTTAATGCGGGAAGAGGAGTTGGCAAAGACAAAGATCATGCCTTATTGCACTTAGAACATCTGGAATCCAGTTTAATTCATGAAAAACTACCTGGCATAACTGAGACAGCTAAAATATTTGCAGGCGTAGATGCAACAAAGGAGCCTATTCCAGTTATCCCTACTGTTCACTATAACATGGGAGGGACCCCCACTAATCACAATACAGAAGTTATAGCTAATGGTGATGGCACAATTGTAGAAGGATTAATGGCATTGGGAGAAGGGGCTTGTGTTTCTGTTCATGGTGCAAATAGATTAGGATCAAATTCTCTATTGGACCTAATAGTATTTGGAAAATCTGCAGCAGAAAGAGCCTGTTCAATACTAGATAAAAAAACAAAAAACCATATAAAGATTAAGTCGTCTACAGTTGATCAACTTATTGATAATTTTGAGTCAACTAGAAATTCTTCTGGAGACATAAGAACCGCAGAACTCCGAGATACAATGCAAAAAACAATGCAAAGATATGCTCCTGTATATAGGGATGAAGAGACTTTAAAGAAAGGAATAGAGATAATGACGGGATTATTTAAAGATTTTAAAAATGTTTCTGTTAGCGATAAATCATTGATTTGGAATTCTGATCTTGTTGAAACACTTGAATTAAATAATCTTCTTTATCAATCATTAGCAACACTCCACTCAGCGCATGAAAGAAAGGAAAGTCGAGGCAGCCATGCAAGAGATGATCATCCAGATAGAAATGATAATGATTGGTTAAAACATACATTAGTTCGAATTGATAATGAAGGGGGGTATGATTTTGATTACAAGCCTGTACAATTAGAAACATTAACTGATGAAGTAGAAACAGTTAAGCTAAAAGCAAGGACATATTAAAATGGCAAAATTTACATTACCAATTAATTCTAGAGTTACTGAAGGAAAAACTTTTAAGCCTGCTGTTGAGCCTAAAAATAAATTACGGGTAGATGTATATAGATACAATCCAGATTTGAACTCTAATCCATATTTGGACACTTACATATTAGACAAAAATGACTTTGGACCAATGGGTTTAGATGTGCTTCTTTATATTAAAAACAATATTGATCCGACTCTAACTTTTAGAAGATCATGTAGAGAGGGGATTTGTGGGTCTTGTTCGATGAATATAAATGGAACTAATACTCTAGCGTGTATTTTAAATATCGCCGAAGAAACACATCTTAAAATATACCCGCTACCGCATATGCCTGTGGTTAAAGATTTGGTGCCAGATATGAAGGATTTTTATAAACAATATGAATCAATCAAGCCTTGGTTAATTAATGATACTAAACCTGAGAGAGAGCATTATCAGTCACAGGAAGATAGAGAAAAGCTTGATGGGCTCATAGAGTGTGTATTGTGCGCATGTTGTTCCACAAGTTGCCCAAGTTATTGGTGGAATTCTGATAAGTATTTAGGTCCAGCAACTCTACTTCATGCTTACAGATGGATTATTGACAGTCGTGACAATGCAAAAAAAGAAAGACTTTCTGCTCTAGCTGATAAGTTTAAACTTTTTAGATGTCACACAATTATGAATTGTACAAAAACTTGTCCCAAAAATCTTAACCCTGCTAAAGCTATCTCTCATATAAAGCAAATGTTGGCATCTGATTAATAATGCGCTTATCTGAAGTAATCTGGAAATGCAGAAAAGGAATCAGAGAAATTGATATTTTATTGTCGCGTTATACACAAGAAGTTTATCCAAAACTTTCTGAAATAGAACAAAAAAATTATGTTGAGTTTATAGAACAGGATACTTTTGAAATCCTGGATGTCCTTATAAACGACAAACCTATAGATGCAAAATTTTTGAAGATAGTGCAAGCCTTAAAATCATTTAATTAGTATCATTATATAATGAGAAATAGAAAGATAAAGCTAGGTGTCAATCTTGACCACATAGCATTTATAAAAAAATCAAGAGATACAATGTATCCTAACTTGGCTGATGCAGTTAAAATAACTGAAGAGGCCGGTGCGGATTCTATCACAATACATCTGCGGGAAGATAGAAGACATATTCAGGATAAAGATGCGATTGAAATTAGAGAGTGTGCAAAAGTTTTAAATTTTGAAATGGCAAATACAACGGAGATGATTGATTTCGCGCTAAAACTTAAACCAGATTATTGCTGCATAGTTCCAGAAAAAAGAGATGAAAAAACAACCGAAGGAGGATTAATTCTCCCATCTACAAATACATTGAAATTTAAAAATTTTAGTGACAACATTAAAAAACTATCTAATGAAGGAATTAAAGTCTCACTATTTATTGACCCAAATATTGAATCAGTTCAAGTCTCAAAAGATCTAGGCGCAGATATTGTTGAGTTACATACTGGACATTATGCAAATGAGTTTAATACAATTAATGAGTTTGAAATGATTGACAATATTACGTCATCAGCGGAATTTGCTGATAAGCTAGGTTTGCTTGTAAATGCTGGTCATGGATTAAATTATGAAAATCTTAATCAACTCTGTAAAATCCAATCTCTTAATGAGTTGAATATAGGTCATTCCATCATTTCTCAAGCTGTATTTACAGGTTTAAAAGATGCAATTAAAAAAATCATCAGTATAATAAACAACTGTGATTAAAGGCATTGGTATAGATCTGATAGAAAATAAAAGAATTAAGATTCTTTATAAAAAGTATGGCTTATCATTTGCGAAAAAGATTTTGTCTGTAGATGAATTAAGAGAATTTCTGGTATCTAAAGAACCGGTTAATTACTTATCAAAACATTTTGCCTCAAAAGAAGCTCTATCTAAAGTTTTGGGAACTGGTCTTTATAGACATGGAGTATTTCCTTCAAATATAACGATCACTCATGATTCTATGGGTAAACCAGAGTTTGTAATCGATGCTAGTCTTGAAAGCATTATTTCTAATAAATCAATTACATCATTATTCTTATCTATATCTGATACTACAAATTACTCAACAGCAATAGTAATAGGTGGATAAAGTGTATTTTAAAAGTATTCAGGATAGTATCGGAAACACAGCCATGATTCAGATTCCATCAGAAGCCTCAAGTAGTATCATTTTAGCTAAGTTAGAGGGCAACAACCCCGGAGGATCAGTGAAGGATAGACCTGCTCTAAAGATGATTGAGGATGCTGAGAATTCAGGAGTTCTAAAAAAAGGAGGAACTCTCATAGAAGCCACAAGTGGAAATACAGGAATAGCACTATCCATGGTCGCCTCCATAAAGGGTTATAAAATTATCATTATTATGCCAGAGACTGTTTCCATAGAGCGTATAAAAACAATGGAGGCATATGGAGCTAAAATAATACTGGTTTCCAAAGAAGAGGACATGGAAGGGGCTCGCGACTTAGCTATGAAAATGCAGTCAAATGGAGAAGGTATGGTTTTAGATCAATTCTCTAATGCTTCAAATTATCTTGCCCATTACGAGGGAACAGGTCCTGAGATTTGGGAGCAGAGTTCAGGAAAAATAACACATTTCATCTCTGCTATGGGGACCACAGGCACTATAACTGGAGTATCACGATACCTAAAATCTAAAAATAAAAATATTAGAATAATTGGCGTTCAACCTACAGACGGCTCTCGGATTCCCGGTATAAGAAGGTGGAAAAAAGGATATGAGCCTCTAATAAGAAAGCAAGCAATCATAGATGAAATTATTGATATAAAACAAGAAGATGCAGAAAAAACTTCAAATAATTTAGCGAAAGAAAATGGTATATTTTGCGGTGTCTCGGCAGCAGCAAATATTTTTATAGCCAGAAAAGTAGCTATGGATACAAAAAATGCAGTCATAGTAACTGTGCTATGTGATAGAGGCGATCGGTACATCTCTAAACTTTGAGTTATTTCATAATTATAAGGTTTTTGCCTGCTGTTAAATACCTTGAGTTACTCAATTTATTTGAGTTTAGTAAATCTTCTCTGCTTATACTAAAGCCAGTCGAAATTAAGTTCACTGTATCTCCAGTATTTACTACATATCGTAATTTCACTCCATCTGACTTAGATAGAACAGGTGTTTTCATGATAATTTTTAATTTTTGAGAAACTTTGAGGGTTGTTTTTTTCGTTGCATTATTCCACTTTAACAATGACTTTAGATTAACATTGTAAAATTTAGCTATTTTATACCAATTATCATATCTTTTAACGATATGCCTATATGTGATTGTTTTATCGTGAATTTTATAGTCTTTATTTCCAATAGTAACTTGAGATAAATTTTCAGAGGTACTCTTAATTGGTAGTTTTAAATTAGCACCAATTCTTATTAAGTCAGATTTGAGATTATTTAAGACCTTTATAGATTTTATTGAGACATTGTATAGTCTAGATATTCTGGATAATGTATCCCCTTTAATCACAGTATGTGTCTTGTTTGTATATATAATTTTTGCCAGCTCAGCATATCTTTTTTTAAATACTTTTATGCTTTTGTTGGGCAATAGTAATTTTTGGTTCATAGAAGGTATAAAATACCAAGAGCTGAAACCAGGATTGAGTTGATGAATTAATTTTTCATCTACATCGGAGAGTATAGAGATTGTGAAGAAATCTATGGGATATTTTACTTGAACGAAAGATGTTGTAGGTTTATTTCTTAGATTTGGTAATTTCACACCATAAGCTGATGGGTTAGATATTATATCTCTTAGAGCAATCAGTTTTGGCACATAAACCTCTGTTTCTCTTGGTAAATCTAAATCCCAAAATGTCTTGTCGCCTAGAGTATAATTCGCTTTCTTAATGGATCTTCCAACTTTGCCTGCACCAGTATTATAGGAGGCTATTGCAAGTAACCAGTCCCTTTTAAAATGTCTATGCATATCTTTTAAAAAATGAGCAGCAGCTTTAGTGGATTTATCTATATCTCTTCTGCCGTCATACCACCAGTTTCGCCTTAAACCATATTCCTTTGCAGTAGGAGGTATAAATTGCCATATTCCTGCTGCCTTAGATGGCGAATATGCATATGGTTGATAACCGCTTTCAACTATAGGTAGTAATGCAAGTTCAAATGGAAGATTATTCTTTTCCAATTCAATTACAACATGATATAAAAACGGTCTGGCTCTTTCAATTGACCTATATATAAATGCTTTATTTTTCATGAACCATTCAATTTCTTTATCAACACGTGGCGAATGAACCGAGTCGAGGCAAAACCCACTTCTCAATTTGTCCCAAATTTGGGAGTATGATCTTTTGCTTAATTTTTGTGTATCGCACTCAAAACTTCCGAAATTTGCTAATATCTGAGGACGTTTATAGCTAATAGATTGGTTACAGCTTGAAATAAAGCCGATGCATAATATAATTATGATAAGTTTATTTATTTTTTTAAGTGTCATACTGTAATTATAGACTATCAAACATGCGCATTTTTTACTAACTAATAATTGATGAAATTAAATACAAATAATACTAAATATAAAGAATTAATAAAATGGTATCGAAAGCCAATTAATCAACCAATAAAAAAATTACTCAATGATTCTATTCCAACACTTAAAAAACATATTTCTGGCAACAATACTTTGTTTGTCGGTCTTTCAGAATTTAAAAAAAAATTTGAATCGCCAAAATATCTAAGTTTTATTGCGATTGACCAAATTACATCGTCAGATTACCTTGCCGAATCAAAAAGACTGCCTTTTGAGGATAATTCACATGATGTAATAATAATAATTCACGCATTGGATTACACCGATAACCCGTATGAATTAGTCAGGGAGATTGATAGAATTGCTACAGATGACGCCAAAGTAATTCTTGTGGGTTTCAATAAGTTTAGTTTATGGGGTTTAATAAAACCTTTAATGAATAAAACAATGATGCCCTGGATTCTAAATTTTCACTCCCTATATAGTGTCAGAGAATGGTTCAAAATTTTAGGATACGAGGCATCATACAAAGATACGAGCGGATTTCTACCTATGATATCAAAAAATATTTCAAAATATTTGGAAAAAGTTAGTATAATTCAAAAGATATTTGCTTCTAATTTTGGTGGATTATATTTTTTAATATTTGATAAAAAAATGATTCCCTTAACACCCGTTAAGCTAAAATTCAAAAATAAATATATGATTTCAACATTTCCTAAATCAACTGTGAATAGAGTCAAATGAAAGATGTAAAAATTTATACCGATGGTGCATGCAGTGGTAATCCAGGAGCTGGGGGTTGGGGCGTTGTAATTATTAATGATAAAGATATATTAAAATTCAGCGGATATGAGAAAGCAACCACAAATAATAGGATGGAGTTAAGAGCTGCAATTGAGGGGATTAGTAAAATTTCTATTGAAACTAAAATTATACTCAGCACCGACTCAAAATATGTTAAGGATGGCATAACGACTTGGGTTGGAAATTGGAAAACAAATAACTGGATGACTAGCGCTAAAAAACCTGTAAAAAATAAAGATTTATGGAAGAAATTGGATGATTTAAATAATAATTATTCTATTACATGGGCATGGGTTAAAGCACATCAAGATGATAATACTGAGGAAAGTAAATATAATAATATGGCAGATCAACTTGCTAGGAGTGCAATAACATAATGGAAAGGTTAGTTGTTTTAGATACAGAAACCACAGGACTTGATGTTGATGATGGACATAAGATTATTGAAATTGGATGTGTAGAGATTTTAGGTCGCACCATTACCTCCAACTTTTATCATCAATACATAAACCCCAAAAGACAGATAGACGAGAAAGCTTTTGAAGTACATGGAATATCGAATGAACAACTCAGAAACGAGCCAAGCTTTGATGAAATCATTGAAAATTTTATTGAATACATCTCTAACTCTACTTTAATTATACATAATGCGCCTTTTGATATGGCTTTTTTGAAGGCTGAATATGAATCAGCTCATCATAGTCAGGGTGAATTAGTTAACAATAGAAAAGTTATTGATACTCTAAAGCTCGCAAGAAAAAATTCCCCCGGTAAGAGAAATACACTTGACGCGTTATGCAGCCGTTTTTTTGTTGACAATACAGAAAGGAATCTTCATGGAGCGCTAATGGATGCTGAGCTTCTAGCTCAGGTATATTTAAAAATGACCCAAGGGCAAACAGATATTGCGGGCCTAAATGAAGCTGAAAAAAAACCAAGTCCTGAAAGCATGAATATCTTGAGCAATAGAACACAGCGTATTATAGAAGCAAGTGAGGAAGACATGCACAAGCATACTAATTACTTCAAATAATTATTTCTTTTTTAGAACTCTATTTTTAGCTCTTTCCCATTCTCGATTTTTTATATCTGCTCTTTTATCATGAATTTTTTTTCCTTTTCCAACTGCAATTTCTAATTTAATCAGTGAGTTTTTTAGATATATTTTTGTTGGGATAATTGCATGTCCATTTTGCTTAATCTCATTATTGAGATTTATTATTTCTCTTTTGTTAAGTAGCAACTTCCTTGATCTTTTAGAATTAGCTTTTTCAGGTTCTGAAGTAGTTGCTAAAACCTTCAAATGCGCATTAACTAGATAGGCTTCATTATTTTTTATTGTTATATAGCTTTCAGAAATTTGAGCATGCCCAGATTTGATACTCTTAACTTCCCATCCATGTAAATTCATGCCAGCCTCTATTTTTTTTAAAAGAGAATATTTAAAAGTTGCTTTTTTATTAGTGCACAAGATATTCATATATTTATGACATTATGTATAATACATATATAGTATCATAAAATTTCTGGAGAAAGATATTAAAGCTAATCAGAGACAATCAATACATGGGCAGTGGTCATCTAAATTAATATTTATATTCGCTGCGACTGGTTCAGCAGTAGGCCTCGGTAATATTTGGAAATTTCCTTGGATGACAAGTGAAAATGGTGGTGGGGCATTTGTATTAATATATATTATAAGTATTATAGTGATTGCATTGCCTATAATGATTGCAGAAGTTTTTATAGGTCGTCATGGCAAACAGAATCCAGTAGCAAGTTTGAAATATCTTTCAAATGAGTCTAGTAGTTTCGCATTTACACAGATAGATTCTGATTTAAAAAGAATTAAAACAAAAAAACAGAAATATTCCAATTCTGATGATTTCACAAATTGGCAGTTAGTGGGATGGATGGGTATAATAGCAGGTATCTTAATATTATCTTTCTATAGCGTGATTGCTGGTTGGACAATAGCTTATATTTTTAAAGCTTTTTCTGGGGTATTTAATTTAATTACTCTTGAACAGTCGCAGGGCATTTTTAATAGCTTTATCTCAGACCCGACACGATTATTAGCTTGGCATACAATATTCATGCTTCTGACTTGTTACATAATATCTCAGGGTGTAAAGGGTGGATTAGAAAAGGCGGTAAAAATTTTGATACCAGGACTTTTTATTATTCTTATTGGTCTTGCTATTTATTCGACAACGCTAAGTGGTTTCTATGATGGTCTTGGCTATATGTTTATCCCTGACTTATCTAAAATTACTTCTGAAGTAGTATTAAGCGCTATGGGAATGGCATTCTTTTCCTTGAGTATAGGCATGGGCTCATTAATGATATATGGTTCCTATTTATCAAATGAGTCATCAATCACTGAGGTTACTTCTATTGTTGCTTTTGCAGATACATTTGTAGCAATTTTAGCAGGAATAATAATATTTCCGATAGTTTTCACTTACAATCTGGATCCATCCACAGCAGGACCAGGATTAATTTTCCAAACTTTGCCAATTGCCTTTGGTGCAATGCCTGGAGGTGAAATTATTGCGATACTTTTTTTCATACTATTATTTTTTGCAGCCATTACTTCTTCTATTTCTCTAATTGAACCTGCTATAAGTTTTATGATAGAAGAAAAATCAATCAGTAGATCAAAAGCGAGTATCAAAATAGGTTTTCTGACATGGTTTCTTGGAATTGGTACAATTTTATCATTTAACTATGCTGCGGACCTACAAGTTCTTGGAATGAACTTTTTTAACCTTCTAGATAATTTTACCTCAAAAATTATGTTGCCTTTAGGTGGTTTATTGATGGCAATTTTTACTGGTTACATTGTAAAAAAGAAAATTATTTCTGATGAACTTAACATTAGCTCAAAGAGATTTATGCTTTGGAGAACTTTAGTCAGATATGTTGCGCCTGTAGCAGTAACATTAATTTTTGTTAAAGGATTTATTTAATCAATGAATTATATTAATAAATTTGAAGAAATTAATGTTGACATAAACTTAATTTTCAAATTAATTAATAATGTAGAGAATTATCATAAATTTTTACCATGGTGCTCAGACTCAAAGGTGCTATCGGATGTTAAAAATACCATGTTAGCAGAAATTGAAATTTCGAAAAATTTTATAAATTGGAAATTCAAAACTGAAAATAATTATAAAAAAAATAAAATAATAGAGCTAAGATTAAAAGATGGGCCATTTAGTCATTTAGAAGGATATTGGAAGTTTGAGCTATTAAATGAACATAATACTTCAGTGCAACTCTATTTAGAGTATGAATTTGATAATAAGCTAGTTGAATTATCTATTAAGCCAATTTTTTCTGGAATAATGTCTTCGATTCTCGATTCATTTATTTCTGAGGCATTTAGACTTAAAAATAATGGATAATAAATTCAAAATTAAATTATATTATAGTAAACAAAAATTATTACATTCAAAAATCTTTACCATAACAGATAATACTTCTATAAAAAATCTATGGGATTTGATCGATGTTACTTCTTTCTATCCTGAATTTGATAATCAAAATTATTTTATTGGGGTATTTGGAAAAATCAAATCTGAGGATTATATTATACAAAAAGGAGACAGATTGGAGATATATGAGCATATTCTTTTGGATCCAAAAGAGCGCAGAAAATTAATAGCCAGTAAAAATAAAAAAGATTAAAATAGTTGAATTTAAATATCTAGAGGATTATATTTATTACTAAGGAATGCTTAATGAAGGATAATACTAATACACTCAAAGACGCCGGTTTAAAGGTTACTCACCCAAGAAGTAAAATCCTTGAGCTGCTTCAATCACATCCAGATGACCATTTGAGCGCAGATGAAATACATGCTTATTTAACTAGAGACAACGAGTCTATTGGGTTAGCCACTGTTTATAGAGTATTAACTCAACTGGAATTAGCAGGTCTGATTCAAAAAAACCAATTTTCCGATAATCAGTCATCCTATGAAATCCAAAAAAAACATCATGATCATTTGATTTGTACAAAATGTGGAAAAATTATTGAGTTTGTTAATGATGATTTGGAAAAACTTCAAGAAAAGATATCTGAAAAGTTTCAATTTCGTTTAGATAGTCATGTAATGACTTTGTTTGGCGAATGCAAAGACGGTAACTGCTCAAATAAAAAATAACAGCTATGATCGCCCGCCCCATTTTAGTTTCTGATTCAGTATTTTAAAATAATTATAATCAAGAGGATGAGCAATCATTAGCGTTTTGTTGCTCTTTTTAATATCAATAATTTTTGGGTGTGCAACATTTAGATTATTAGCTCCATCAAAAGTAACAAGAGTATTTTTAACAGAATTTTTATCAATTTCAATTCTAATCTTGTCGCGATGATTAATTATTAATGGCCTATGACTATATGTATGTGGCGATATTGGGGTAATACTTATCACTTTTGCATCTGGACTTACGATTGGACATCCATTAGACATTGAGTATGCGGTTGAACCTGTAGGTGTTGATATTATAACTCCATCTGATCTTTGGATGTTTACAAGGAAGTTATTAATATAAATTTTTGCTTGAATCATTTTTAGCAGACCATAATTATAAACAACAATATCATTCAGCGATGTTGATGTGATTTTATTATCATTTGCATCTTGTACGTTTGCATCAATTAACATACGCTTGTCAATAATGTAGTCTCCCATAATAATTTCATATACTTTTTTAAGAATATCCTTTTTATCTACATCAACAAGAAATCCTATTTTACCAAAATTAATGCCAAGTATCGGAATATTTAAGAAATAGGCAAATTTAGAAGCTGATAAAAATAAACCGTCTCCGCCGAAAACTATAATCAAACCATAAGATTTTAAGGAAGTAGTATTAATTTTTGAAGAGGGTTGAACGTTTTCTCCAGTTGATATCACCTTTACATTTTTTGATGATTGCAAGAGGATTTCTGTGTCAATTTTTTTCCTTTTTAGAAACGCTGATAGCTTAATAATATCTTTATTTTTTTGATATTTGTCATGAGTAAATAAGATTACTTTTTTAATTTTCTTCATTGTTCCTTGACCTAATCAGTACTTAATAATATTTCTATTAACAAACTTTATAGTTTAACTTATCATAGTATTTAAATGAATAATATCTTGGAGATAGTAAATAATATAAGTAATGTAGCTGTAGCTAAAAAAATGCTAATATCTACAGCTGAATCTTGTACGGGTGGCTTGATATCTAAGTATCTGACTGACTTAGATGGTTCATCTCTTTTTTTTGATTCATCTATTGTTGTTTACTCAAATGATTCAAAAATTTCTTTACTTGGCGTTAAAAAACAAACTCTACTACAACATGGCGCTGTTTCAAAAGCTGTTGTAGAGGAAATGTCTTCTGGTTTGTTGAAAAATCTTCAATCATCTATAGCTGTGTCTGTGTCTGGGATAATGGGGTCGTTGAAAAATGATACAGACAAAGAAGCTGGCTCTGTTTGGATTTGTATCATGTCTGATGAGATTACAAAAACTTACCATACCGTCTTAACAGGCACAAGAATCGAGAACAGAGAGAAAACTGCGAAAATAGCATTATTGAATTTATATGATTTCATTAAGGAGCTTTAATTGTTACTATATAGAAATACTAAATTTTAATGAGGCATCAAGAATTCTATGGATGAAAATAAGCAAAAAGCACTAAATATGGCAATCGGTCAAATTGAAAAGGATCATGGTAAAGGCGCACTAATGAAGCTAGGAGAAGGTTCGCTTTACCCTGATATTGAAGCTGTTTCAACTGGCTCACTAACCCTGGATGCCGCGCTTGGCATAGGAGGGCTTCCCAAAGGCCGTGTTGTAGAAATATATGGTCCTGAGTCTTCTGGAAAAACAACTATGACGTTACAAGTCATCGCTGAAACCCAAAAACAAGGTGGCACTGCTGCTTTTATTGATGCTGAACATGCTTTAGACCCTAAATATGCTGAAAATTTAGGAGTGAATATTGATGATTTGTTATTATCACAACCAGATTCTGGGGAACAAGCTCTGGAAATTACAGATACATTAGTGAGATCAGGGGCAGTGAATACCATAGTTGTAGATTCTGTTGCCGCTTTAACACCAAAGGCTGAGATTGATGGAGATATGGGTGACTCCCATATGGGTCTCCAAGCCAGGCTAATGTCTCAAGCTCTTAGAAAATTATCAGCAAATATAAAGAAATCAAATACTTTGGTGATATTTATAAACCAAATTCGTATGAAAATCGGTGTAATGTTTGGAAGCCCAGAAACTACAACTGGTGGTAATGCGCTAAAATTCTACTCATCAGTCCGACTGGATATTCGTAGAATTGGAGCAATTAAGAAAGGGGATGAGATTGTAGGAAATGAAACCAGAGTTAAGATTGTGAAAAATAAAGTCGCTCCACCATTTAGAATAGCTGAATTCGACATTTTATATGGAGAAGGGGTATCTAAAGAGTCTGAGCTGATTGATCTTGGTGTAAAGCACAATCTTATCGAGAAAGCTGGAGCCTGGTATAGCTACGGCAAAGATAGAATTGGTCAAGGTAAAGATAATTCCAGGATATTCCTAAAAGATAATCCAGAAATAGCCCTAGAAGTAGAAAATAAACTTCGAGATATAATAGCAGGAGATGATTCGGCTAGTAAAATTGAAAAAGATGTTTCTGAAGCTAAAAGTGATGAGCAACAGCCAAATTGAGGATATAAAAAACTCAATATCACGATACCTTAGTATGAGAGAACATTCTAAATCGGAACTATTTATTAAGCTTTCAAAAAAAAATTTTGATAAAGAAAATATTCTATCTTGTATCAATGAATTCTCAGAAAAAGATTTACAATCAGATTTACGCTATGCTGAGTCTTTCATAAGATCAAAATTTAATGCACATAAAGGCCCTAATTTTATTACTGCTTCCCTTAAGGCAAATGGTGTTGATGCAAAAATTATAGATGATGTTTTGAGGAACTACAGTAGCGAAGATTGGGATGCAATTGCAAAAAATGCATTAGAGAAAAAGAGTATTAATAAATCACTAGAACCATCGGTATGCAAGACTAAACAAAAACTTTTTTTATCAAATAGAGGTTTCTCTTATAAAACAATAGAAAAAGCAATCAGAGACTATTGGAAATGTTAAATATAAGATCTTTATTTCTAGATTACTTCCAAAAAAAGCAACATGCTATAATTGAATCAAGTTCATTAATTCCACCAGAAGATAAAACTTTATTATTTACTAATTCCGGAATGGTTCAATTTAAAGATATCTTCTTGGGCACAAAAAAAGCTAAGAATAAAAGAATTGTAAGTTGCCAAAAATGTGTAAGAGCTGGAGGTAAGCATAATGACTTAGAAAATATTGGCTATACCAATAGACATCATTCATTTTTTGAAATGTTAGGTAATTTTAGTTTTGGAGATTATTTTAAAGAGGAGGCAATTTATTTTGCTTGGGATTTTCTCACTACTGAGCTTGGCCTGGATAAAAAAAGACTTTATGTTTCAGTTCATAAAGATGATGATGAAACTGCAAAAATCTGGCTAAATACAATCAAGCTCGACCCACAAAAATTATGGTACCTTGATGATGCTGATAATTTTTGGCAAATGGGTTCGACGGGTCCATGCGGACCATGTACTGAAATATATTATGATCTAGGAGAAAAACTTAAGGGTTTAATGCCATCTCAAGGAGATACTGGCGATCGATATGTCGAAATTTGGAACCTTGTATTTACTCAATATAATAAAGATGTAAAAGGTGCATTAACAGATCTTCCAAAAAAATGCGTTGATACTGGTATGGGACTAGAACGAATACATGCTGTGGTAGAGGGAAAAACAGATAATTTTAAATCATCACTATTCTTAGATTTAGAAAAATATTTAGATGAATCATTAAATACTAAAAATATTAACTATACAATAAAAAAAATCATCATGGATCACTGCAGATCTGCATGCTTTTTAATATCTGATGGAGTAATACCTTCAAGTGAAGGTAGAGGATATGTCTTAAGGAGAATTATAAGGAGAGCCACTAGGTTTTTATATAATGCAGGTATTCAAGAACCATTTATTTATTCATGTGCTGAGATATTGAAACAAACAATGGGTGGAACTTATAGTGGCTTAATAAATAAAAATAAATTGATACAAGAAACATTAAAAGATGAAGAAGAAAACTATCTTAATACTTTGAGCAAAGGCTTGGATTTAATAAATAAACTAACTAAAAGCAAAAATGAGCTCAGTGGTGAAAATATTTTTAAGCTATATGATACTTTTGGGTTTCCTTCGGAAATTATCCAAGAGATAGCAGCAGAAAAGAAATTAAAGCTTGATATGAAGCAATTTAACAGTTTAATGGATAAACAAAAGCTAACAAGTAGGAAAGCGAGTAATTTTGACATCAAAGATGCTTCTTTTATAGACGCAGGACTCTCTAGTTTTTCCGGCTATAATGAATATCAATTTACTTCAAAGATACTAGCGCTTTATATAGATGACAAGAAAGTTGAAAAAATTGATAAGGCAGATACAGAACTTATGGTTGTATTTGAAAAGACACCTTTTTATCCGGAAGGTGGGGGACAAATTTCAGATGTTGGTAAAGCAAGTAATAATTCGTCAGTTTTAGAAGTCAAGAATGTACAAAAAGTCAAAAACACAATCATCCATCATGCTGTATTAAAGAAAGGAACAGTTTCCATTCGAGATGAGTATGAACTAGAAATTGACGCAGCAAGAAGAGGAAAGATTACGGTGAATCACTCAGCAACACATCTTTTGAATCAAGCGTTACGAGATACTCTTGGTGATCATGTTGAACAAAAAGGTTCGCTGGTTACTGATAAATATCTTAGATTTGATTTTTCACATAACAAGGCCCTCACCTCTGATGAATTAAGAAAAATAGAATCTATAATATCTTTTGAAATTAATTCTAATAGAGATACTCAAGAAAAAGTGATGCCATATAAAGATGCAATTAGCAGTGGAGCACTAGCTTTTTTTGATGAAAAATATTCTGATAATGTAAGAGTTGTCAATATTGGAACAAAGTCAATGGAGCTTTGCGGCGGAACTCATGTAGAAAATACTACAACAATTCGCTTGTTTAAAATATTAAATGAATCAAGCATCTCTACTGGTATTCGTAGAATAGAAGCATTGACGGGTGATGAGGCTTTTCATTCTTATCAATCACTTCATGATGAAATGAAAAAAATATCTAAAGTGCTAAATATCAAAAATACAAATATTTTAGACAAGATTAATCTTATAAAGCAATCCGAAGAAAACAGTATGTCGTCAATTAATGATTTAAATAAACAAATCGCAAAATTATATTTTGAAAAAATATCTTTTAAAAAAAATAAAATTAAACAAACCTTTTGTTATATAGAAGATTGTTCCGATATTTCTATAGATCAGATAAAAATTTTATCTGATGTTGTCAAGGCTAATCATAAAGACTCCATATCAGTTTTATTAAAACATTCTAAAGATATAATTAATTGTTATGTTGGTGTTTCCAAACAATGTAAACACAGATATAATGCCAAACAAATTATAGAAGAACTAAGCAAAAAGTTTATGTCAAAGGGTGGAGGAAGCCCAACTTTTGCAACTTCTGTGATTCCTAATCAAGATGCTAAAACTATCATTGATTATTTAAATAAAATTCTTTAGGTTGATGTAAATGAAAACGATTGTTCAAAAATATGGCGGTACTTCTGTATCAAGTATCCAGAAACTCAAAAAAATTGCTGAAAAAATCGCTAGAGATAGAGTATCTGGTGTCAACTATTTAATTGTTTTATCTGCTATGGGTGACACTACAGATAAGCTTGTAACTCTATCTAACAAGGTATCTAAACAGCCTAATCCCCGAGACTATGATATGCTACTGTCTACAGGCGAGCAGGTGAGTGTTGCTGTTTTATCTATGATATTAAATAATATTAATGTTAACTCAATCTCTTTTACTGGTTGGCAGGCCGGAATTAGAACAGATTCTACTTCTATGATGGCGAGAATAGAGGCTATCAATGTTAAAAAAATTAAATCTGAATTTATGAAAAAGAACATAGTTGTGGTGGCTGGCTTTCAAGGGGTTGACGATAAAGATAATATTACAACACTTGGAAGAGGTGGCTCTGATACAACCGCAGTAGCTTTAGCTGCAGCTTTAAAAGCAGATGAATGTCAAATTTATACAGATGTGGATGGTGTTTATACTACTGACCCTAGGTTATGTATAAAAGCCAGGAAATTGAATAAATTAACCTATGAAGAGATGTTGGAAATGGCAGGTCTTGGATCTAAAGTGCTACAATTAAGATCTGTGGAATTTGCAAGTAAGCATAAAGTGCCAATCAGAGTTTTAAATGCTCATAATATAGGTTCTGGTACATTAATTACAAAAGAGGAGAAAAAAATGGAAGGAGCTCTGATATCTGGGATTGCATTCACTAAAGATGAAGCAGAGGTAATGATTAAAGGTGTTAAAGACCAACCGGGTGTTGCAGCAAAAATACTCGGACCCATTGGTGATGCTAAAATCGAAGTAGACATGATTGTTCAAAATGTTGGCTCAAATGGTTTAGCAGATTTCACATTTACTGTCAGTAGAAATACATTAAAAAAAGCTCTACAAGTTATTGAAAAAAATAAGAAAACCATGATGTATGAAAGTGTCATATCAAAAAGAAATATTGTTAAAGTTTCTATTGTTGGCGTAGGAATGAGATCACATGCCGGTATAGCGGGCAGGATGTTCAAGTGTTTAGCTAAGAACAAGGTCAATATCCGTATGATTTCAACATCGGAAATTAAAATATCTGTGGTAATTGATCAAAAAAACCTAGAATTAGCTGTTAATGCATTACATAATGAATTTAAGCTAGAAAATAAATAATAATAATAAGGAATATACACTAGCTTATATAAAAAGGGAGGGGGATGTCATGCTTATACTCACACGAAGAGTAGGCGAAGCTTTGATGGTTGGTAATGATACCAAAATTGTTGTCTTAGGTGTAAAGGGTAGTCAAATACGCCTTGGAATTAATGCACCAAAGAATGTAGTGGTTCACAGGGAAGAAATTTTCGACAAAATCCAAAATGATGATTCTGTTGAGATTAAGTCCAAGTAAAATTACGTAAAACAAACTCTGGAGAAGTGGCTGAGTGGTTGAAAGCGGCACCCTGCTAAGGTGTTATAGGGTTTAAACTCTATCGAGGGTTCGAATCCCTCCTTCTCCAAGTATTGTATTATTACAGGATACTCTGAGTGCGCTATTCTAGAGAATTTGCTAATAAAAATTGACTTAAGTCATAGTAAATTTTGGTATTTTTTTGCCATCTCTATAGATGAAAAAAATTTTTCTGCTCTGATTTTACCATTTAATCCAATTTTCCTACTTATTTCATTATTATCAAGAAGATATATAATATTTTTGGAAAATAATTCAGGATTATCGCTAGCACTATATAATCCCGTGATCCCATTTTCTCCTAGTGTTTCAGGGAGGCCTCCATGGTCTGTAGAAACTACCGGTATAGCATGTGACATACCCTCCAAAGCTGTCATACCAAATGATTCAAAATCCTGACTGGGAACAACTAATATATCCGCGCTTGCTATTGCATGATATGCATTATCAAGAAAGCCAGTGAGGTGAATATTTTTTCCAGGAGTATATTTTTGAATATATTCATTTATTCTTTGAGTTTCAGATTTAGAACCAGCACCAACTATCGCTAAATGAACACTAGGATGTTTTTGGTAAACATAAGACATAGCCTTGAATAAAAATTCGTGGCCTTTCCTTTCCTCAAATGTGCCAACCATAACTAGCAACTTGTCTTCTTTTTTGATTTTAATAGTGTCTCTAATTTCATTCTTAATATTTACTTTAGATTTATTGTTTAAACCATTGTAAATATGTAATATTTTATTTGATTTTTTAAATACAGGCCTTACCATCAAACTATTGGAACATGCTTTTGAGACAGTCACAATTTGGTTACATGAACGTTCGAGCTGTTTGTCTATAAACGTTTCATAGAAAGAAAATATTTTTCTATAGCTCACAGCAAAATTGTGAATATTATGCATGGATCGCTTATTGTTAAGTCTATGCCAAACAATATTGGCCAATCTACATGTCTCGCCACCAGGATACCCACCATTTACTGAAAAAAGATAATCACCATCTTGGCTTTTGAGAAGTTTTTTAATCAAAATATATTGTAATGGAGACAAAAGGATTCTAAATGATTGTCTAAATACCCTTTGTACTAAAAAGGGTAGTTTTGTTAAAATTTTAGAGCCCAAAGACCAATTTAGTGGCATTTTGTGAGTTATTAGTTTTGCTTCATCTGGCAATAGATTTGCCATATATGGAATACCAGGGTGGCTCTGATTGCATATGACGGTAAAAGAATCTTCTTTTATTGGCCAGTTATTTATTAATGACGTAATAAAGGTATCCATACCGCCAGCTCTATTGTTTTCTGTAAAGATGATAATTTTCATTTATTAGGCCATCGTGTCTCATGTTATTATAAACCTTATTGTAAATAAGACTATGGCAGACTTTTCCAATATTATTGTTCTCTTTGTGGTATTAGTGGTATCTGTGGTGACGAATGTCTATTTTTTTAATAAATCTAAAAAAGATGAGGAAGCAAAAAAAGAAGAGTTAGCCAAAAATGCCGAAGAGAAAGGCAGTTTGAAGGCAGAAGTGGATAGCACAAAAGATAGTTTAAATAAGGCCGAACAGGAAAGAACAAGATTAGAATCTGATAAAGAGAGCATAAGAAATCAACTTGATTTACTTAAGGATCAATGGAAATTAGAATTTGAAGCCTTAAGAAATATAAAACAGTTATTAACGCAAGGGGGAACAAAAGTAGGAGATATTGGAGAAACAATACTAGAAACTATCCTAGAGTCTGCTGGTTTACAAAGAATTAAAAAGAAAGGCGGGGTCGGGCAGTATCTAGTTGATGAGAAATCAGGGGTAGACTCTGATGGAAAGGTCCAAAGACCGGATATTTTATTGTTCTTACCTGAAAATAAGAAAATAATCATTGATTCTAAGCTTTCTCTTGCGGCTTATTCACAATTTTTAAATGCACTTTCAGAAAATGCATCAAAAGATGTTGTAGAGCAATACAGAGAAGCTCATTGTAATGCTGTGGAAAATCATATCAAAGCATTATCAAAAAAATCATATCATGAACATTTGGATGAAGGAGAAAGTCTAGAGATGACAGTAATGTTTATGGCCTCAGAAGGAGCATATATCGAGGCCTTAAGAGACCTTCATCAATTTAGTATAGAACATAAAATTGCAATTGTTGGTCCTACCACTGTTATGCCAATCATTAAAATAGTCCAAATGTATTGGAAAATAAAAACACAAAATGATAATGTTGCTGAGGTTATGGAGTCGGTTGAAAATATGATTTCAGCTATATCCACAACCGCAAAAGAATACGCAAGAATGCATGTAAAACTCAAGCAGTTTCTAGATGAGATAAGTAAAGCCGGAGCAAGATTGACAAGACTAAATGAAAAAGCTGTTAAAATGGGTAAAATGGGGGGAATTGAGGTTGAGGAAGATCATGACATAAACAACCTAGGCTTAAATGATCAATCAACTATCAATAAAGAATCAGATAAATAAATGCGCCCATAGCTCAGCTGGATAGAGCACAAGCCTTCTAAGCTTGGGGTCGGGAGTTCGAATCTCTCTGGGCGTGCTTATTCTCAAAATACTCAAAGTCGCTTAGGTAAATTTAAGTGGGATTAACCTTTCATCAAAATAAGTCTATATTTTTTGAATAGCTTTTTTGAAAAAATTAAAGAAACTTGCACTAGCTAAATTCCAATACTTCATGTCATAATCTCTATATAACTTTATGATTTCTATAGACTCTTTGTTCAATTCTTTTTTTAATAAATTAATAAAATCTCTTATGTGACCATACGGACAAGCCAGAGTCACTATACTTTTCAACCTATTTTCTTTTGCCCAATTAATGATTTGTTTGATTTGATTTGCACCTTTTGACTGAATTTCAATATTATCAATGTTTTCAGATAATGTTTTTTTACTTGAATCAGCTATTTTGCGTTTAAAGTCAGAAACACTTTCAGAATATTTCTCTTCTTCAACTTCAGAGAGAGCCAATATATATGCGTTTTTTAATGGAAATCTAATTTTATCGCAACTCAACACATCCATGTCTTCTGTCGTTATCAAAAGGCCTGAATTTCTCCAATCAATTTCTTTTGTCTCATGAAATTTTACAGAATTCATTTTATATTCTATAAAAGGCTCAATAATCGGAGTAGAGGAGAAATCAGTCTCTTTCGGTGTAAAGCGACCATTGGTAAATTTTTGAATATTCCAGTCTTTTGCCAAATATGCTTTACCTTTTGTTTGTAATCCAGCAACCC
Source organism: uncultured Gammaproteobacteria bacterium (assembly GCA_913048065.1). Lineage (GTDB taxonomy): Bacteria > Pseudomonadota > Gammaproteobacteria. The sequence goes on along the minus strand of CAJWVG010000006.1, from coordinate 264 downwards.
ATCTCCAGCTTAGCGTGTTAGATGCTGGATCTCCATCAAGCAGATTATTTAAAAATAGATCTGCACCAAGATGCCAGGGTAGTTTGAAGGTATGAATCCAAATGCTTGCATACCACATACGAGCATGATTATGTAGATAATTAGTTTCGATTAATTCCTTGGTCCAAAAGTCAAAGCATTCAATGCCACTTTTGTATAATAATATATTTTCAAATAATTGATATTTATCATTTTTTAATTCTATATTCTGTAAATTTTTGTAAT
>CAJWVG010000005.1 GCA_913048065.1 uncultured Gammaproteobacteria bacterium | reverse complement strand
TTATAATTTTTTGTTTTTATTTATACTATACTTACTAATAAATAATGTAATTAAAAATTAATAAAATAATGAAAAATGTTACTTGGTCCAGTAGGTTCACAAAACAGATTGATGCAGAGGTTCTTGAGTTCAGCCAAAGCTTAAGCATCGATATTGTCCTTTATGATGTAGACATTAGAGTCACTATTGCTCATGTCGAAATGTTAAATAAGTGTGGGCATATCAATCTTTCAGAGTGTAAAAAAATCTTGGCAGGACTAAGAAAAGTCAAAAAACTTGCTGATAGTGGCAAATTACCGTGGTCTGTTGATTACGAGGATGTTCATATGAACATCGAAAATGCACTAGTTAAAAATATTGGTGATCTAGGAAAAAAAATACATCTTGGAAGATCCAGAAATGACTTAGTTACAACGGATCTACGTTTATATTTAAGAGACTTTATTGATATTTATCTTTATAAAATTAGGGAAACTAAGTATGTGCTTGCTACGATGGCAATAGAATTTTCGGATTCCCTTTTCCCTGGTTTTACTCACTTGCAAATTGCACAACCCGTAACTTTTGGGCATCATTTATTAGCTTGGAACGAGATGCTATCAAGAGATGAGCAGAGACTTGAGAATACACGTAAAATTATAAATATTTTGCCACTAGGTTCAGCGGCTCTGTCCGGCACATCTTTAAAAATAGATAGAAAAATGATTGCAAAGAAACTAGGTTTTGACAATGTCTCAAAAAATTCCATGGATGCAGTCAGTGACAGGGATTATGTTTGTGATTTTGCCCATAATAACGCGATGATTATGATGCACCTTTCAAGAATAAGTGAGGAGCTTGTACTTTGGATGAATCCTCAATTTGGATTAGTTGATATGGATGAAGGCTTTTGTACTGGTTCTTCCATTATGCCACAAAAGAAAAATCCCGATGTCGCTGAACTTATAAGAGGAAAAACGGGTTCAGTTTATGGGTCATTGATGGCTATTTTAACGTTATTAAAAGGACTGCCTCTAACTTACAACAGAGATATGCAAGAAGATAAATCTCTTATACTTGAATCTATTGACACAACTATGGCTTGTTTAAGTTTATTGCCAAGGCTCATTGCTACTTTAAAATTGAACAAGAAAAAAGCCGAGAAAATGGCAGGAAGCTCTTTTTCAACGGCCACTGATTTAGCTGAATATTTATCTAAACAAGGAATGCCCTTTAGAACATCACATCATGTGGTAGGGAAGATAGTCAAATTTTGCGAAAAGGAATCTCTTGAATTAATAGACCTTTCTCTCAAACAGTTACAAAAGTTTTCTCCCCTTATAGGTAAGGACATATTTAATGTTCTTGGTCCAGAGGCTTCTGTTAAGGCAAGGAGGGGCTTGGGTCAAACATCCCCGGCTTCTGTGATTAAGCAGGCAGATATGATACTTGATAACTTGAAAAAATATGGTTTCAAAAAATGAAGAAACTTGTATTTCTCTTATTTTTATTCCAAGTAGGCACAGTTCATTCTGATGTGCCAAGTATTCAGGATTATAAGAACAAAAAGTCAAATAATATTTACGATTCATATATTTATGGTCTAGAAAGCGGTATCGAATGGGCATATGAACATACATATTCAAAACATGCTATCGAAATATATTGCAAACCAAGAGATCTCGTCCTTTCAGCAAAACAATTGAGGGCCATGATAGACGCAGAAATTGATGACAATATTTCTTTTTATACAAAATACTCTGATGCGCCGCTTTTAGGGCTAGCGCTCAGAAATGCTTATGTGTCTAGCTTCTCATGTAATTAGAATAAATCTCTTATTTCTCTAGAAGATTAGATAATTTTGATTATAATGTTATATGAACGATTAAAAGGAGAGTAAATCATGGCAGATCATCCAGTACCAGAAGGCGATGACATAATATTACCTGATGGAACAAAAGTTGGCACTTGGAATGGAGATGATGTTAAAGATCTTCAGGTAGAAGTACAACGCATTATAAAAGAACAAAAAGATAGTGGCGCAGACCGTAATAATTTACTTATTAGGTTTGGTATACCGCACTTTGATCAAACACCCGACCATCTAAAGCCCTTTATTGCATATGCATTATGGGGTGTAGATAAAAAAGGTAATTGTTTAACTCATAGAAGAGCAGATCATTTTGAGACGGTAGATAAAATCAATGAGAAATACGGTAGTGAAACAGCTATGGCTGCTGCACAAAGACACAGAGACTAATTGTTTGTTAAGTGAGCTCCTTCCGGGGCTCATTTAATCCTCTGTCCAAACCACGACACTAAGTCATTAGCCACCTGTTGATTTATCGTATGTCCAAAACTGCCTACGGACGTTATAATGTTATCTGTCTTATTTTCAAGAAATTTTAAACTTCTTTGGAAAGCATCATATTCAATGGCTTTATCCTCATAACCATGAGACATAAAAATATCCCTGACACTAATATCATGTTTTTCATATATTTTTGCACATGGCATATAACCCGATAATGCTGCGCATCCACAGATTTTATGTCGGCTACTAAAAGACATACTAAGAGCTAATGCTGCACCCTGTGAAAAACCACCTATAATTAATTTCCTATCCACATCTAAGTTTAGTCCATCTATAAAATTATCCATGGCATTCACGGACGCTTGCAACCCCTGATAGTCTTCTAGCAGTTCATTATTTTCATCTTTAGTTGGCAGTGGGTACCATGATCTTTTATCGTTTACTAGTGGTGCATTTGGCATGATTATATATGCAGCTTCATTCATTTGCATGTTAATTACTTTCAGCGTTGGTTCAAATGACCAATTATTGGAACCATAACCATGAAACCATATAATGATTAGGTCGGATTCGTCTTTATTCCCAATAGTTATAAAATCATTATTATTTAAATTCATTGCTAGCCTAGTAGACACAAGATAATATGATTATAATGTATCATATGTCTTATAAAATAAATCGCGTAAACAGAATTATTATTACCTTAACTTTGTCCTTAGTTACATCTATTATTCTAACATCATGTGGCAACAAAGGTCCGTTAACATTACCCGAAAAACAAATAGATCAAACTGTAGATCAGCAATCGACAGAAAATAGCAATTGAGGTAAACATGACAGTAAAATATATAAATAATATCTTGTTTTTTGATGAGGTTAATGTTTTAGATTTTGCCAAAACCAATCAGACACCTTTTTACTTGTATTCTCAGAATTTAATCACACATAACTTTATGGAATACACTCAAAACTTAAATACTGCTAATCATTTACTTTGTTATTCAGTTAAGGCTAATTCTAATCTTTCAATACTTTCTATTTTGTCAGATTTGGGCTCAGGTTTTGATATTGTTTCAGCCGGCGAGTTGCAGAGGGTCATCGCTGCTGGAGGTGATCCAGCGAAAACCGTCTTTTCTGGCGTTGGCAAAACTGAAGAAGAAATTAAATTTGCTCTCTCTAAGAACATACTATGTTTTAATATAGAATCTCAAGAAGAATTAAATACTCTTAATAAAATAGCTTTAGCAGAAAAAAAAATAGCGAATGTCTCAGTCAGAGTCAATCCGGCAATTGATGTGAAGACTCATCCCTATATAACGACAGGTATGCGTGACAATAAGTTTGGCATTGATGAGTCAGAAATTATTAATTTATATCAAGAAGCAAATGACCATAAAGGTTTAAATATTCGTGGCATAGATTTCCATATCGGTTCACAAATAACGAGCCTAGAACCATTCATAGATGCACTGAGTAAAGTTATAAGCATAATAAAAGAGCTTAAGAGCTTGAAAATTGAATTAGAACATATTGATATTGGTGGCGGTCTGGGCATTTCTTATGACAAAAAACCAATTGTTTCCAAAGAGGACTTTTCTAAAGAAATTTTAAAGTTAGTTGAGCCCCTAGATTTAAAGCTCCTCATAGAGCCTGGAAGATCAATAGTAGGTGATGCAGGGATTTTAGTAACTAAAGTAATTAATACAAAAAAATCGCCATCAAAAAATTTTTTAATTGTAGATGCTGGAATGAACGATTTAATTAGGCCACCATTATATAGTGCATATCACGCTATTAAAGAAGTTTCTCAAACTAAGAATAAAAAAATTCTCTCTGATGTAGTAGGACCAGTCTGTGAAACGGCGGACTTTTTGGGCAAGGATAGAATGCTTTCCGTTAAGCAAGGTGATTACTTATGTGTTGAAAATGTAGGTGCTTATGGGTTTGTCTTGTCATCAAATTATAATACTCGCCCTAAAATCGATGAGTATCTCGCTAAAGATACAGATATTAAAAAAATCAGAATAAGAGATACTATTGAACAAATCTTAGAAAATGAAAAAAAATGTTTGGTTTAGCCGTGGAATAATTAAATGTCGATAGCGTTTACTAAAATGAACAGCCAGGGTAATGATTTCATCATAATTGATAATACATCTCAAAATATCAAATTTAAACCAGAATTAATTTTATCATTATGTTCACGAGAGACTATTGGTTGTGATCAATTATTGATAATCAAGCTAGGTAATAATAATTCTGTTGAGTGTATCATATATAATCAAGATGGTACTCAAGCAAAACAGTGTGGCAATGGCATGCGTGCCATTATGCTCTATCTTAAAACAAAATTTAATTTTTCATCATGCTCCATAATTGTTGGGGATATTGCTTATGAAGCTCGATATGTAGATGAAAATAATATTTCTATCGACATGGGCGCTCCATTTTTTCTATTGGAATCACCGATTAGTAATTATAGTTCAGATTTGACCTTTGAAAGTGAGAATATTGTATGCCATGTTGAGTCTTCAACGGAAAATGGGAAGTTATCTTTTAGCTATGCCCCCATATTGATCGGTAATTTTCATTGCGTAGTCTTTTCTAAGGATTGCTATACGCATAAAGAACATATATCAAATATTTTAAACAGCGTATATGATGATGGGGCCAACATATCTTTTCTTCTCAATTATCATGAATTAATTTCTGATCCGACTATTAATTTGATTATTAAGGTAAATGAACGAGGCGCTGGTTGGACAAAATCTTGTGGGAGTGCGGCTTCTGCAGCTGGTGCATTTTGCATTCAAAATTTCTTAAAAGACAACCATCAAAAAAATAGCATTAATGTTGAGCAAGAAGGCGGAACACTAAAAATTAATTGGGGTAATGCGTCTGAATCACAAAATGAAGCTACTAATCTTACTCTAGTTGGTCCAAGCACATATGAATACGATAATGTCTGGAACGAATAACTTTAAATCCGCTAGTAAATTATTTTTTTCTTATCTTAAATACGAAAAGCTGTATAGTCCCGCGACTCATAAAAACTATTTCTTAGATCTTCAAAAATTTGAATTATATCTTTTAGACATTGGTATTGTATCATTGAGCGATATCACCAGTGAAATCATACAGAGTTATATCAATAAATTACATCGTAGAGGTCTTTCGGCAACATCTTTGTCCAGAAAAGCTTCTTCTATTAGATCAATATTTAACTATCTAACTAAAAAACGAATAATCACTATAAACCCTACAAAAAAAATAATTACTCCAAAGAAATCACAAAAACTACCATATATTTTATCTATTGAACAAATTGAACAATTATGTAGAATCCCTGAAAATTCATTTGCTGCATTTCGTGATAAAGCAATGATTGAACTCATGTATAGTTCAGGACTTCGACTAAGCGAAATCACATCTCTTAATATAACCTCCATTAATTTTAGTGATCGGATCTTATCAGTTGTAGGTAAAGGCAATAAACAAAGATATTTACCAATTGGTTCTCAGGCTATTAAAGCACTAAGAAAATGGATTGATAATAGAGAAAGTAAAACAAAAGACGAAGCTCTTTTTTTGAATAAATTTGGCAAAAGACTTTCAAATAGATCTGTTCAGTTAAGATTAGATTATTGGTGTAAAGTTATTGGTTTGAATTGTAAAATTAGTCCTCATACATTGAGACACTCTTGTGCTACTCACTTATTAGAATCTTCTGGTGATCTTCGCGCTGTACAAGAGTTTTTAGGTCATGAAGACATCAGCACAACACAAATATATACCAACCTGGATTTCGAGCATCTAAAAAGTATATACAATAAATCTCATCCTAGGGCAGGTATTAAAGATAACAAGGCTACTGATGAATAGGCAGTGAAATAGTTTAAATATAAATATATACTAACTATAATGATTAAGCCGACTGAAATAAGATACATAAAGAAAACTAATACTTTAGCATTAACATTTGAAGATGGTGTTAATGCTAATCTTACAACTGAATATTTAAGGTGTTTTTCACCATCAGCTGAAGTTAAAGGGCATGGACCTGGCCAAGAAGTACTGCAAAAGGGGAAAGAACACACTGGCATAGACGCAATTGAACCTGTTGGTAATTATGCCATCAAAATAAATTTTGATGATGGCCATAATACGGGTTTATACTCTTGGGACTATCTATATGATTTATCGATAAATTACAAAACATATTGGCATGAATATCTAGAAAAGTTATCAAAAGACGGTTATGTAAGGAAAAAACCATGAGTAAAATCAAATCAATAAATACTAAAAAAGCCCCATCAGCTATTGGCGCTTATTCACAGGCTATAAAAGCTGGTAATTATATATTTATATCAGGGCAGATTCCACTAGACCCAGATACCATGGAAGTTATCAGCGAAGATTTTATACCTCAAATAAACCAGGTATTCATAAACCTTTCTGAGATAGTCAAAGAGTCAGGATGCACTTTGTCAGATATTGTAAAAATAAACGTTTACTTGCAAGACTTGGCAAATTTTCAAGCTGTCAATGAGGCGATGGAGAAGTTTTTCATGAAACCTTACCCTGCAAGAGCTGCGGTTGAAGTAAGCAGACTACCAAAAGATGTACAGATAGAAATAGACGCAATAGTATTCTCTGATGTTTAGTTTTCATGATCACACAAAAAAGATTAGATGATAAAGATTTAGAAGGTTTGCCGGGAGTTGGGCCTGCAACAAAAAACCAGTTATATAAAATTGGCATTAGAAGAATAAGCGATCTAATTTTATTTTTACCTTCTTTTTTAATTGATAAAACACAGCTTACAGACATTATATCAGTTACATCCGGTGACCAGTGTCTTTTTGTCGGAGCAATTACCAATATAATAAAAACAAAAGGCTTCAAGCCAAACCTAATACTAAATGTAGATATAGGAGGCTCAACTATACAGATAAGATTTATCCATAAAATTATAATATATTCAGGTCTAAAAGTTGGTATGAAAATCCGTTTTACAGGCATTATTCGTTTCAAGGGAAAATTAAAAGAAATGATACACCCAGAAATAGAAATCATTAAAAAAAATAAAACTATTGAAAATGTTGTCCCTTATTACAAAACTAGAAAGCTCATATCACAAAATAAAATACGTAAATTTATTAAAGATGCTTTTATGTATATAAAAAGTCAATCTAATGATGATGTCTTTGATGATAAATTATTGAGCGATCTTCAGATACCTCATTATCTTGATGCTTTAGAATACTGCCATTTCCCTTCATCTGATAATTATGAACAGTCCAATTTACTTTTTGAATCAGGCCGACAAAGATTTATTGTTGAGGAACTTTTGGCTTATAAATTACTTTTATCAAATGCCAAGGAAGCATCAAAAAAATCAAAATCATATAGTTTTTCTATAAATGAAAATTCTGTCAAAAATTTTCAAAAATCTCTACCTTTTAAATTAACATCATCGCAACTTGAAGCTTCAGAAGTCATCAAGAAAAGTTTTTTGAAAGACTTTCCAACGAAAAGATTAATTCAGGGTGATGTTGGTTCTGGTAAAACAGTAATTGCAATCATTGCTGCTTTATATACTAAACAATCTGGCTTACAGACAGCAGTTCTTGTTCCAACCGAGATACTTGCTGACCAACACACAGATACCTTCGTTAAGTTACTTAATAAACATAATGTGAGCATTGTCTGTCTAAAAAATAACATATCCTCAAGTCGTAAAAGTTCTATTTTAAAGGATTTACTTGAGGGCAATATTGATATTGTTATAGGAACTCATTCTTTGATTCAAAACGATGTTTGTTTCAAAAATCTAGGATTAATAATAGTAGATGAGCAACATAAATTTGGAATAAATCAGAGAGTACTTTTATCACAAAAAAATAAAGATCAAGATTATCTGGCGCATGAGCTATATTTATCAGCGACACCAATACCTCGATCATTATCCCTTGTGCTATATGAAGGTTTAGAATATACAGTAATAAAGGATATGCCTCAAAATAGAAAAATAATATCAACAGAAATTATATCTCATCTTGACAGGCCATCATTGTATGAAAAAGTTAGAAAGATATTAAGTAACAATAACCAAGTATATTGGGTATGCTCTTGCATAGATTACACAGAAGAACATGAAGCTGAATATGTTAAAGGTATATATGATGAACTCTGTAGTATCTTTACGTCAGAAAAGATTTCAATGTTGCATGGAAGGCAAGATTCTAAAGAAAACTCAAAAATAATGAATCTGTTTATCAAGGGCAAAATTAAGATTCTTGTTTGTACTACCATGATAGAGGTTGGTGTTGATGTACCAAATGCTACATGTATTGTTATAGAGGATCCTAATAGATTTGGTTTATCACAACTTCATCAACTTAGAGGAAGAGTAGGTAGGTGCGACAAACAAAGTTATTGTTATTTAGTCAGTAAAGACTCTTTGTCTGAAAAAGCATTTTCTAGATTGAAAGCCTTAGAAGATTATACAAGTGGTTTTGCAATAGCTGAAGAAGATTTAAAACTAAGAGGAGCTGGAGAATATTTGGGCAATAAGCAGTCAGGGATTAATCATAATTTCAAACTCGCTACACCAGAAGATGCTATTAATAATTACCCATTAATTAAAGAGTCTCATAAAAGGTTAGATTTACTTGATGAAAAGAGTAAATCAAAATTAATAAAAAGATGGGGTAAAGAATCATCTGAAACTATTCAATTATAAATATGAAATACAAATATCTTTCAAACTGGAAAAATGAATCTAAAATAAAAGGATTAGGTCTCAAAACAAAATTAAGCATCATCGACTGTAATTCTTTAACAAACAAATTAACATCTTTACCTAACCATAATTTTAAAGTAAAAGTTATTTCACAGACATCCTTGCTGTCATCGAGGACTTGCGCGTATCACTTATTTGACAAAGTCAAAGCCTTTGGAGTATTTAGAAAAGTTATTTTGTCAACATCCTTATATCCTAGCATCGAGGCTCACACGTTCATGCCACAAAAACATGTGTCAGGCCGTGAGAGATTCTTGAAAATTCTTGGCACTAAGTCTTTAGGGACATATATATTAAACTCAAAAAGATTTCGGAGAATTAAAACAAACTATAGAATGATTAATGATTCTATTCATAGAATATCTTTATATAAATTTTCAAAAAAAATTTTATATGTGGATGAAGTTTTTCCTAGTTCTTTTGAGTTTAGTAGACTCTCATTTTTAAAAGCTAGAGGCAAGTTCTGAAAAAGCTTTTATATATTGTGCATTAACTTTATTATTTGTTTCTTTATCATCAGTGATATAAATAAAATTTCTTAAGCCGGCGTGATAAGCAGAACTAATATTATCCATAGTGTCTTCTATTAGTAAGGACTTAGAATAGTTAATATTGAGTTTCGTTCTAAGGACATGCCAAAATTGGATATCTTCTTTAATATAACCGAGCTCATGCGAACATATCATCTGTTTAAAATATTTTTTGATATGAAATTTTTGTAGTTTTATTTCTAATGTTTTTTTATGGGCATTTGTTACCAAATAGAGTTCTTTGTTGAGTTTTTTCATTTTATCTAGAACCTCTATAGCTCCTTCCTTATAGGACATTCTATTCATATTTTCCTTTTTCTCTTTTTCGGCTTTTATGTCAATATCGAGTATATTTGACCAGTAATCTATGTCATACCAATCTTTTGTTTTCTTTTTATAGTTAAAAAGAGAATGAGTTACTTTAATAGAATCTTCCATAGAGATCGACTTTTTTTTTGCATAAACATCAGGTATATGAACTTGCCAAAAATGATTATCATAGCTGGTGTCTAATATCACACCATCAAGGTCAATAAGATAATATTTGTTGTCTTTTAATTCCATGTTATTTACTGTATCATCTCTAGTGAAAATATATATAATCATTTTATAATGCCTACCATCAAAAATAAATCAATCATTACGAAAACAAAACTTTTTAAAGTTGAGAAACTTGATATCGAGTTCGAGAATAAAGTTCACCGCGAGTATGAAGTTATTTCTGGAACTGGGTATGGAGCTGTTATGGTCATGCCTATTTTGAACGATGAATTTTATTTCATAAAAGAATATGCAGCTGCTGTTGATGATTATTCATTAACATTCCCAAAAGGTAAAATTGATGAAGGTGAGTTGATATTGGATGCTGCAAATAGAGAATTACAAGAAGAAATTGGTTTTAAGTCTACTATGTTGAAACACATTTACACTCTAGATTTAGCGCCCGGATATATTGATCATAAAACTTATATTATTTTAGCTGAAGGTCTTTCACCATCAAAATTACCTGGAGATGAACCCGAAGAGTTAATTATTGAAAAATGTGCGAAACAAAATCTTAGTAGTTTTTTAAATGAAAATAAAAACATAGATTCACGTGCATTAGCTGCATTGTATATATATAAATATGGCCTGAACAATGTTAAATAAAAATAGGTTCAATGAAATACTTCCATCTCTCCAGAAAATATGTTTTGAGGCTGGAGCATTGCAAATAAAATTGCACGATACGGATTTAAATTATGTTACTAAGGAAAATAAAACACCTGTAACAGATGCTGACATTGGCTCCAATAAAATCTTAACAGAAGGACTCAGGCTTATAACTCCAGAAATACCTATAATCTCAGAAGAAGATTATAAAGGTCAAGATAGACACTCATGTTTTTGGCTAATTGATCCACTAGATGGTACCAGAAATTATATGAATAAAGGCAATGAGTTCTGCATATGTATATCTTTAATACATAATGATTTTCCTATTTTGGGTTTTATCTATTCGCCTATAACTCAAGATCTATATTATTCATATAAAGGGATAGGTGCTTATTTGAAGAAAAAAAATGATCAACCAACCAGACTATATACGAAAAAAGTTAACTGTGATCACCCTAATATTATCTATACCAGTACTTCGATAAATGAAAATATTCTACATTTGTTAGCAAATAAAATTTATTCACCGAAGTTTATTAAATGTTCTAGTGCCCTGAAATTTGGTTATATTGCATCTGGCCAAGGATGTTTTTATCCTAGATTAGGGCCTACACATGAATGGGACACAGCTGCAGGACAATCATTAATTGAGGAAGCTGGGGGTGTCGTGGTAGATAAGTTTATGCAGCCTTTGAGATATAATAAAAACAAGACTTTCATAAACAAGGAATTCTTTGTTATATCTGACGTTAATTATGACTGGAAATCAGTTATTGAAGCTATTTTTTAGAAGCCGTTGATAAGTCATAAGCCTGTTTGTTAATTTTCCTCAGAATCTTATATTTGCCAAACTTTCCTTTATTCCATGTAGTTTGTACTGATTCATATTTCTTTAGATGACTATTCTTTGTTATGTGTTTCATTAGTTTTAGCTTTTTTTTATGGTATCATAAAATACGAATTAAGAGCTATGTTTAAAAAACTTTTTCAGAATATATCACCAAAGAACTTTTATTTTTTTTCTTCAAAAATAATACCGTGGGCATTTCTTTTTTCATTATTATTTATATCTTATGGTTTGTATTTAGGTCTTTTTGTTGCACCTTCTGATTACCAACAAGGGGATGCATTTCGTATTATCTATGTTCATGTACCAAGCGCCTGGCTGTCTTTATTTGCTTATACATCTGTATTCGTTTGCTCTGTGATTTCTCTTATATGGAAGATAAAGGTATTTGAAATATTATCAATCGCATCAGCAAAAAATGGGGCTATTTTTACATTTCTTGCTTTGATAACAGGCTCTATTTGGGGTAAGCCAATGTGGGGAACATGGTGGGTATGGGATGCACGGCTTACATCAGAATTAATATTATTATTTATTTATCTTTCAATCATCTTTTTATATTATTCATATGATGATTATCGCAAAGGCGCTAAAGCAGCAAACATTCTTGCGATAGTTGGTTTTATAAACATTCCAATTATTCATTTTTCTGTAGAGTGGTGGAATACTTTACATCAAGGACCATCTGTAATGAAATTCAGCTCACCTTCAATAGCTAGCGAAATGTTATATCCTTTAATATATACTACAATTGGCTTCACCGCTTATCTTTTATTAGCGATATTAATGTCGGCTAGAAATACGCTCATGGATCATGAAAAAAATACTAATTGGATAAAATCAATCTAGTGCAACTAGAAGAGCTTTTGCACATGTAAATGGTGTTATCAATAAAAAAAGTATGAATAGCAGAATCATCATTGTTATTTCACCTTGATAGCTTATTCCAAAATAAGAGTTATTCACCGCATTAGTCCCATAAATTAATATTGGAATATATAATGGCAACACCATCAGTGATAAAAGAATTTTATTTGATCTTAGACTTATTGTTAGTGCTGCTGCAATAGATCCAATTAATGTTAATGAAGGTGTACCAATCAATAGGCTTATAAAAAGAATCATGGCGGTGTGTGAGTCTAGACCAAGCAATAAAGCAACCATTGGAGCAATAATAACAACAGGAAAATTAGATGAAACCCAATGAGTAAAAATTTTTGCGATTATTGTAGACTCTATATTTTTTTTATTAATTAAAAACATTTCTAAGCTTCCATCCTCATAGTCTTCTTTAAAAATCGTTTCTAAATTCAGTATGCATATAAGTAGACATGAAATCCAAATCATTAATGGTATTAATTCTTGAGTGATTTTTTTGTCAACAAAGCTTATTGATATATTAAATAAAATCATTATTATCAGTAAATATGCAACCGGCATAAATACCCCATATCCAGATCTTGCAACTAGAAGAAATTCTTTGTTTATAATTTGTAATAAATCTTTCATTAATTTAGTTGGTAGTTCTTACTCCAGCTGTTTTCTGTTATTTTTTTGTGATTAGTGACAACTACAGACCCCTCTTGTTTAATATAATTCTCTATTGTCATATCAAATATTTTGATACTTTCCGCATCTAATGCGCTGTAAGGCTCGTCTAGTATCCATACTTTAGCATCAGCTATTATAGTCTTCATCAAAGATACTTTTTTTTGTTGTCCATGTGATAAATTTTTAACTAATATATTTTTACAGTGCATCATTTGGTAAATTTCTAAAGCCCTGTCTATTTTAGTTGTTTTGTTCTGCTCTTCTGGTTTAATAAAATAATAAAGATTTTCATTAACTGTTAAATTATTTTTTAATCCACTCTTATGCCCTACATATATAATTTTTTCATATAATGTCTCATCATCACTTCTATTCAATACTATTCCGGATGTCGGTTCTGTCACACCAGTCAATATTTTCAGTAACGACGTTTTACCAGAGCCATTTCTTCCAAAGATATTTAATAGCTTTGTTTTTTCTATATCTAGTGATATTCCCTCAAAGATTTTTGAATCATTTCTATATAATGTGATATCTTTTGTTTCTATTATAATATTGGTCATCATTTATATGTCTTCGTATATATTGCTAATTTATAGGGGATGATTGAATTTTCTGACTTATTTAAATCATCACGAAAAAGCAAATCTTTTGATATAATGATTCCATCTGAGTCTGAGTATGTATAATCACCTTCCTTAAATATTACATTGGCAAAGCTTAAACTTTTTTTATAGCTACCCTGATCTTTCTTTTGGCTTTTATTAGGCATAACATTAATAGCCTTAATTCCAATATCAATTGTGCTGATAATTTCCGAATCTCTTATACAACCATTTATTATAAATCCAGCCCATCCATTATCCGCTGCGATTCTCGCAAGATTATCACCTAGGAGAGCACATTTTTTTGATCCTCTCCCATCAATAACCATAACGTCCCCGTTGACTTTTTCATCGACTAGTCTTTTTACATAAGAATTATCATCTAGGACCTCAACTGTTCTTATTTTCCCAAAAAACTTTTTTCTTTGTCCATATGATTTAAACATAGGTTCAGCTACTTGAATATCCTGATGATCATCACATAAATCAGCTGTATTAAAGATTTTCATAGTTTTAAGCTCCTTCTTAATTGTATTAGTATTATTAGAGCAGGAAAAGCTATAAGCGAACAGAAAACAAAGTATAATTCCCAGTCCATCATTTCAACTAAAAATCCAGAAGACCCAGAAAATAGTGTTCTTGGCAGAGACATTAGTGCTGTCATGAGTGCAAACTGTGTAGCAGTAAATCTTTTGTTTGTCATGTTTGCAATGAATGCTAGATATGCTGTATAGCCCATGCCAGCTGCCAAATTCTCCAAGGATATAACGGTTATCAGTAAATATATATTGCTTCCAACAAAAGCAAGAATCGAAAACCCAAGTGTTGCTATAGCCTGGAATACTCCAAAAATAAACAATGATTTGAATAAACCTATTTTTAAAGATATCAAGCCACCAGCAAAAGCACCTATTAATGTAGCGAATAAGCCAAAAAATTTCACAACAGCCCCTATTTCGGTTTTCGTAAAGCCGATATCTAGGTAGAAATTTGTGCTTAATGAATGAGCCATTGTATCTCCAATTTTATACAATAAGATAAAAAGCAATATTAAGACAGGAACTGTTATGGATGCATGTCGGTTAAAGAATTCTATAAATGGTTTATAAATAGCTGCTGCAAAACCAGAAGGCTCATAATGTTGTTCGGGTTCTTTAGCAATAATCGTAATGATAACACCATATATCATTACTACTGACATAAATGCATATACCATTTGATATGTCATGTAGTCAGCTAAGATTAGGCCCCCAGCACCAGCCGCTAAAGCACCTATTCTATATCCAAGCACATATGCAGATGCACCGATAGTCTGTTCCTCATCAGAAAGAGATTCTCTTCTATAAGCATCAATCACAATATCTTGTGATGCTGATGAAAAAGCCACGAGTGTTGCCAGTATAGCAACATTAACAGCATTCATAGATGGATCAGCCATACCTAGAAAAATTATAGATATGATAAGTGAAATTTGTGTAATTAAAAGCCAACTTCTTCTTCTGCCTAGCTTTGTTAAAGTAATATGATCAAATATTGGAGCCCAAATAAATTTTAAAGAGTAAGGAAGCCCTACTAGAGCAAATAACCCAATGGTAGATTTTGAAATGCCTTCATCGGTTAACCACGCTTGAAGCAATGTAATAGTTAATAATAGAGGAACACCAGAAACAAAGCCCATAGATAAAGTTATGAGCATTTTCTTTTCTAAGTACGGGTTTATTATGGATTTTAAATTATTTATCATATTAAAATTGATATTTTACTATTAATGGTGAATGATCGGAAAACCTTTTGCTTTTATATATTTTAGCATCTAACGTTTTTAATTTGCTATTAGGGGTAATTACTTGATAATCAATGCGCCAACCTACATTATTTTCCCATGACCTACCTCTGTTTGACCACCAGGTATAATTATTTGGTTCACTATTAACTTCTCTGAAAGCATCTACAAACCCATATTTATAAAATATTTTATCTAACCACTCTCTTTCTTTTGGTAAACATCCAGAATTCTTTTGATTTGACTTCCAATTTTTGATGTCAATTTCCTTGTGTACGATATTCCAGTCACCAGATATTATAGTTGGTTTTTTATCTTCTTTTATTTTCTTCATATATTTTTCAAATTTATTCATAAAATCATATTTAATATTTTGCCTAACATCGCCAGAGGATCCTGAAGGAAAATATACAGATACTACTCTTACTTTTGCAAGCTCAAGCTCTATGAATCTCCCCTCATCAGAGAGAAATTTTGAACCAAATGTTTTGCTTATTTTTAATGGTGTTTCTTTTACATAAATACAGACACCACTATAGCCCTTTTTAATAGCCTCAGATAAATATCTTGTGTAATTTTTTATACTATATTCCTTTGTGTCAATCTGTTCTTCTGTTGCTCGCACTTCTTGTAGACAAATAATGTCCGCCTTTGCTCTAGATAGCCATTTAAATAGACCTTTTTTCTGGCTTGCTCTAATCCCACACACATTTAATGTCAAAACTACCATAATCTTTTTATCTCTATGCTAATATATCTATATTACTAGATATATAGATGAACAGCCTTAAAAAACAATTTATCGAATTCACATTAAATCATGAAATACTACGTTTTGGCAGTTTTACACTAAAATCAGGTAGGCAAAGCCCTTATTTTTTTAATACAGGACTATGTAATGATGGTCTTTTATTATCTTCTCTAACAAAATTTTACTGTAATAGTATTATTTCTAACAAAATTAATTTTGATTTTATTTTTGGTCCAGCATATAAAGGCATAACTTTAGCATCTTCAATTAGCAATAATTTATTCTTATCTAATAACTTAAACAAACCTTATTCTTCTAATAGAAAAGAAGCAAAAGACCATGGAGAAACTGGAATATTTCTCGGCTTCCAGCCAAATGGACTAGCACTAATCGTAGATGATGTTATTTCTTCCGGCAAATCAATAATTGACTCAATAGAATTATTAGAAAAGAATAATGCAAAACCAAGCTCTGTTCTTGTATGTTTTGACCGTATGGAATTAGGATTAAAAGATCGTGCATCAATAGAGATTGAGGATAAATATAAAATACCTGTGCATTCTCTTATAGATTTAGACGACATTGTTGCTTATATGAAATTAGATGGCTCTATGGATAATTTACTTAACTCCATGTATGACTACATGTCTAAATATAAAGCTTAATTATATAATTAATGTTAAACCAACTAATATGGTAATTGCCTGATAAGTGCTCTTAATAAATTTATTACTTTTTGTTAATGATATTTTCGCTCCAATATAACCTCCAATCAAAGAGCCAATAAAAAGAGTAGGCAATATTTTTAAATCAAGGTCTGTGTGTAAGCTTAAAGTTATTGCGCCTATCAAATTATAAAATAAGCCCACAACAATGAGAGTATATGCTATAGCTGTTTTGTAATCCATTCCATACCAAGATATTAATATTACAGTAAAAATTAAACCAGTGCCGGCAGATAATGAACCATTTAATAATCCTATTAGAAATATTATACAAAAACCAATTAAGTTATTTTTTAGGTTATTAGTGAATACTTTTTGATATTCTCCATATTTCTTTTCTTTAAAGGAATATAATCCTATAAAGATAATTAGAAGTCCTAACAAAAACTTTGACAATATTTCATTCGTATCGACAATAATAAAAGCACCTATTATTGTTCCTGGCAATCCAAAAGAAAGTAATTTTAACATTAATACTTTATTAAATTTAACTACTGACATAAATTTTATAGTTGCACCAATACCCAATGCAACAGTAGCTACCTTGTGGGTTGCCAGTGCTTTAATGAAATTTATATCAAATAATAGAAGTATGGCTGGTAACTGTATAACACCCGCACCACCACCAGAGAACGCTGAAAAAATGTTTGATATTATTGAAATTAAAAGAAGGTAGAGATAATCAAGCAATTTATAACCTTCGTATCATTGTGCCAATACCTTCATCTGTAAATAATTCAAGTAGCACAGCATGGTCAACAGTACCATCTATTATTTGTACATGTTCAACACCATACGAGACAGCTTCAAGAGCGGACTCTACTTTAGGTAGCATACCTTTAGATATAACACCTTGATTTATTAATTTTTTAACTTTACCTGCATTTATTGATTTTATTAAATGTTTATCACCATCTAAAATACCAGTAGTATTAGTTAGAATTAAATATTTATTAGCTTGTAAAATATGTGCGATTTTACCTGCAACTAAATCTGCATTAATATTATAAGTAGTTCCATCATCACCAATGCCTATAGGCGCAATAACTGGTATAAATGGTGAGCCATCTAAAAGACTCACTACTTCTGGATCTATGCTTTGTACTGTACCAGTATTTTTAAAATCGATATTCTTAAACTCGCCTTCACCAATAATTTTTTTCGCTCTTATTAAACCGCCATCTTTACCAGATAAACCAACCGCTTTACCGCCATGTGAAGTAATAGAATTAACGATATCTTTGTTAACCAAGCCCCCTAATACCATTTCTATTATATGAATTGATTCAGGGTCAGTTATTCTCATTCCATTGGCAAATTTAGATTTAATACCTAGTTTTTCTAGATGAGTAGTAATTTGAGGTCCACCACCATGAACAATTACAGGGTGTAAACCAACCTGTTTTAAAAGAACTATGTCTCTTGCAAAATTATTTTTTAATGAACCATCGATCATAGCATTCCCACCAAATTTAATTACAATGACTTTATTGGAGAGTTGTTGAATATACGGTAGAGCTTCTGTAAGAATATTTGCTGTATTTGGCGTTATGCTACTTTTTTTTCTATAAACTACCGAATTATCTTTCTTAGTATTTTTTTTTATCTTATAAAAATCATTAGGTGTTACCTCTTTATCTGTAACCGCATAGATTTTTTTCATATTAAGCTTATTAGGAATTCTATCCCCATACTTATATTTTGTAACAGTAATCTCAGGTAAATCACACATCTTAGCAAACTTGCTAATACTGAGGCCTTGTTTTTCAAGATATTGTTTTAAATCCATTTTACCCTCCATAAAGTATATATAAGTGAATATTCACTTAAAACGTATACATGCATAGAGAATATTATACATAATGTATCAAAAATCAAGATTTATTTTATGATTTTTTTAAAAGGGGATAATAAGGGCGTTATCTATTCTTAGCATAATTTTCTTAAACATACTTTTTATATTTTTCATCGCTATGTCTGTATCAGCTTCGAATCTTAGAACTATACTAGATGTTGTATTGGAACATCTTATCAAACCCCAACTATCATCATATATTATTTTTAACCCATCAATATCAACTATTTTTGCCCCTTCAAATTTTGACTGTTCGACAAATGATTTCATGAATATAATATGATTGTTTTCATCAAAGGGTATGTTTATCTCCGGCGTAGAAATAGATTTAGGAAGATTAGTTAGAATATTTGACGTCTTATTATTTGTTAAGATTTCTAGCAAGCGAAGCGATGTGTAAATTCCATCATCGAAGCCATACCATTTATCAGCAAAAAATATATGTCCGCTCATTTCTCCACCAAGCTTAGCTTTTTCCTCAGTAATCGCTTTTTTAATAAATGAATGACCGGTTCTGGATAATATTGGTATACCACCATTTTTTTTGATTTCTTTTTCTAAATTAGCTGTACATTTAACATCATAAACTATCTTGGCATTTTTATTTCTTTTTAATATATCTCTACTGAAAATTATCATTAATTCATCTGGCCAAATTACTTCACCATCTGCATTTATTGCAATGATACGGTCACCATCACCATCATATGCAATTCCTAATTCTGATTGAGTTTTCACAACTGCTTTTTTGATATCAAGTAAATTATTTTCATTCGATGGATCTGGTGGATGATTTGGAAAATTGCCATCGACGTTTTCATGAATTATTTCATGATCAACATTAAAAGCATTAAAAATTCTTTCTGTAATTGCACCAGTTACACCATTTCCACAATCAATAACTACTTTGAATGGATTTTTAATTGTTATAGTCGTTCTTATCTCATTTATATATTCGTCAACTATCTCATTATTAAATTCTTTAACTCCTTTTTCTCTGCTATTGACATAATCAGAATTTTTAATGGTTTCAAACAATCTCATTATATGTTCATTAAATAGTGTTTTTTTATTTATGACAATTTTAATGCCATTATAATTTTTAGGATTATGACTCCCTGTTATCATTAATCCATTGTCTATCTTTAGGTGATATAATGAGAAATATAATAATGGTGTTGGCAAAATACCTATGTCTATAATATCTATTCCTGTATCAATCAACCCTGCTATCAGACTTTTTTTGAGTAATGGACCAGTTAATCTTCCATCCATGCATATAATAATTTTCTTTTCGTTTGATTCCTTTTGAATCTTTGTAGCTATTGATTTTCCAATTTGATAAAACAAATCCTCATCTATTTGTTCTGGGTATGTACCTCTTATGTCATATGCGCGAAATGCATCCTTAACTATATCTAACCTACTTTTTCCCTGAAGAGCCAAAACCACTTTCCCCTCTTATAGTTTCTTTAAAATCATCAACAATAGTGAACTTTGGTTGCTCTATCGTTATAAATATTAATTGAGCAATTCTATCATATGGTTCGATAGTGTATTCGGTGCCACCCCGATTCCAGCATGATACAAACAACTGTCCTTGATAATCAGAATCTATTAATCCCACCAAGTTACCTAACACTATGCCATTTTTGTGACCTAAACCTGACCTAGGCAATATAAGAGCTGCATGAGTTTTATTTTCTATATATATGGATATTCCTGTTGGAATAAGTTCTGTTTTACCTGGTTTTAGCTCTAGTGGTGATTCTAATGATGCTCGTAGATCTAAACCAGCTGACCCAGGCGTTGAGAAAGATGGGATATCTCTTAAATTTTTATCATTTATCCTAACCTTTACTTCATTTAGCATCTGATTTGACAATTTTTATTTTTCTTGAATATTCTTCAGCAATGAAATCCACAATATTTAATGCAATATTAGTCTTTTTATCTTCATCAATTTCTTTAGTTCCATTATGAGAAAATATTGTTACTTTATTATAATCTGACTCAAAACCTAGTCCAAGTTCATGGTTAGCTATGTTTCCAACAATCATATCAAGATTTTTTTTATGAAGTTTTTCTATCGTATTTTTTTGCAACGAATCAGTTTCTGCAGCAAAGCCTACTGTAAATATATTTTTATACTTTTCTGATACTGTTTTCAAGATATCTGTACCACGTGTAAATTCAATATTTATATTATTTTCATTCTTTTTATGTTTGCTAGTAGAGTAATTGATAGGCTTATAATCTGCTATGGCAGCTGTAGAGATGAAAATATCAAAATCTTGTACTCTAGACATTACAGCATTCAACATTTCTGATGATGTTTCAATATAGCTAGTCTTAACATCTTTAACTGATTCTATCGCTACCGGACCAGAAATAAGCTCTACACTTGCACCCATAGATTTTGCTGCGACAGCCATTGCAAACCCCATCTTACCAGAACTATAATTACTTAAAAATCTTACAGGGTCAATTGGCTCTCTTGTGGGTCCTGCAGTTATTAATATTCTACAACCTGATAGATTTGTTATTTTACTTTTTTCTTTAATTCTCTCTATTATTTTTTCTGGATTTGACATTCTGCCATAACCGATATCACCACAGGCATGACTACCATAGTTAGGCCCAATTATTTTTATCTCAGCTGCATTTAACTTATCGATGCTTGCCTGGGTGACTTTATTATTCCACATATCTGGATTCATTGCGGGTGCGATAAAAATAGTTTTAGTAAAAGCTAAACAGATTGTAGAGAGTAAACCATCTCCATGGCCATTTCCGAGTTTATTCATAAAATTAGCAGTACATGGAGCAATTAATATTATGTCTGCCCATTTAGCCAAGTCTAGGTGAGCAAAATTTGATTTTGTAGAATTACTTGTATCTTCAGATAGTACTTTATTATTTGATAGAGCCTCAAGAGTCGTCTCTGTAATAAACAGTTCAGAGCTTTTTGTCATTATAACTTTTACATTACAACCCTCTTTTTTGAGCCTGCTAACTATATCAGCTGCTTTATAAGCAGCTATACTACCAGTAATCCCAAGTAGTACATTTTTATCTGTAAGTATATCCATAACTACTCTTGTATTTTTATTAGAAATTCTATTAGTGATTGTATTTGTTTTTTAGTGTGTCCGCTACATAAATTAATCCTTATAAGGTCATTATCTTTAGGCACAGTAGGATATCTAATCCCTTGTATAAAAATACCTTGTTTCATTGCTTTTTTACATATGTTTATAACAGATTTGGGATTACCAATTTTCAATGTTTGTATTGCAGTATCTGAAATATTTACTTTTAATTTCTTCTTGGAACTATACTCTTGAAAATATCTGATATTATCTGTTAGATTGGTTATTAAGCTCAGATCTCTCTTTATCATTTTTATGCTTTCAAGTGTAGTCGCTATAATGGCCGGGGGTAATGCTGTTGAATATATATATGGCTTTGATTTTTGAATAAGTAGTTCAATTATATCTTTTGAACCTGAGATGAAGGCACCATGAGTACCAATTGCTTTTCCAAAAGTCGCTATATAAGCATCAATCTTAACTTTTTTAAGATTTATATTACTAACACATGAGGGGAATCTTTTTTTATCCAATCTTAAAACACCAAATCCATGAGCATCATCAACAAACAATAGTGATTTTGTTTTTTTTGCAATATTAGATAGAGCAACAATATCAGCTTTTTCACCTGTCATACTAAAAACACTATCAGTATAAATTATTTTTGTTGCAGATTTAGCTTTGGTAATCTTTGATAGTAAATCTTCATAATCTAAATGTTTATATCGAATAAGATTCGTTCTTGATAGTCTGGAACTTTCTATTATTGAATTATGATTTAGACGATCTTGGAATACTGTAGTTTCTCTTTCTGATATTGCGTTAAGTAGACCAACATTAGCAAGATAACCAGAATTTGTAATCAATGTCGACTCAAAACCTAGCAGTTTAGATATATATAACTCTAGTTTTTTATATTCTTTATTGTAACCACTAATTAGTGGCGACGATCCTGAGCCAATGCCATATTTCTCGATGAAATTTTTAAAAATGCCTTTTAGACTTTTGTTATTAGCTAAGCTTAAATAATTATTACTAGCAAAATTAGTAACAGACTTACCTTCAACTCTAACAATTGTATCTTGTGCTGAATATAAAGATATTCTTTCTCTATATCTATTCTCATCTTTTATTATTTTTAATCTATTTTTGAAGTTTGACACTTATATTACGATGCCAAAGGTTTATGCAAATCTTTTACAGATACCGGAATATCTTTTAATTTATTTTCATTACTGTTATTGGAGTTTTTATCTTTCTCTTCAGTGATGGGAACTTTAGTCTTTATCTTGAGCTTTTTTAGTAGGGCCTGATCATGTTGTATTGTTGAGTTCTTGGTAGTCAATAGTTCTTCTCCATAGAATATTGAATTAGCTCCTGCAAAAAAGCACAATGCTTGCATCTGATCATTCATCGAATCTCTCCCTGCTGATAATCTTACATAAGATTTTGGCATAGCAATCCTTGCTAATGCTATAACTCTGATAAAGTCAAATTCATCTACATCAAAGTTATCAAAATATGGAGTACCTTCTACCTTAACTAATTTATTGATTGGTACGGATTCTGGGTGTTCTTGGAGATTAGCGAGCACTTTGATTAATTTAATTCGGTCAATGTTCTCTTCACCTAACCCTAATATACCTCCGCTGCAGACCTTAACGCCGGCATTTCTAACATGCCCTAGAGTATCTAGTCGATCCTGATAGGTTCTGGTGGTTACAACACTTTTATAATACTCTTCCGATGTATCCAAGTTATGATTATAATAATCTAAGCCAACCTCTTTCAACTCTATGGCTTGTTGACCTGTTAACATACCTAGCGTCACACATGTCTCTAGACCAAGTTTTTTAACTTCCTTGACCATTTCTTTAACTTTTTTTAAATTACTTTGACTAAGGTTGCGCCATGCTGCTCCCATGCAGAACCTAGTAGCACCAGCACTCTTTGCGTCTTGAGCTTGTTTAATTATGTCTTTTAAAGGTAAAGTTTTTTCTAAGTTGATATCAGTGTCATATCTAATGCTTTGTGAACAATATTTGCAGTCCTCGGGACACCCACCTGTTTTAATAGACATCAGCGTGGATATTTGAACTTTATTTGGATCATGATATTTTCTATGAATTTCATGAGACTTCCACAATAAATCATTGAAAGGTAAATTATAGATACTCTGTAATTCTTGAACTGTCCAGTTGTTTTTGATGTCAGGGTTTTTCATATTATTTAGATATAATTAAATATTAGACCAAAAGTAATTATTAATCCAAAGATATTATTGTTTTCAAAAGCTGATATACATTGATAGGGTTTTCTAGATTTAACCAGTAGATTTTGATAAATGACACATAATAGCGAGAACAATATAAATATATAATAAACAATATTGAATGAATTTATTATCCCTAATACTATAAAGTTTAATATGACAATATAGTGTAGCTTCAATGAGTACGTTATATCATTATCGCCAAAGAACAAAGCTGACGATTTTATACCAATTTTTCTATCGTCATCTTTATCTGCCATCGCATAGTACGTATCATAAACTATTGCCCAAATAATGGTAAGTACATATAAAATTATACAGTTATAATCTATGTGTCCTTTTTCAAGCATGAATACCATCGGGATACTAGATCCAAATGCCATTCCTAATATTAATTGTGGAATTTTGAAGTATCTTTTTGTTAGCGGGTAGATTACCAATAAAAATAGAGAGAATATTGCAAGTAGTATTATTTTAAAGTCCAACATTAGTAAAAGCATAAAGCATAATGAGATGAGTAAGCCAAATAAAATAAGAGCTTCGTTATTTGATACTTGTTTAGTAGCCAGCACTCTATTTTTTGTTCTTTCTACTTTTAAATCAAAATCTTGATCAAAATAATCATTGATTATACAACCCGCAGAACGGGTCGCAATTATCCCAACTGCAAAAATTATTAAAAAAAATATATTAGGTGAACCTTCGCTTGAAATTATAAAGGCCCATAATACTGGCCACATTAACAAGAAAAAACCTATAGGTTTATCCATCCTCATTAACTGAGAATAAAGTTTAATCCTTTCCAGCATTTTTATATCTTCCCATCAATGCCCATTTGAAAATATTTATGAATAATTGAGTCTTGGTTTTCAAGCAACCAGTCAATATCAGGCTCATTATTCATTGCCTTATGTATTGCTTGGGTAGTTGCTTTCCTGTGTATATCAAATAGTATTTTATGATCAAGATTATCATCAGTAGCAACAGACGGATTTAGCCATACAGACACTATAATCCCTAATTCATTTGCTTTTTCCTTAGGTATATCTCCATTTCTTACAGCATCAAGCACACCATTAGCAATAGCAGCTTGGACAGTACCCATAAGTATATTGGTATACCTATCTTTATTAACAGTAACTTTGCTTACCATCAAAGTAGCAGGCTTGACCATCACGTCAGTATTCATTATCGCTAAAACTTTTGAGTGACCTTTCGATTGATTGCCAATTAAATTTGCAAAAGCAGTTCCAAATGGGCCATTTAAATCACCTATAACTATCTCTGGCTCAGCAGCTGTTCCAGCTGGACCACCTGCAACCAACGACTCACCAACTTTCATAATAAATTTTTCACTCATAAATTTTTCCTTCCTAATTGATTTTATGATTATAATATATGGTAAGTTCACTAAAAGGAATAGATAACATGATAAGAAGTTTCAATAATATTAGTCCTAATATTCATGAGACAGCATATGTTGATGAACAGGCTACAGTTATAGGCAATGTAGAAATAGATAAAGATAGCGCTATGTGGCCTCATTCAGTTGCTCGTGGCGATATAAATACAATCTTTATCGGCCAAAGAACTAATATTCAGGATGGTTCTATCTTGCATGTTACGCACGCTAGTGAGTTTTGTCCTTCTGGTTATCCACTATCAATAGGTAGCGACGTTACCATTGGTCATAGCGCTATCATACATGCATGTACAATCCATGATAGATGTTTGATTGGAATGGGTAGTATTATACTGGATGGAGCAGTTATCAGCTCTGAGAGTATGATAGCAGCTGGAGCTTTAGTTGGACCAGGCAAAAAGACAGAAAGCGGTTTTCTTTATGTTGGAAGCCCTGCAAAAAAACTGCGTACACTTACAGATAAAGAACTTGAGTTTTTATTGTACTCAGCAAAAGGGTATGTTGATCTAAAAAATCAATATTTAAAAACCTAATTTATTTTTTAAATCTTTTGTCGACGGTTCAAAACTATTCCAGATTCTATAGGACAGAGCCGCTTGTTCAATAAGCATCCCCAAGCCATCATAAGCTTTAGTAGCACCATTATTCTTAGACCAGGTTTGAAAATTTGTAATATTTTTAGAATAAAATAAATCATAAGAAATACTTATTTTGTTAAAAATATTAGTTGGGAAGTTTATTTCTTCATTAGTCAGGCTCACTGGTGTTGTATTAATAACAAGATCGTAGCTTGAACCATCTTCATAATTAAAAATATTAGATTTATCTTTATATTTATCTACTAATAGGTCAACTCTTTCTTTTGTTTTGCTTAATATATCAATTTTGTCGATATTATTTTTTATCAAAGAATTTATAATACTTCTAGCAGAGCCACCTGCTCCTATGACTAATATTTTTTTATTTAACAATTCTATTTTTTTGATTGTTAAGTCATTAATGAAACCTTCTCCATCTGTATTAAATGATTTAATTTTATTTTCTTGTGAAATCAAGGTATTAGCACAACCACATTCTATAGTAGATTCATCATGAATATCGGCAAATAAGAACGCTTTTTCTTTAAAAGGGATAGTTATATTTGCACCGTACCCTTTTTTTGAAAAGAAGCTTTGTGTATGTGTTTCAAAATGCTCCTCTGAATCTGGTTCAATCATTTTATATTGAATTTTTAAGCCATGTTGTTTTGCAAACTCCTTATGGATTTTTGGTGACAAGCTATGTTTTATTGGAATTCCTATTACGGCGAATTTCTTTATTTCATCCATTTTAAAGCATCCTTGGCATAATAACTAATTATCGCATTCGCTCCAGCTCTTTTCATGGACATTAGAGTTTCGAGTACAATTCTTTTCTCATTGAGCCATTTATTTTGTGATGCAGCTTTTATCATTGAATATTCTCCGCTTACTTGATAAACGAAGATAGGTACATTAAATTGACTATTAATTTTAGAAACAATATCCAAATATGGCATTCCAGGTTTAATCATAATAATATCTGCTCCTTCAGATATATCCATCTCTGCCTCACGAATCGCATCTTTACTATTAGAGAAGTCCATTTGATAGGTATCTTTCTTAGAAGCGCCAAGATTTTTAACTGAACCTACAGCATCTCTAAAAGGGCCATAAAAATTTGAAGAATACTTAGCTGAATAAGATAAAATTTTAGTATCAACAAATTTATTATTTTCTAGCGCTTTTCTGATAGATTTTATTCTACCATCCATCATATCTGACGGAGCTAATATATCTACTCCACATCGTGCATGACTCAATGATTGTTTAACTAATATTTCTATGGTTTCATCATTAAGTATTTTTTTGGTAGGACTCAATATCCCATCTTGTCCGTGTGATGTATATGGATCCAGTGCTACATCACTTATTATCGCAATGTTCTTAACTGATTTTTTGATACTTCTAATAGCTCTTTGCATTAAACCATCATCATTATAAGATTCTGAGCCATAGGCATCTTTATATTTATCTTTGATACATGGAAATAGTGCTATTCCTTGAATTCCAAGTTTTTGTAGTATTTTAATTTCTTTGATAGCTAGGTCAATCGTCATTCTATGAATACTAGGCATAGATTTAATCTTTTCTGTTTTATTTTTCCCATCAATTAGGAAAATTGGCTGTATCAAGTCATGTGCAGATAACACATTCTCTCTTATCAAATTTCTAATTGGACTATTATTTCGAAGCCTTCTTAGTCTTATATTTGGGAAACTTTTTTTCATTTTATTAGTCTAACACTTTTTATTTTAAGAGAAGATGCTATATTAATCTATCTACAAATATAACAAAGGAGGCTAAATGTCTATTTGGCATGAAAAATTCACCCTAGAACATGTTATTTCACTAAGGAATAACAATTTAAATAAACATTTAGGTATCGAATTTATTGAGTTAGGAGAAGACTATGTTGTTGCAAGGATGCCTGTTGAAGATTTTACAAGACAGTCAAGAGGGATATTGCATGGGGGAGCCTCATGTGTTCTTGCAGAAGCCCTTGGAAGTATTGCGTCGAACATGTGTATTGACATGAAAAAACAAAAAGCAGTTGGTTTAGAAATAAATGCTAATCATGTAAGACCTGTGTCCAGCGGTTATGTCACTGGTAAAACGACAGTTGCTAGCCTGGGTAGATCTGTACATGTATGGAATATTGATATACGCAATGATGCTGGAAAAATGAATTGTGTTTCTAGATTAACAACAGCTATTGTTAACTTAAGTGAAGACGAAATTATAAAAAATACAGAATTATTAAAGAACCTTCTTGGTAAATAGGCTATAAAAATTTTTTCAAATCTTTTTCATATTTATTCAGAATTGAATTTTTCTTACTGATCCACATCACTTTTGGTGGCATTGACATTAAGATAGACTCAGGCCTTCCACCAGATTGTAGCCCAAATATTGTGCCTCTGTCATAAAGAAGGTTAAATTCGACATATCTAGCTCTGCGCAAGTACTGAAATTCTTTTTGGGTTTTAGTAAATTTTTTTCTATACCTTTGTTTTATGATATCAGCGTAACTTTCTATATATGTTTTCCCGACATCATTTAAGAAGGCACTATAAAAATCTTTATTTTGTTGATTAAGATTATCAAAGAATAATCCCCCGATACCTCTTTTTTCTTTTCTATGTTTATTATAAAAATATTCATCACAATTCTTGCTAAATTCCTTATAGAATTTAGGATTATATCTATCACAGACTCTCTTAGCGGATCGGTGCCAGTTCATTATATCTTCCTTGTATACAAAATACGGTGTTAAATCAAAACCGCCACCGTACCACCAACTATTTTTAGATGAACTGTTAGTCTCAAAACACCGGATATTCATATGCGAGCATGGTACAAATGGATTATTGGGGTGTATAACTACAGAAACCCCAGTTGC
Source organism: uncultured Gammaproteobacteria bacterium (assembly GCA_913048065.1). Classification (GTDB taxonomy): domain Bacteria; phylum Pseudomonadota; class Gammaproteobacteria. The sequence goes on along the minus strand of CAJWVG010000005.1, from coordinate 17,565 downwards.
AACAAAATTTTTTATACCACCTTTTATTTTTTTTGCTAACGCACTTTCTGGGAGTACTGTTCCTTTAATAGATGAAAAATTTATCATTCCTTTTTCAATAATATTATTACCTAAAATTTCACAACTTAAGCCACCACCACCAGTTTTATATTTCCAGTTGGTTTTATGTATTTTTATTTTCGAGTCAATAGATTTTAATTCATTAATAATATGTTTCTGTAATTTTTTAAAATCTATTTCAAGTTTTATGAAGTATTTTGATTTTTTCATTATCTCAATTTTTCTCCCGTAATCATATTTCTTATTATACTAGGTTTGTCAGAATTGCCTAAATTTCCTTCCACAAAGTAATCAACCGTTTGTGAAAAAGTATGTATAAAAGTTGTTTTGCCTAATATGTTTTCATCGCCACTAATATTTGCACTTGTTGAAATAATCGGATTTTTAAAATGATTGCATAGTTCAACTATAGTTGGGTGTTTTGAAACTCTTATAGCAATTAATCCACTATCTTTATCTACGAGCCACTTCGGAGTATTTTTTTTTGCAGGTATAAGCCATGTTGTATGACCCGGCCAAGATTCTAGTACCTCTTTTGCTATATTATCTGTATCTACAAGTTCAGTTAGCTGATTGATATTCGATGCAACTAATAAATATACTTTACCTGCTCCACGTTTTTTTATTCTATTTATTCTAGATACACTGTCCTCATTCCAAGGGTCACATCCTAACCCATAAACACCTTCTGTTGGATAACCTATGATTTTGCCTTTTCTGAGATAATCTATAGCGTTCAGAGCACTACCGATAATCATGTTTTTCTTGCTCTAAACCTACGTTTACCTTTTCTTTTTGGTGGAGCATTTTTGATCATTTCAATACATTTATCTTCATCTAAACTCTTAGGTTCTATATCTTTGGGAATAGTTACATTAACTTTCCCATTAGTAACATAAGGTCCATATCTACCGTTAAGAACCTTAATACCAGATTCTTCAAAAATATTTATATTGATATTGGCATCTATTTCAATTTTTTCTTTAATTAATTCTATAGCTTCTTGTTCATTCACATCAAATATATCACGTTGTTTTACACTCACATTAGTTTTACCATTTTTTAAATATGGTCCATACGGTCCAATGTTTGCCAATATATCTTCTCCATTATAAATTCCAATTTTGAGTGGCAAAGCAAATAACTTTATTGCATCTTCCATTGTTATAGAGTCTATATTTTTTTTCATTTCATATGTTAATGGTGCCCATTTTGGTTTTTCCTCATCATCCTTAGTACCCATTTGGATTGTCGGGCCATATTTTGTTAATCTTACTGTGACAGGTCGTCCTGTATCAGGATGGGTTCCAAGATTTTTTAATTCTCTTTGTTCTGATATATCTACCGTTTTAAGTTTTTCTTCTAAATTCATTCTAAATGGTTCATAGGTACCTTTAATGCACGTCATAGGATCTTGTTCACCGTTTGCTATCAAATCAAGACTATCCTCTAGTCTTGCAGTGAATTCAAAATCTACCAAATCATTGCTAAAGTGTTTTGTTAACGTATCACATACAACCGAAGCTAAAGCAGTGGGTTGAAAATTACTTGCCTCTGGATCTACATAGTTACTATCTAATATTTTTGAAATTATTGTTACATAAGTTGATGGTCTTCCTATTCCCAATTCTTCAAGCGCTTCAATTAAACTTGCTTGATTATATCTGGGTGGTGGCTGAGTAAATTTCTGTTCTATATTTATATCTTTTATATTTAATTTGTCTCCTTTTTTTAGATTTTCTAATATTTTTTTATTTAGCTTATCTTTTTGATCATTCTCTGATAAGTCATAAATTTCTTTGAAACCATTATGTTTAAGAAATGATCCGCTATATTTAAACCCAAATTTTTCTGCTAAATTGAAATCAATAACAACCTGCTGATTAACCGCATCAATCATTTGTGAAGCAACTGTTCTTTTCCAAATAAGTTCATAGAGTTTATATTCCGCATCTTCAAGATATTTTCTAATTTTGTCTGGGGTATTCTCAATTACAGTAGGGCGTATTGCCTCATGAGCCTCTTGTGCATTTTTAACTTTTTTAGAGTACTTTCTTACTTCACTTGATTTAAGTTTTGGATATTTTGAATCGAGGAAATTAGATATATCCTTTAGACAATCAGTTGATAGATTAGTAGAGTCGGTCCGCATATATGATATTAAACCAACTGTTGTCCCGCCTTCTAAAGCAATTCCTTGATAAAGTCTTTGGGCAATACTAGATGTTTGCTTAACAGAAAAACCTAAAGTAGAATATGCAGCACGTTGAAGGGAAGCCGTAGTAAATGGTGCACTTGGCCTCATCTTTCTTTCAGATGTTTTTATATCATTTATCATCACTTCTTTATATTGATCAAGTTCTCTTTTGATAGACTCAGCATCTTTGGAAGTCTCAATATTTGTTATCTTGCCTTTTTTTATCTTCTCCCCATTAATGCTTATCAACTCCAAGTCAATACAATCCTCTTTGGTACAGGCATTTATAGATGCAATCCAATACTCAACCGGATCAAAGGCCTTTATTAAGTTTTCTCTTTCAACAATTAATCTTAATGCAGGGCTTTGTACACGACCTCCTCTTGCATATCTACTTACTTTTTTCCATAAAAACTCAGATATATCATATCCCATTAGATAGTCTAGAGTTCTCCTGGCAAGATAAGCATTCCAAAGATCATTTGATATTTCCCGAGGGTTTTCCATAGCCGATAGAACTGCTTTTTCGGTAATTTCATTAAAAGCAACTCTATAGGTTTTTTTATCTTTCAACAGTTTTGCTTTATCTAAAATGTCATATAGATGTTTTGAGATTGCCTCTCCTTCTCTGTCTGGGTCAGTAGCAAAATAAACTGTTTTTGCATCTTTAGAAAACTTTTTAATTTCATCTATAACATCTTTTTTGCCGCTGGAAACTTTCCAAATCGGTTTATAGTTTTTTTCTACATCTATACCTTTTCTTGCGCTAGCTATTAAATCTCTCACATGACCCACAGACGCTAGTACTTTATAATCAGCACCTAAGAACTTCTGAATAGATTTTACTTTGGTGGGAGACTCTACAATTAATAAATTTTTCATTTTTCTTGTTAACTCTTATAAAAATATATTTTTTTACTTTATACTATTAAAATGAACATAATTACAATACTTTTTGAAATACTTTAATAATGACTATACTAAATATTCTACATTTTCCTGATAATAAGCTGCGCCAAAAAGGAGCAAATATTGAGATTTTTGATGAAAAATTAAAGGAAATTGCACAAGATATGCTTCAAACGATGTATGAAGCAAAAGGTATAGGCCTTGCCGCAGTTCAGGTAAATCTACCTATAAGATTAATCACCATTGATGTTAGTGAGAAAAGAGATCAACCACTAATATTGGTTAATCCAGTGATATTTAAAAGAGATGAGAAAATTACTTTTGAGGAAGGGTGTTTATCAGTTCCAGGTTTCTATGAAAAAGTAGAGAGATATAATAAGATTGACTATTCATTTTTTGATATTGATGGTGTTGAGCATATTAGTAATGCTGACGGTCTATTATCAGTATGTATTCAACATGAAATTGATCATTTAGATGGCAAATTATTTGTTGATTATATATCCAATATGAAAAGAGACAGAATTGCTAAAAAAATTAAAAAACATGAATTACAAGGTACTGTTGAACAAAGAAAAAAAGTACCTTATTCAATTTAAAATTAGGCGTCTCAATTGAACATTATATTTTTCGGAAGCCCACAATATTCATGTAAGGTATTAAATACTTTAATATCTAGCAAACATAAGATTTCAGCAGTAGTTACCCAGGACTTTAAGCAAAATAAGAATAAAAAAATTAAAGATACATTTGTAGGGCAGTTTGCTTCCGACAATAATATAGATGTTCTCAGACCAGCCAATCTATCGGATAATAGCTTCCGCGACAAAATTAAATCTTATAGAGCAGATCTTTTTATCATATATGCATATGGGAAAATATTACCATTAGGGATAATATCATTACCAAGTAATGGCATTATAAATATTCACTGTTCACTTCTTCCTAAATGGCGTGGAGCAGCTCCCATTCAAAGAGCACTAATGAATGATGATTATAATACAGGAGTCACTTTTTTTAAAATTGATGAAGGTTTAGATACTGGTAAAATTTTGAAGTATTATGATTATACAATTCTTGATGAAGATGACTCATTGATATTACAAACAAAACTCTCTGATTTGGCTTCTGAAAAAATAATAGAAATATTAAATAGTGATATTCAAAATTTAAAATACCAAGCACAAGATAATAGTTTGGCATCCTATGCAACAAAAATAAAAAAAGATGAGGCGGTAATTGATTGGAATGAGCCATGTAGAACAATATTTTGTAAAATTAGAGCTCTAGTTGGTTGGCCTGTTGCTGAAACTCAATTATATGGTGAACGTTTGAAGATATGGAAATCAAGTTATTTAAATAAAAAACATGTGTTTGAAACTGGCTCAGTAGTAGATTTTACATCAGAAGCACTATCAATTGCTGCTATTGATGGAATAATAAATATTGAAAAACTTCAATTGCCTGGCAAAAATATTGTTACAGCACGAGATTTTTATAACTCTAATAGTAATCTTACTAACAAAATCAAGGGTTTTTTTCATAAATAAAACTATCATATGTATATTAATTGTTTTGATTTAGTGTAGAATGAAATCGTGAAAATAACCCAGTAGAAGAAATGAAAAAAATCATAGTCTTTGGCGGTGGTCAAGTTGGTTCATCCGTAGCCAAAATACTCTCAGACGATGGAAATGATATAACTCTTGTTGATTATGATAAGGATGTTTTGTCAGACTTGAGAGAAAAAATGGATATCAAAACAATACATGGTTTGGCTTCTTATCCATCTGTTCAAAAACTTGCTGATGCTGAAAACTCAGACATGATAATAGCTGTTACAGGTAGTGATGAAGTTAATATGGCAGCATGTCATGTGGCTAAATCAATTTATAATGTACCAAAAAGAATTGCTAGGCTGAGAGCAAATGAGTATTTAAGAGATGAGGATAACTTTGATAAATCAGCATTTTCAATTAATGAAGTTATTAGCCCTAATATTCTATTAACGGATTATGTTAAAAATATTTTAGACCATCCTGGCGCATTCCAAGCTTTTCAATTTGCTTCAGGTCGAGTACAGGTCTTGGGTGCAACAGTCTTGCCAGATAGCCCTCTTGCAGGTAAAAAATTATCTGAATTTAAAAATCATATGCCAAATGTCGAGGTTCGTGTAGTTGCAATATACAGAGATAAAAAGCATCTAATTCCTAATGGTGACACTATCGTCCTGCCTGATGATGATGTATTTTTCTTGGCTACAGAAGAAAATATGCGTTTTATGAGTGAATTGAGAAAATCAACTGCTCGACCACATAATGTCATGATAGCTGGAGGTGGCAGAGTAGGATCCGCTTTAGCAAAAAAGCTAGAGTCAATATATAGCATTAAATTAATAGAAAAAGACAAATATATTGCGAAGCAGGTTGCTCAAGACCTTTCATCTACTGTCGTTTTGAATAATGACATAGCAGATGAAACATTATTAAATAATGAGAATATAAATGAAGTAGATTATTTTTGTGCTGTTACAAATAATGACCAAATGAATATTCTATCTGCTAAGCTCGCTAAGGATATGGGAGCAAAAAAAACAATTGCTATCGTCAACAAATCATCTTATAGAAATCTCGTGTCAAAGGAGATAGATATTGTAGTTTCACCAGAGGACGTAACAATTGGATCTTTGTTAGCATCCGTTAGAACTAGTGATATTGTCAATGTACATCAATTAGGAACTGCTGATGCTGAAGCTATGGAAATTATAGTTCATGGTGATAAAAAAACTTCAAAATTAGTTGGTAAGAAAATATCTCAACTTGAATTACCAGATAGTGCTCTTATAGGAGCTATAGTTCGAAATAATAATGTCTTGTTGGCTAATGATGATTTCATGATAGAAACAGGTGATCATGTGATAATCTTTGTTCTAGAGAAGAAAGATATAACTAATATAGAAAAAATGTTTCAAGTGAGTGTTGGCTTCTTTTAAATATGAATTACTCTCTAATCTTACGAATAATTGGAATCATGTTAATTCTTTTTAGCATTATGCTTTTTATCCCCATCATCGTATCAATAATTTATAATGATGGTAATCTCAGTACATTTTTACTGTCGTCATTAATTATATTAATCACTGGGCTCATATTATATTATCCCAATAAGAACTCTAAAAATGATATTAAAACTAAAGAAGGATTTCTTATCGTAGTAGCGTTTTGGTTTATCCTAAGCATCTTTGGATCTTTGCCGTTTATGTTAGATAAACAACTCACATTGTCTTTTACAGATGCTTTCTTTGAATCAGTGTCTGGATGGACAACAACTGGCGCAACAATCATTACTAGTTTAGATATTCTCTCACCATCAATTTTAATATATCGTCAAGAACTTCAATGGTTAGGCGGAATGGGTTTAGTAATCTTGGCGATAGCGATACTTCCTATGCTAGGCGTAGGTGGTAATCTCCTATATAAAGCTGAATCAACGGGACCAATTAAAGATACTAAGATCTCCCCAAGGATTGCAGAAACTGCACAAAGTCTTTGGTCAATCTATCTTGGTTTAACTATTCTATGTTCGCTTTTTTATTATTTTGCGGGTATGAATTTTTTTGATGCAGTTGCTCATGGCTTTTCTACCATTGCTATAGGTGGTTTTTCTACACATGATGCAAGTATTGGTTATTTCGATAGTTATTTAATAGAGATTATTTGCATAGTCTTTATGTTATTATCTGCGATGAATTTTATATTACATTTTATGTTGTTAAAATCAAAAAATATACATACATATTTTGAAGACACGGAATTTAAGTCATATATTTTCATTATACTATTTTTACTGTTAGGGCTTACAATATTTACTGTTAATGGTAATTATAGTGATATTACTGTCAGGCAAATTTTATTTCAAACAGTATCATTTATAACAACCTCTGGCTTTACTAGTACAGCATATGATGTCTGGCCCACGTTTATTGTATCTACACTCATTACTATCAGTTTTATTGGAGCATGTGCAGGTTCAACTGGCGGAGGATTAAAGGTGATAAGAGTTTTATTAATGTTTAAACTTCTTAAGAAAGAACTACTAAAAATTTTACATCCAACTGCAGAAATACCGATAAAACTTGATAGTTCTTCAATCAATGATGATATATCTACAACATTATTTAATTTTTTTATATTTTATATTCTCTCTTTTTTATTTTTATCGTTTCTTTTACTTTTAACAGGGTTAGATGTAACAACGTCTTTCTCTGCTGTTGCTTCATGTATAAACAATCTTGGTCCCGCCCTCGGGTCAGTGGCAGATAATTACTCTGGTATTAGTATTTTTGCCAAATATGTATTATCGTTTGCAATGATTTTGGGAAGACTAGAGATATTTACTCTGTTGATTGTTATGACACCCTATTTTTGGAAATTCTAAAAACATTATGGAACAATCCTCGAAACCATTTCTTTCAAAAAATAATCCTTTAAATATGAGTATAGATGATGGTGAGAAATTCTCTTTTAACTATCTTCTACCAATATATTGGTTTACATGGTTATTAATATTTTTTTCTTTTATTTTATCTTATTCGCCGAAATTTTTTCGAGCTCTCCTTGGTAGCCTTGTTGGAACTCTCATATATCATTTTAATAATAAGAGAAGAAATATTAGTAAAAAAAATCTATCACTATGTTTTAAAAAAATGAGTTCTCATGATTTAAATAATTTATGTAAAGCTTACTTTTCATATTTAGGTAAAACATTTATAGATCTTCCTTTGCTATGGTGGAGAAGCAATTTATCGTTGCAATCTCAGTGTCAGATAATTAATAGCGAGTATATAGATAATGAGTTGTCAAGAGATAGAGGTGTAATTCTTTTGACAGCGCATTCAGTTTCGCTTGATTTTGGAGGAAGATCATTGTCTAAGTATCCTATTATTAGTATGTACAAACCTTTTAGAAATAAATTATTAAACTGGTTTATTGGTAAATCGAGAAGCAAATCTACAGATAATGTTGTTGTTTTCCCACGAGATAATTTTTCATTTAAAAAAGTAATCAAAGCACTTAAATCTCAGAATATCTTTTATTATGTTGCAGATGAGGATTTAGGTAAAGATAACTCTGTTTTTGAAAATTTCTTTGATGAGCCAAAATCAACGTTAATATCAATAAGCAAAATTGCATCTTTATCTAAAGCAAGTGTACTACCTTGCATTAATCATTATTGTCCAATTACAAAAAAATATATTACTTTTATTGACAAACCTATCAATGGTTTTTCTGAAAATGATATGGAAAAAAATGCTAAATTGATAAATAGAGCATTAGAAAAAAATATTAAACGTAATCTAGAACAGTATATGTGGAGCTTGAGATTATTTCAAACTAGACCCGATGATAGGAAGTACCCATATGGATAATGTCATACAATTATTTCCTAGCATAGATCCTTATAAAATCTTAAATGTTAATGTCTCTAGCAATCATTGTCTTTATGTGGAACAATCTGGCAATCCTAAAGGCATCCCTGTGATTTTTCTTCATGGAGGTCCTGGCGCTGGTACAAGTGCTATATATCGTCGTTTTTTTAATCCAAATATTTATAGAATTATACTATTTGATCAACGAGGTTGTGGTAAATCTAGTCCTTATGGAAGTATCAATAATAATACAACGCAGGATCTGATTAATGATATCAAAGTAATTTTATTAAAACTTAATATAAAAAAAACTATTATATACGGAGGGTCATGGGGTTCAACTTTAGCATTGTTGTTTGCAGAGTCTTACCCAGAACTTGTAAGCTCCCTTGTTCTAAGAGGCATATTTCTATGTAGACTATCTGATATTAAATGGTTTTATCAGCATGGTGCTCATGAAATATTTCCAGATTATTGGGAAAAATTCATTGCTGATGTTCCTCAAAATGAAAGAGAAGATATTTTAAAAGCATTTCATAAAAGAATTCATGGCAAAAACAAAAATATAAGTAGTCAATTTTGTCAGAAATGGGCGGAATGGGAAGGTAAATCCTCATCTCTACTTCCCTCAAAAAACATAATAGATCAGTTTTCTCAATGTTCAGAATCACTATCCAAAATAGAGACTCATTATTTTATCAATAACTGCTTTATTGATGAAAATCAAATTTTAATTAATATCAATAAAATTAAAGATATTAAATGTGAGATTGTTCATGGTAGGTATGATATTGTCTGCCCCTTTAAACAGGCTTTTGATTTGCATAAGGTATATCCTGCATCAAATTTAAACATAATAGATAATGCTGGACATTCTCTATTAGAGCCTGGCATCAAAAATAAAATATTAGAAATATTTAGTAAACCAAATGAGCTTATTTAAAGGATATATCCATTTTTCCCTCATACTGCTTTTAGCGCCAGTCTATTCATATTCAGTAGAAATACCCGATTATAAAAGAGAACAAAACATAAATGAACAGATTATAGATTATGTTATTGACGGAGATGTGATTACTCTAAATTCTAAACTTGAGAAAAAATTTAATTTAATTGTCAATAAATTTAGCAATACATCGTTTTCTGTTTTAATGTTGCATGGCAGGGGCCTTCATCCAGTAGAACCAAATGTTATGGAGCCTATAAGAAGTTTTTTGATTGATCAAAAAATTAATATTTACTCTCTTCAATTGCCGGTTCTTAGTAAAGGAAAAACATATAATGATTACTATAAAATATTTGATTATTCTGACGATAGAATATCGGAGGCTATAAAATATATAGATGATGATAAAATAATTATAATTGCCCATAGTTGTGGCGTTCATATGATTTCATCATGGCTTAAAAAAAATCAAAAAAATAATATAGACGGACTTGTGTTAATAGGTTCTGGCGCTGTTGACAAAAATCAAAATAATAAAAGCTCCATAAATTATAGCAAACTCAATATGCCCATTTTAAATATCTATGGAGAATATGACCATGGTTCTGTTAGGGAAAACTCATTTATGTTTCAACATGAGTATTTAAGAAATAAATATTCTTTATCTAGAAATGTCGAAATTTTAGGTTCTGACCATGACCATAAAGATAATTCAGATTCTCTGGTTGAAGCAGTAAAGCAATGGCTTAAATTATTATAATATGTTATAGATATCATATGAAAAAACGTATAGCTAATATAGAGAGACTTACCAAGGAAACACAGATTCATGCTAAGGTTAATTTAGATGGTGAAGGAACATCTTCTTTATCTGCAGATCTACCTTTCCTAGAGCATATGTTAGAGCAAGTTGCTAGGCACGGTATGTTTGATTTAGAAATTCATGCTAAAGGTGACTTAGAAATTGATGCGCATCATACGGTAGAAGATGTTGGTATTGTGCTAGGCCAAGTATTGGAAAAAGCATTAGGCGACAAATCAGGAATTAATAGATTTGGCTCTGCTTATGTTCCTTTGGATGAGTCGTTATCACGTGTGGTATTAGATTTTTCTGGTAGGCCAGGCCTTGAGTATAATGTGACATTCCCAAGATCACGTGTTGGTGAATTTGACATTGATCTTCTTCAGGAGTTTTTCCAAGGTTTTGTCAACCATGCAAAGGCCACTATACATATAGATAATATTAGAGGGGGTAACTCTCATCATATTGCTGAAACAATCTTTAAAGCTTTTGGTAAAGCATTAAAAATGGCTGTGTCTATTGATCCAAGGCAAGCAGATAAGATACCTTCTACTAAAGAAGTGATTTAATGGCAGATATTGTAATTATTGATTATGGTATGGGCAATGTTCATAGTGTATTTAAAGCACTAGATAAAATAGCTGATAAACGATCGCATGTTAAGATTAGTAATTCTCTAGAGGAAATAAAAAAATCTTCACATATAGTTTTTCCAGGGCAAGGTGCTGCTTCAGAATGTATGTTAAATATATCCAGATATCTTGATGTTACAGAGTTTAAAAAGATTATAAACAAAAAACCATTTCTTGGAATATGCATGGGGCTTCAAGTTTTAATGACAGCTAGCGAAGAAAACAATGGCGCTGATTGTCTTGATATTATTGATGGTCGTGTATGTAGTTTTGAAAATAGAATACAAGACAATTATAAAATACCGCATATGGGTTGGAGCGAAGTCATGCAAACCCGTGAGCACCCTATCTGGAATAATATTCCAGATAAATCTTTTTTCTACTTTGTACATAGTTATTTTGTAGATATTAATGAACAAGATAATATATTATCAAAAACTTCATATGGCCTAGAATTTACCTCATCATTGTTCAAAAATAATATTGTGGCTGTCCAGTTTCACCCAGAAAAAAGTTCTTCTAATGGGTTAAGACTTCTTGAAAATTTTATTAAATGGGATGGTCAAATATGATAAAAATATTTCCAGCTATTGATATAAAGGATGGCAAATGTGTTCGGTTAGCTAAAGGGAACTATGATGAGGTAACACATTATTATGATGATCCAATTAAGGTGGCAAATAACTGGATATCAGAAGGTTCTAGTAATTTACATATTGTAGATCTTGATGGTGCTAAAAGCGGAGCTACAATAAATTACAACGTAATTACTAAAATCAGAAAAACATATCCTAAAGTATTTATACAAGTTGGTGGAGGAATAAGAACTATTGAAACAATTAATGAATACATAAATATCGGCATTAATAAGATTGTAATTGGAACTAAAGTAGTTTCAGACCCATCTTTTCTAGAAGAAATAAATGAGGACTTAAAATCGAAAATTATCGTAGATATTGCTATAAAAAACAGCAAACTTGCGATTCATGGTTGGAATAGTTCTTCAAAATATACTATAGAAAACTACATTAAAATTTTAGAAGATCATAATATATCTGAGATTGTATATACAGATGTCAATAAAGATGGAATGTTAAACGGTATGAACTTTGAGGAAATTAATAACATTTTAAGTTTTTCGAACATACCAGTGATTGCATCTGGAGGAGTAACTTCTATAAATGATATTAAAAAACTAAATGAAATCAGCAAGAAAGGAGTTTCCGGAGTAATTATTGGAAAAGCACTTTATGAGGAAAGAGTAAAACTTTCAGATGCAATTAAAATTGGCAGTACTTAAGATGTCTCTACATAAAAGAATAATTCCTTGCTTAGATGTTGATAATGGTAGAGTTGTCAAAGGGATAAACTTTGTCAATATAGTTGATGCAGGCGATCCTGTTGAGGTTGCTAAAAGATATGACGATGAGGGCGCCGATGAAATAGCTTTTTTGGATATAACTGCTACTCATCAGGGTAGAAAAACAATAATTGATATTGTTGAGAAAGTTGCTTCTGAAGTTTTCATTCCTTTAACAGTTGGCGGAGGTGTATCTGATTATGATGATGTATTAAATTTATTAAGTGCTGGTGCAGATAAAGTCGCTATTAATAGTGCTTCAGTACTTAATCCAGATTTAATTAATAAAGTTACTGATAAAATAGGAAGACAATGTATCGTTGCTGCAATAGATGTAAAGCAAAATGATAAAAAAACTTGGAATGTTTTTACTCATGGTGGTCGTAAATCAACACAGCTTGATGCAGTAGAATGGGCAAAAGAAATTAATCAAAGAGGTGCTGGTGAAATATTATTAACTAGTATGGATAGAGATGGAACTAGGAAGGGTTTCGATTTAGATTTGCTACAAACCATTTCTAATGAAGTTTCAATTCCTGTCATTGCTTCCGGAGGAGCAGGTAAGTTAGAACATTTAAAAGATGCTATTTTACATGGGAAAGCTGACGCAGTTCTAGCAGCGAGTATATTTCATTATTCAATCTATTCTATTAAAGACGTAAAGGATTATCTTAAAAGTAATGGAGTTCTAGTACGTATTTAGTTATTTATGATAATCTATCCTTATGAGCAAGGATAATAAAGATACTGTTCTCAAGAAACTTGATAAAGTAATAATTGAGAGAAAAAATAACATGTCGGAAAACTCTTATGTTTCTTCATTATTTATTAAAGGTGATAAATATATCAGCAGTAAAGTGTTAGAGGAAGCCAATGAGTTCATTGAGGCTGTGAGTGAAAACGACAGAAAGCATATAATTCATGAAGCAGCAGATTTATGGTTTCACACACTTGTATCATTATCTTTGAATGAGATATCATCAGATGATATCCTTAAAGAGCTCGAAAATAGATTTGGACAGTCTGGATTAGAAGAGAAGAGATTAAGAAATAAATGAGGTACTAAATATGCTAAGCGGTATATCACCATGGTCAATATTATTAATATTAATCATAGTTATTGTTTTATTTGGAACTAAAAAACTTAGAAATGTTGGAGCAGATTTAGGCTCAGCTATCAAAAGTTTCAAAAAGTCTTCAAAGGACGATGGCTCTGATAATAAACCAGTTGCTACTAAAACATCAGCTAAACAAGATAAAAAGTAAAACTTATGTTTGATATAGGTTTTTGGGAATTATTCATAATCTTTTTGTTACTACTTTTTGTGGTAGGGCCAGAAAGATTACCAGCTATAGCCGGATATTTTGGAAAATGGTTCGGGAAACTTCAAAGATATTTTTTTGAAGTAAAAGATGCCATACAAAGAGAAACAGTTGAACCCACCAATGAAATTAATAGGCTCCTAGATGATCAGAAATCTTCAATGGATAGAATAGAAAAAGAAATTGAGAATAAAAAGAAGGAAGAAGAATAATGTCTTCCAAAGACGAAATTAATAACTCATTTAAATCTCTTATTCCACATTTTCAGGAACTAAAGGTCAGAATATCAAAATCATTACTTTTTGTTTTAGTTTTTTTTATAGTACTATTCCCATTTTCTGACATTATTTATAATCAACTAGCAGAACCATTAATATCTAGATTACCCGAAGGAAGCAGTATGATAGCAATTGATGTTGCCTCGCCTTTTTTTATTCCCTTCAAATTGGTAATGATTCTATCAATATTCATTTCTATTCCATATTTGCTCTATCATCTCTGGATGTTTACAGCACCTGGACTTTATGAAAAAGAAAGAAAATTAGTTTTACCCATATTAATATCAAGCAGCTTATTATTTTACCTTGGCGCAGCTTTTGCATATTTTGTTGTTTTCCCATTAATTTTTACATTCTTTATAAGTATTGCTCCTGACGGCATTGCTGTCATGACTGATATAAGTAGATATTTAGATTTTGTTATTACTTTATTTTTCGCATTCGGTTTTGCTTTTGAGGTGCCTATAGTTACAGTAATACTCGTTTTAACTAATGTAAGCACGCCGAAAAGTTTGTCAACTAAAAGACCCTATGTTATTGTTGGCGCATTCATAGTAGGCATGCTACTGACACCGCCAGATGTAATATCACAGACTCTATTGGCAATTCCAATATGGTTGCTATATGAAATTGGAATAATTTTTGCGAGGATGATTACTAAAAATAGACATACTGTAGTAAAAGAGACACTACATGATAATATAATAAATGATAATGATACTGAGGATAAAAAATAATCATGGATAGAACAATTTGGTTGGTGAGACATGCGCAATCTGAGTATAACAAGAATAAATTATTTACAGGTTGGCACGATCCAGAGCTAACCGATCACGGAAAACATAAAGCCCATGACTTAAAAGAGGAGCTTTATACTGTCAAATTTGACTATGTCTATTCATCGCCTCTTAAAAGAGCTCTGCAAACAGCTAATATAATTATTGATGATAAAGAAATCATTGTGGATGAAAGACTCAAGGAAAGAAGTTATGGCGATTGGTCCGCTAAAAATAAAGAAGAGGTTAAATCTATAGAAGGCGAGGCAAACTACTATGCGGCAAGACGTGGTTGGGAAACTAGTCCTCCGAATGGTGAAAGCCTCAAAGATGTGAGTATAAGAGTTAAGCCTTTCATCGATAGTTTGCCAAATTCAGGTAATATTCTTGTTGTATCACATGGAAATACTATTCGAGCAATATCTGTGCTTTTTGGAATTAACAGTGAAGCTAATGTAAGCACATTTGAAATTAAAGTAGGCACTGTATTGAAAATATAAAAAGCCAGCATTGCTGCTGGCTTTACTACGAAGGAGGTATATAAGTATATTATGATATATTTATGTACCTGTCAACATCTTTTTTCTAAATACCTAAAGGCATAAATATTATTATGCCTTTAGACTTTAATGCTGCTGAGGAGACAAACATGATAAGCAGCAATTAATTTTCATTTATTTTTTTGGATAAACAGATGCACCACCTTCCAAAGATTTGCTGAATTCAGGATATGCTTCTAATCCACATTCTGAAAGATCAACACCTTCTTCTTCTTCGGCATCACTTACTCTTAATCCAAAGAACATTTTTATTAGAGACCAAATAATGTAACTAACTATAAACGTCCATAAGAATATTGCGACTATGCCATATATTTGTGCTCCAAGACTACCGCCTGTTAATGCAACAGCGAGAAGACCCCAGATACCACAAGTACCATGAGCAGAAATTGCTCCTACTGGATCGTCGAGATTCATTTTGTCTAGTGTAACAATTGAAAATACAACTATGAGGCCACCTATTAACCCAATAATTAGAGCTAAACCTGGTGTTGGAGCCAATGGTTCAGCAGTTATAGAAACTAATCCACCAATTGCACCATTAAGTGCCATAGTTAAATCTGATTTTCCAAACATCAGTTTTGATAAAATTAGCGCACCCATCACACCACCAGCAGCTGCTAAATTTGTATTTACAAAAATTAGTGATACAGCATTAGCTTCAGCAACATTAGATATGATTAATTCAGATCCACCATTAAATCCAAACCATCCTAACCATAGAATAAATGTACCCAAAGTAGCTAGAGGAAGGTTTGCCCCAGGCATAGCTTGAGGTTTTCCGTTAACATATTTTCCTTTCCTTGAACCTAGGACTATAACACCAGCTAAAGCTGCAGCAGCACCACATAAGTGTACTACACCAGAACCGGCAAAATCTGAAAAGCCAGCTGCGTCTAAGAATCCACCGCCCCATTTCCAATAACCTTGTACAGGATATATTATACTTGTCATAAAGACACAGAATAATAAGAAAGGCCATAACTTCATTCTTTCAGCTACCGCACCTGAGATTATTGAGCATGCAGTCGCAACAAAGACTACTTGAAAAAAGTGATCTGATATTCCTGAATAATAAATATCACCACCACTTGCAATTACAGCTTCTGCGGTATTATCAGCACCTAAAAAGAATGATAAATCAGGTAGAAATCCTGATCCGCCAGCTGGATACATTAAGTTATACCCTACAATCATATACATGATACATGCAACTGAGTATAACGAGATATTTTTTGTGAGAATTTCCGCAGTATTTTTTGCTCTTACGAGTCCAGACTCGAGCATTGTAAACCCAGCGGCCATCCACATAACAAATGCACCCATCACTAAAAAGTAGAAGGTATCTAGTGCATATGCTAGTTCAATTACTTGTGTTTCCATTATTTTTACTCCTAAATAAATGTTTATTTAAATAAATGCATAAACCATGCCAACTTAATAATTGTCTTTACAACACATATAAAATGAAATGCATTACTTTGGACTTTCATATGCACCAATTTGAGAAGTGTGATTTTTTAATATGATGAAAACTCATGATTTTAGCTAATATAGGGATACAAATTATCACTAGGCAAATTTGGCATGGATTATGCATCTAATAAATAAAATATTGAGATTAATGACCTTAAATATTTTGACTAGAGTTAGACGTGATTGTTTGTCCTTAAATAATCTTTCTCCCCCAAGAATGTCTAACTCTATGTTTTTTATATTACTTAAGTTATTACAGGAGAATTTAAATGGATAATTATTCTTTTTGGTACCCAGCATTATTGTTTCCAGCAATTCCATTAATGCTTATCGTTTATAGTAATAAATATACAGCTCTTGCCACTTTAATCAGGAAACTACACATATTAGCAAAGGAACAAAATTCAGTTTGTACATTATCCTCTGAAAGAATCAAAATACTAGATAGTAGATTGGTCTTATTGAGATGGATGCAGACCACAGCATGCTTGGGATTCATTGCTAATCTTATGACAATATTTTTAAGATATTTTGAATTATATGCTTCTTCACTTGCTTTTTTTGGATTATCTGTAGTATTAATGATCATCTCCATTCTGTTATATGTAATTGAAACACAACAATCTCATTTAGCTTTATCCAATCATGTAAGTGAACTAAAAAATATCCAAGAATAAAACGTTTTATTTCAGAAATAATTACTTGTGTTCTTGTCTGCTAACTGTTAAAAAGTATCCACGGCTGTACTTAATATCTATGGCCAGGGAAGAACCGCAATAAATTGTTTAAGTGAACAGCTAGTGGATATCTTCAACTAG
>CAJWVG010000004.1 GCA_913048065.1 uncultured Gammaproteobacteria bacterium | reverse complement strand
TACGACCTTTGGGTTATGAGCCCAACGAGCTACCAGACTGCTCCACCCCGCACTGTATATGGAGTCTATAGTCAAAAAAAATAATTTTCAAGTATTAAAAAGGTTGGCTATACTGTAACCACTCAGTTGACCTAGAATATCTGGGAATATACCTAATAAGATTAAAATAATTACATATAAACCTGTGACGATGTAAGAAGATGTTGATTTAAGTTCTTCAGATTCATTATCAAAGTAAATAACCTTGATTACGCGTAAATAATAGTATGAACCTATAACGGTCATCAATACTGCAAAAATGCCAAGCGCAATATATTCTGAATGAACGAGAGATTGAATAATAAAAAGCTTAGCATGAAAACCTATAAACGGTGGGATTCCAATATAAGAAAGCATGATAACCATTAAGAGGAAGGCTGGAAATGGTTGATTTCTACTTAACCCGCTTAACTCTTGAATATCCTCTATGGGTTTGTTTTTATATATCAGTTGTGATAGCAAACCAAATGCTCCGATTGTAGTAATCACATATGTTAATGTATAAAACATTGCTGCCTTATATGAATCAATTGATCCCATTGAGATACCTAAGAAAATGAAACCAATGTTTGCAATAGTAGAATAAGCCAACATACGCTTAATGTTCTTTTGTGATATCGCAATAATATTACCTATTAGCAGGGAAAGAATAGAGAGTATAAGCAACATATCAATCCAAAAGATATACAAGGATGAAAATACAGAACCTAGTAATTTGATTAATATTATAAAAACTGCGATTTTAGGTATGGTACTCAACATCAAAGTTGTCGTTATCATAGAACCATGGTAAACATCAGGAATCCACATATGAAAAGGTGCGGCCCCAAATTTAAAAGATAAACTTATGAAAATAAAAATTAAAGCAAATACTAATCCTAGTATTCTCATATCATTCTCTAAAGGATTAACATTTAACAAACTGAGTTGTTCAATTATTTCATGATAAAAGAGACTCCCGGTTAAACCATAAATGAGTGATATCCCAAATAATAAAAAACCTGATGATATTGCACCTAAAATATAATACTTCACCGCTGCTTCAGAAGAAAATAAAGAGTTTTTATTAAATGCAATAATCGAATATAGAGAGAGGGATAGTAATTCAATGCCCAGATATAATAGCAATAAATGTTGTGAAGATATCATTATCATCATGCCAAGCAAACCAAATAAAGATATCACGAAATACTCAGTTTTATATTTATTAAAATATTTAAGAAAGATGGATGTGTAATAGAAAATTAAAAGTAATATTAATATTATGAAAACTTTAAATATATTCGAGAAAGTACTCGTATCATATAGGTTTGAAGTATTAGTATTCATAAATTCAGAATATGAAAATATATGATATACACAATATGCTAGTATAATTTGAATAAGATAATATGAAATAGACTTATAGTTTGCAGAAATAAACAAATCAATAATAATAATTATACAGAGCCCTGCAGATATTATAATTTCTGGATAAATAAACAAATAATTAATCATATTAATATTTATTCCCTATAATTTTTATCATATTCAAGGAAGATTCCTCGCTAATATTCAGAATAATGTCAGGCTTAATACCAATCAATAATACTAAAAATGCTAGAATTAATAATGGCCATAATTCATCAATTTTCAATGCATTCATAGAAATTACTTTTTCTCCTTTAATTTCACCAAATAAAACTCTTTTCCCTAACCAAAGAGAGTATGCTGCAGCCAGAACTAGAGTTGTTGATGCAAGAATCGCATAGAAAATATTAATATGCATGCTAGCAATTAAAACCATAAATTCGCCGACAAAGCCAGAAGTACCAGGCAATCCAGAGTTAGCTAACAAAAAAAACATCATGATTGCAGAAAAGACTGGCATGATTTGGCCGACACCAGATTGTTCGCTAATCATACGAGATTTTGTTCGAGAATAGATAATGCCAATACAAATAAATAATCCAGCTGAAATTAATCCATGTGAAAGCATCTGAATAATTGCGCCTTGAAGGCCAATATGAATAAAGTCTTGTGATATTTGGTTGGGATTAATCGCATTAAAAACAAGGAAGATACCTAAAGTTACAAAGCCCATATGCGCCACTGAAGAGTATGCAATGAGTTTTTTCATATCTTCTTGAGCGATAGCAACAAAACTAATATAAATAATCGCTATTAATGATAAGGGAATTAGAATGCTATTTAGATACATGCCTGCATCAGGTGTGATTGGAAGAAGAAACCTAATCATCCCATAACCACCTACTTTTAAAAGAACTGCGGCTAAAATAACTGATCCTGAAGAAGGTGCTTCAACATGAGCATCTGGAAGCCATGTATGAACTGGCCACATAGGTATTTTAATTCCAAAGGATATTAAAAATGCCATAAAGATGAGAATTTGAACATCTAGTTCTAAAGCCATAGTATAATAATCTGGAATATAGAAACTATTAACTTTGAATGATAGATATAACAAAGCCACAAGCATTAAAACAGAACCAAATAGTGTGTATATAAAGAATTTTATAGTAGCATAAACTCTATTAGGGCCACCCCAAATACCTATTATTAAGAATAATGGTATTAACATAGCCTCAAAAAATATATAAAATAATATACTGTCAAAAGCACAAAAGACTCCTAGCAACAAACCTTCAAGAAATAAAAAAAGCGCAGTGTATTTATTATTTTGTTCCCTGAGTTCTGAAAAGTTAAATAGTATTATTACTGAAGTAATGATGGTAGTCAGTATAATGAATAATATGGAAAACCCATCTACTGCAAGATGATAATTGATATTAAGGTTTTTAATCCATACGAGCTTTTCCACATATTGTAATGAATATGATGTTTGATCAAAATTAATTAATAATATGATAGAAATAAGTAATGTTAATGATGAAAATAAGAATCCTATAATTTTAATTAGATGCGGAAGTTTATCATTAATAAATAATAAAATGATTCCTCCCAATATTGGAATCCATATTAAAAAACTTAGTAATGGTATATTTTGTATAAACATATTAAAATTCATAAAAAGTTATTAAAAATATCAATAACCCAATGATCATTGTGAATGCGTAATGATATAAGTAACCTGTCTGAATCAATCTAATTTTAGATGAAATAAGCCCAATAAGATTTGCCATACCATTAACAAAAAAATTATCAATAACATTTACATCTGATTTAAGCCAAATAATATTAGCAAATTTTTTAAAATATTTTGGGACTATAATATTAGAAAACTTAGTGAAGCCATATTCATTAATTAATATTTTTTTGAAAACTAGGAATTTTGTTTCTATAGAGTTGAGTATTTTATCGTTTGCATAGTATAAATAATAAGAGCTAATTAATCCAAGAAGCAAAACTAGAAAACTTAAGCTATTAAATGAATGTAAAATAAATACTGTTGAGTGACTTATATATGTATCATAAAATAATTCGATTCTAGCAAAGTCAGAGATGGAATATTTAAAGAAATTATTGAATAGCATTGTATCAAATAATGACCACCCTATGAAAGCACTAGGAACTGACAGCACAACAAGTGGTATTAAAAGTGTGTCTTTATGTTCTAACTCATTATTTTTTTCTATTTTTAACTTATTATCTCCAAAAAAAACTTTGAAGAATATTTTAGCAGTATAGAGTGTAGTTATAAAAATGCTTAGTACTAACAGATAGTAAGCAATTGAATTTCCTTCATATTTAAAAATATCAATAATTAAGTCTTTGGAAAAGAATCCTGACATAGAAGGAAAACCAATTAATGAAAAACCTGCTATAGTAAAAGTTGCAAATGTTAGGGGCATAAGTTTCCTTAGACCCCCCATTCTATTGATATCTTGTTCATGGTGACATTTTAGTATAATTGAGCCTGCACATAAGAAAAGTAGAGCTTTAAAAAATGCATGAGTTAATAAATGATAAATTGCAAACGAGTAATATGATGCTCCAAGAGCAACGGTCATGTATCCAAGTTGTGAGATTGTAGAATATGCAATAATTCTTTTAATGTCATTTTGCACTAAAGCAACTAGACCCATAAAAAATGCTGTAGCAACACCTATAAACAAAATTAAATCTAAAACATACTCCGATAGATCATACAATGGAGACAGCCTTGCTATCATGAATATTCCTGCTGTTACCATGGTTGCTGCATGTATAAGAGCAGAAATGGGTGTTGGGCCTTCCATTGAATCAGGAAGCCAAAAATGTAATGGGATTTGAGCAGATTTTGCCGCAGCACCAATAAACAATAAAAGTGCAATGAATGGTAAGAGATGGATTTCAAACCCCATTAAGTTGATATAATTAGATTTTAGAGACGAAAGATTACTAAAAAAATCTTCGTAGTTTAAGCTATTGCAATTTATAAAAACTAGAATAACACCGAGAAGTAAACCAATATCTCCAACTCTATTCACAATAAAAGCTTTTAGATTTGCATTAACAGCACTAGCTTTTTTGTACCAAAACCCTATTAGCAAGTAAGATGATAATCCAACTAATTCCCAGCCTATAAATAATTGTAAAAAGTTATTAGAAAATACAATTAGTAACATTGAAAATGTAAAGAAATTTGTATAAATAAAGAATCTATTAAAACTAGAATCTTTTTCCATATATGCAATTGAATAAATATGAACAAAAAATGAAATAAAAGTAACTATAAAAGACATTATGACTGTTAAGCTGTCTACCAACAAACCTATTTCAAATAGATAAATATTCCCGGCATACCAAGTATATAAATGATAATTTTCTGTTGAAATATTTCCCGATAAGAATGAGATTAACAAGCCAATAGATAACAGCATGGGTATTCCAATTGCGATGTTACCTAAAATACTTGTTGTTGTATTAGATTTTATTGGTAAAAAAAGTAATATAGTTGAACCTAATAGTGGTAATAAGACTATAAGTAGTGACTCAATATACATTATCCTTTTAGTCTCCCAATATCTTCTACATCAATACTGTTTTTGTTTCTGAATAGAACAACAATTATCGCTAATCCAATAGCGGATTCAGCAGCTACAACTGTTAGAATAAAAAAGACAAACACTTGCCCTACAATATCATTTAGATAGTTTCCAAAAATAATAAAATTAAAATTAATAGATAAAAACATCAATTCTAAAGACATCAACATAATAATTATATTTTTTCTATTAAGGAAGATTCCGGCAAGAGATATGCTGAATAGCAAAGAACTTAAAATCAAATAATACGACATTGGGATCATAATTTATTTTCCTCATCTTTAATTACTGATAGTCTTTCTTTTTTATTTGCATTTACTTGATGCGAAGGATTTTGATATTTATTTTCAGAATTTTTTTGTTGTGTCAATGTGATGGCAGATATAATGCCAAGTAGTAACAACATAGCAGCTATTTCAAAAGCTAATATATATTCTGTATAAAGAACATAACCTAGGTTTTTTGTATTATCCTCACCAAGAATATTTATTTCTGTGATAATATTATTATTTGAATTTTCAAACTGATTATAAAAGAAAAATGATAATAAACCAGCGATAGAAATAAAGACAATTAATCCTATTGGGAAATATTTTACAAAACCTTCCTTAGCTTGAGATATATTAATATCTAGCATCATTACAACAAATAAAAAAAGGACCATGACTGCCCCAACATAAACTAAGATTAATATTATAGATAAAAATTCGGCATTTAGTAATAACCATAGCACTGCAGAAGAAAAAAATGCGAATACTAGATTTATTGCTGATTTAACTGGATTATTTATTGTAATAACCCCTATTGAACTTATAATCAAAAAAAATGCAAAGATAAAAAAAACAGCTATTTCAATATTCATAATCTATTATTAGTTAATTCGGTTTCTATCCTTTAACTCTTCTTGTTCATATTTATCGCCAATTTCAAGCAACTGTTCTTTATTAATTACTTTTTCATTTCTAGATTCAAAATGAAATTCGAATATTTTTGTTTCTACTACAGCATCTACTGGACAAGCTTCTTCACAAAATCCACAGTATATACATTTAAATAAATCAATATCATATTTTGTTGTTCTACGAGTGCCGTCAGATCTCATTTCTGTATCTATAGTTATGGCTAAAGCAGGGCAAACAGCCTCACATAGCTTACAACCAATACATCTCTCTTCACCATTAGGATATCTTCTAAGAGCATGTAAGCCTCTAAATCTGGATGATTGAGGTGTTTTTTCTTCAGGGTATTGAACAGTAATTGGTTTTTTAAATAGTTTTTTACCTGTTATTGAGAGACCTTTTAGAATTTCTAAAAGGAATAAGCTTTTAAATAATTTACTTAGCATCTTAATCATAATATAAACCAAGGCCCAACTTTGTAATATATCATAATGCCTTCAAGGAAAATCCAAATAATTGTTATTGGCAGAAAAACTTTCCAACCTAATCTCATGATTTGGTCATATCTATATCTTGGGAGTGTTGCTCTTAACCAAAGAAATAGAAAAATAAAAAATAATGTTTTTACAGATATCCAAATGAATCCAGGTATCCAAGTAAAGTAAATTTCTAAGAAAGAATTTTCAAAAGGTGATAACCAGCCACCGAAAAACATTATAGTAACCAATATACTTATTAAAATAATATTCATATATTCAGCAAGAAAGAACATTGCAAAAGCAACACCTGAATATTCAACATGAAATCCTGCTACGATTTCAGACTCACCTTCTGAGACATCAAATGGCGCTCTATTTGTTTCAGCAATACCTGCAATAAGATAAATTATAAATAACGGAAATAAAGGTAGCCAATACCAACTAAATAATCCTCCTCGTTGTGAGATTATGATTTCTTGTAAGTTTAAACTTCCTGCTGCCATTAAAACTCCAACAAGTGCAAAACCCATTGCTATCTCATATGCAATTATTTGTGCAGCGGACCTCATAGAGCCTAAAAAAGCATATTTAGAATTTGATGCCCATCCAGCTAATATAACTCCGTATACACTTAAAGACGTCAATGCAAGTATAAATAACAAACCTGCATTGATATTAGAGATAACAAAATACTCTGATAACGGGATCACAGACCATACTAACAAAGATGGTACTAACATGATTATAGGAGCAGTTAAAAATAAACCAGTATTTGCATTAGAGGGAATTATCACCTCTTTTGTAAAAAGTTTTATCACATCAGCAATGGGCTGAAAAATTCCTGAAGGACCAACACGCATAGGACCCATTCGTGATTGCATAAAACCAATTATTTTTCTTTCAGAATATGTTGTGTAAGCTACAATTAAAAAAAGCGGAATCACAACAATTATGATTTCTAAGAAGATATTGATAAAAGTATTTAAGCTATTCATATTTTTATATTGATGTTTTGAGACTTAGGTCCTGTATATTTACCATTTAAATTATTAGTAGAGAATATTATAGTATTATCAGGAAGATTAGTTTTTACAGTAAATTCATTTGTTTTATATCTGATATTATTATTTTCAAAGTCTATATAACCATTATCTTTAAATTGGTTAGCAATATTATTTGAGATATAAATATTATTATCTTTAGATTGCATAGTCATATTTAATGACTCAGCTCTTCTTACTATAGAATCAGTCTTATATGTATTACGTCGAGTAACAATAAATGTATTACCCTCTAGCTGATTTTTACTTTTAACATTCTTAAAGTTTATTTTAAAATTTCGAATATCTATATCTTTAATTAAATCTTTAATTTCAGACCTCAGAGTTTTTATATCATAAATATCAGATGAGTTATATTTTAAAAGGTTATTTAATATCGACCAACCACTCGATATATCTTTTTTAGGTTCAACTATTTTAGAAAACGATTGAAATGTGCCATCAATATTTATATAACTGCCATCACATTCAGCAAATGTTGATATAGGTATAACCATATCCGCATATTTTTCAATCATAGGGGTAATATAGCTGGTAAATATAATATTACATTTTGAGTTTTTAAGTGCGCTCTCTACAATATTGCTATCCCAAAAATCATGTTCTGGCTCTAAATTGAACAGAATATATGTAGATAATTTCTCTGAAATCATCTCATATGCATTTTTACCAATAATTTTTGATTTTTTCCCACATATATCACGATGAGGTAAATTTCCAAGCAACCATGCTGATGTGTTATTACAGAAATCAGTTAAGAAGCCAATTCTAGCATTAATAGATTCATTGAATTTATTTATCGTTGATAATACATCTGATTGATTTGGGAGTTGTGAAACAGTAGGCCCAATAATGATTAAATTTTTCTCATTTGGTTGAACGTTAATTTCTTCAATATCATTACTAAGCAAAGACAATATGTTCTTATTATTTACTATTTTTTTATAAAATACTGGAAAATCTTCATCCAGCATATCAAAGTTAATGGAAAATATTTTTGTTTTATCTTTGACCGCATTATTTAAGTGAATTGACAATATTGGAAACTCAGACTTAATATTTACACCTATAAGAAATATATTTTGAAATTCATTTATCTCATTAATATTTATTCCTAAAGACGGCATAATAGGATAGTCATCTTGATATGAAAAATCTCTTTCGTTTGTTCTATGGTCAATATTAGCAATACCTAGACTTTTAAATAATTTTTGAAAAAGATATAATTCTTCACTTGTAGATTGCGGAGATATCAAACAGCCAATATTCTCTGTCCCATGGTTTTTGATAGCGTTAATTATTATATGATTTAATCTATCTAACAAAATTTGATTCTCACATTCAATGAGTTTTCCATCTTGACTAATCATAGGTTTAAAAGCTCTATCTTTAGAATAGATGCCTTCATACCCAAATCTATCTCTGTCAGATAACCATGTTTGGTTGATTTGTTCATTCTCCATTGGGACAGCACGTAAGATTTTATTATTATATGTATGATAATAAATATTTGACCCTAGACAGTCATGTGGAGATATTCCAGCATGTTGCTTTAAGTCCCATGTTCTGGCTTTATATCTATATGGTTTATTATTTAAAGCTCCAACTGGGCATAAATCAATCATATTTCCAGATAATTCAGAAGTCACTTCGCCTTCGATGACTACGTCAATTTTCATATCTTCACCTCGATTAAGCAAACCAAGCTCTTTAACATTACTTATTTCCTCACCGAATCTAACGCATCTTGAGCAATGGATACATCTTGTCATATCTGTGGATATCAAAGGACTGATATCTTTATCGATTACTACTCTTTTTAACTGCATATATGTCGAATGATCATCACCATGCTCGAGAGAGACATCTTGTAATTCACATTCACCACCTTGATCACAAATTGGGCAGTCTAGTGGATGATTAATTAATAAAAATTCCATTGAATTCTTTTGGGCAATTTTTGTTTTATTAGAGTGAGTAAATACTTTCATATTTTCTCTCAAAGGTGTTGAGCACGCGGGCTGAGCATGATTAACACCTTCGATATCTACAAGACACATTCTGCAACTAGCAACTACTGAGAGATGTTTGTGGTAGCAAAATCTGGGGATATGTATTCCAACTTTATCGCATAATTCAATTATGGTTTCGTTCGATTCTGCAGTATATTCTCTATTATTTATAAAAACTTTCATAACTAAGAAACCATAGACTCTTTCTTGTCTACATAATATTCAAACTCCGACCAAAAGTTCTTTAAAAAGCTTCTCACTGGCATAGCAGCTGCATCACCTAAAGCACATATACAATGACCCTCAATTTGAAATGCAATTCTATTTAGTTGTTCGAGATCATTAAGTGATGCCTTTCCAGATAAAATATTAGATAATATCTTATATAACCATCCTGTGCCTTCTCTACATGGAGTGCACTGTCCACAAGACTCTGCATAATAGAATCTAGAAATGCGATGTAAAACAGATACCATGCATGTTGAGTCATCCATAACTATTACACCACCAGACCCTAACATTGATCCAGCACTAGCAATTGATTCATAATCCATATTTATTCTCATCATATCCTCACCCTTAACAACAGGAACAGAAGAACCTCCAGGGATAACTGCTTTAATTTTTCTATTATTACTTATCCCGCCAGCACTTTTTAGCAAATCTGCAAATGGTGTACCCAGTGGTATTTCAAAATTGCCAGGTTTATTTATATGTCCACTCATACAAAATATTTTCATTCCTTCTGATTTATTCAAACCTAAGTTTTTATACCATCCATCCTCATTAAGCATAATCTTTGGTATACTTGCCAATGTTTCGGTATTATTAATAATAGTTGGTTTGCCATATAGGCCTTTTATAGCTGGGAATGGTGGTTTGATTCTAGGCATTCCTCTTTTCCCCTCTATTGATTCTAACATTGCAGTTTCTTCCCCAACAATATAAGCACCGGCACCTATTAATGCATATATATCAATATTAATATTTGAAGAAATAATATTATTACCAATAAGCTTGAATTTATATGCTTCTTTTAATGCCTCATTAAATACTTTCCACTGTTGATCCATAAATTCACCACGAAGATAGTTATAACCTACAGATGCTCCTATTGCATAACAAGCTATCAACATGCCTTCAATTATAGAATGTGGATTATATCTTAAGATATCCCTATCCTTACAAGTTCCAGGTTCACTTTCATCGGAATTGCAGACTAAATATTTTTGACCTTCTATTAATGGTATAAAGGACCATTTAAGTCCTGTTAAAAAGCCTGCCCCACCCTTTCCTCGTAGACCAGAATCTTTTATTTTTTCAATTATTTTAGACCTTGGCATCTTATTTTGTAGAATATTTTTCCATGCATCATAACCACCTAAACTTAAATAAGTTTCAATTGATGCTGGATGACTATGGTTATAGGTTTCAGTACATAATTTCGGGTTCATTTTATGCTCTCCAATATTTTATCTACTTTGTCAATTGTAAGATTTTCATAATTTTTATGATTTACCTGCATCATTGGTCCACCATTACATGCAGCTAGACACTCAATTTCATCTTTCAGATAAAAACAATTATCTTTTGTTGATTGACCCACTTTTATATTGAGTTTTTTCTCTATATGGGAAAGTATTTCATCGGACCCTCTCAGCATACATGAGACATTGTTACATACGGCTATAGTATTTTTACCAACTGGATGAACATTTATCATTGTATAAAATGTTGCGACCTCATATATATCAATTTCATGTACAGTTAAATATATAGCTAAAGCTTTCATTATTTTTTTTGTAATAAACCCATTATTCTCATGCTGTAGAATTAACAGGCTCTCAATAATTGCTGACCTAGATTGATTATTTGGAAATTTTTTCACAACATCATCTATTAGTTGTTTACTATTATCACTAATAATGTAATCTTCGTTCATCGATCAATTTCTCCAAAAACAATATCTTGAGTTCCAATGACTGTAACAACATCAGATAACATATGTCCTGTACACATTTCATTTAATGCTGCTAAATGAGCAAAACCAGGAGCTCTTATTTTAAGTCTATAAGGTTTGTTTGCTCCATCTGATATCATATAGATTCCAAACTCACCTTTTGGAGCTTCAACCGCCGAGTAAACTTCTCCTTTTGGAACACAATAACCCTCGGTAAATATTTTAAAATGATGAATCAAAGATTCCATTTCTTCTTTCATGCTGTCGCGGTCAGGTGGGGCAATCTTGGCATCATCAATCATTGTAGGCCCTGGATTTTTATTTAACCATTCAATACACTGTTTGATAATTCTATTTGACTGACGCAATTCTTCAATCCTAACTAAGTATCGATCATATGAATCCCCAGTTTTACCAATTGGTACATCAAAATCCATTTTGTCATAAACTTCATAAGGCTGTTTTTTTCTAAGATCCCATGGTACACCGGAACCACGCAGCATTGGTCCTGTAAAACCTAATTCTATAGCTCTTGATTGTTCAACGACTCCTATTCCAACTGTTCTTTGTTTCCAAATTCTGTTATCAGTGAGTAAATTTTCATACTCATCAATACAATTTGGAAATCTATGAGTAAAATCTTTTAAAAAGTCCAAAAGACTGCCGTTTCTATTATAATTTAGTTCTTCGAGTTCCTTTTTGTCTTTAAGCGATGATTTTTCATAAGTAGGCATTTTTGAAGGTAGATCACGTGCTACTCCCCCTGGTCGATAATATGTTGCATGCATTCTAGTTCCTGAAACTGCTTCATAGCAATCCATTAAGTCTTCTCTTTCTCTAAAAGCATATAAAAAAACTGACATTGCCCCTATATCTAATGCATGTGCGCCCAACCATAAAAGATGATTTAATACTCTTGTTATTTCATCAAACATAACGCGTATGTATTTAGCTCTTACAGGTATGTCTATATCAAGTAACTTTTCTATCGCTAATACATATGCATGCTCATTACACATCATGGAAACATAATCCAGTCTATCCATATAACCTATAGATTGATTATAAGGTTTTGACTCAGCAAGTTTTTCTGTGGCACGATGTAATAAGCCAATATGAGGGTCCGCATTCTTAATGACCTCACCTTCCATTTGAAGCACTAACCTCAATACACCATGTGCGGCTGGGTGTTGCGGTCCAAAATTCATTGTGAAGTTTTTGAATTCCTTCATTCTTTATTTCCCCTAATGACCTTTGGCACCAGTACTCTTGGCTGAATATCAACAGGTTCCTGAATAATTTTTTTTAACTCAGGATCATATCTTATTTGTATATTTCCTATTAAAGGAAAGTCTTTTCTGAATGGATATCCAATGAATCCATAATCTGTCAAGAGTCTCCTTAAATCAGGGTGTCCTTCAAAAAGTATTCCAAATAAATCAAAAGCTTCTCTTTCATACCAGTCAGCCGAAGACCAGAGCTTTGTGACTGAAGGCATGATTAATGGTTCTTTGTCTAAATAAACTTTAATTCTTATTCTTATGTTTTTAGTTATTGACAAAAGGTGATAAGCAACGCAAAACCTATTCTTAATATCTTCTTGTTGAATATTATCGCCAAACTTTATTCTTCCATGAGAAGATGGTTTGATCCCACGACTGTATCCTGTAGATGTTGCCTCAGTGGTTTTCCATTCAGCTTTACCAAAAAGACTATAATCAATTCCACAAATATCTGTGAGTTGATTAAATAAAAGTACTTTATTATTTTTTAATTCACTTAATATATCTAAAAGGGAATCTTTTTTTACAATGATAGTTATAATATCACTATTATTTTCAAATTTATAATCACCTTTGAGATGTTTAGCAATTATAGCCTGCATTTAAAAGCTCCTATTTGGACTATCAGCAATAATTGTATTCTTTTTTCTTATCTTATTTTGTAATTGCAAAATTCCATATAACAAAGCTTCTGCTGTAGGAGGGCAACCAGGAACATATATATCGACTGGGACAATTCTATCGCAACCTCTTACGACTGCATAAGAATAATGATAATAGCCTCCACCATTAGCACATGAACCCATAGAGATTACCCATTTTGGATCTGCCATTTGATCATATACTTTTCTGAGAGCAGGAGCCATTTTATTTACAAGTGTGCCTGCTACAATCATAACATCAGATTGTCTAGGGCTTGGTCGAAACAACATCCCAAATCTATCAAGGTCATATCTTGATGCTCCTGCATGCATCATCTCAATAGAACAACATGCTAACCCAAAAGTCATAGGCCACATTGATCCAGTTCTTGCCCAATCAAATAAATTACTAGATTTAGCTAAAACAAATCCATCTTTATGTATATTTTCTAATCCCATTCAAGAGCTCCTTTCTTCCACTCATAAATAAAACCAACAACTAGTATAAGCAAAAATATCGCCATCGCAACAAGACCTACTAACCCTATCTGATGAACAACTATTGCCCAAGGGAATAAGAAGGCAATTTCTAAATCAAAAATAATAAATAATATGGCTACAAGATAATATCTAATATCAAATTTCATTCTTGAATCCTCGAATGCCTCAAAACCACATTCATATGGAGAATTTTTTTCAGAATCTGGGTTATTAGCTCCAAATGTAAATCCAATTGCTAACATTATACCAGCAAATATAATTGCGAAGACTAAGAAGATAAATATTGGCAAGTACTCTAAAAGCATAACAATAACATTATATCCTATAAATATATTACATACTATAAATACAGTTAAGGCAGCTTTTATCCCTTATCCTTATAGTCTTATTAATGTTAAAATATTCTAATGAATACTTCAAAAAACCATGACAATATTGACGAAATTTATAAAAAAATATGGGATTGCCTTAAACTTGGCATCAAAGAAAGTAAGTCTGATTATCATACTTTTTCTTTAGCTACTTCTGATGAGAAATTATCTTATAATCGAACAGTTGTTTTAAGAGATTATGATATAGAAAAACACACTATCATTTTTCATACTAATAATTTGTCTAACAAGGTAAAACAAATAAGAACGAATACGAATGTATCTGCGTTATTTTATAGTAAGGATGATAAAATACAAATAAGATTTACTGGCCATGCATCTATTAATAATCAAGATGAGTATTGTGATGAACGATGGAATAAGATGCATCCTCAATCAAAACAATGTTATTATCAAAATATAAAACCTGGTGCCTATATAGATCATCCTGAATTAGTCAAAACTGAAAAAACAGATTTGCTCAGTAAAGATTTTTCGATAATCACAATAAATATAAATTCTATTGATTGGCTATTTTTATCTTCAAGTGGACATATTCGAGCAGAATATCTTCGAATCAATAAATTTGTTGGTAAGTGGATAGCACCTTAATTGCCGATGGCCGGACTCGAACCGGCACGACTTTCGCCACTGCCCCCTCAAGACAGCGTGTCTACCAGTTCCACCACATCGGCTTTGTTATGGAAGATCCTTCGTATCATTTGTTTTGGAAGGAATAATCTTTTGTTCAGATTGTATTTCTCTTTCTATTAAGCTATCACTAGTCGGTGTTACATTAGATGCAAAATAAGCCAGCGATAGACTCGTTAAGAAAAAAGAAAGTGCAATTACAGTGGTTATTTTAGTTAAGAAAGTTGCGCTGCCTTGTGCACCAAAAACAGTTGAAGATGCACCGCTGCCGAATGCTGCTCCCGCATCAGCACCCTTTCCATGTTGAATCAAAATCAAAATAACTAAAGCAATAGCTAAGAATATATGAATTGTTAAAATTATTGTTTGCATGGTGTATTTATCTCAAATTGAAGAGCAAATATCAATAAATTTTTTAGAATTTAATGATGCCCCGCCGATTAACGCTCCATTTACATTAGGAAGGCTCAAAATTGATGGTGCATTTATATCATTGACGCTTCCACCATAGAGAATTTTAATATTATTTTTCTTTAATCCTAATATTTTATTGAGAGTAGTTCGTATATAATTATGTACATCAACTATATCTTTTAAACTAGCTGATTTACCAGACCCAATAGCCCATACTGGCTCATAAGCAATAATTAATTTACTATGATTGGGTTTAATCAGGTTCATTGATTTAAGTAAAGCTGATTTTAATTGTCTAGAAATTACTTTTTTTGTTAGATTTTTATTATACTCATGAATAGTTTCACCAACACATAGAATTGTACTCATGTTAGACTGAAGGGACAATTTAGTTTTTTTAAAAATAGTTTTATCATTTTCTAAAAAAGTATGCCGTCTCTCAGAATGTCCTATTAAAGCATATGAACATTTATAATCCCGCGCCATATCAATGGATAGTTCACCTGTATAAGCTCCATTTGAAAAAGGTGAAATATCTTGAATGCCTAAAGATATTTTTTTACGAGGTATTTTATGGTGAATTAATCTATTTAAGACTGCACCTAGGTATATCGATGGAGGTAGTATTAAGACATCAGTTTTAGGTTTCGCCTTTTTATATAATTTGACAATATTATTAATTAATTTAATTGATGATTTTAAATCACCATTCTGTTTCCAATTTGCAGCTATAAGATATTGATTCTTATTCATGTTAAAGTGTGTTTATTAATATTATCATAAAAGTGTTGTGAAAGTATTTCTATTTTTTCTGAATCTTTATGTTCTAGTAGTAATCTAATTAAGTTTTCAGTTCCAGATGGTCGTAGTAGAATTCTTCCATCAGGACCAAGCATTCTCTCCAAATCTGAAAATAATTTTATGTTTATTTCATCTTCTAAGAATTTTTTCTTATTATTAACTTTTATATTTAGTAGTTTGCTAGGAATTGAGATTATCTCTTTTTTCAATTGATCAATATTTTTATCTTGTTTAAAAAGGACTTCTAATAAATTTATTAATGTAATAATACCATCTCCAATATATAAGCCATTAAGTACTTGTATCAATATATGTCCAGATGATTCACCGCCAAAACTAGAGTTCGATTTAATCATTTCTTTTAAAACATGTTTATCACCCACGTGTGTTTCGGTAAATTTTATATTATGTTTTTTATATAAATCCTGAATTCCATAATTAGTCATCTGTGTTCCAACAACTGAATCTACTTTTTCATTAAATTTTTTATGAAAAAGGGCTAAAATAAATAATACATCATCACCATTGATTTTTTTCCCAAATGGAGATATAAAAATTATACGGTCTCCATCACCATCTAGTGCAGCTCCTAAATCAATTTTTAATTCTTTTGGTTTACGTGTTTTGTCATAATCAAAACTATTAGCATTTATATTATTAAAATCAATAATAAATTTTTCAAGCATATTGGTATTTGTTGCACCGCAATCATGATTTATATTTTGACCTGATGGTTTATCATTTATAGGGATTAGGTTAATGAAGCTATCTTTAAATAATCTATTTATTATTTTAGATGCTGCTCCATTTGCACAATCTATTAAAATATTAAATTTTCTTTCAGGAATCTTTACCTCTGACATTTTTGAATTGAAATAATCATTGATATAACTAATATAATGCTGATTATATGAGTCTAAATTATCTTCATGAGAAATATTTTTATTATTATTATTTATTTCTATGTTGAATTTGTTATAAATGTCCTCGATAAGTCCTTCCATCTTACTATTAATCTTAAAACCATTTTTATCAAAAAACTTTACGCCATTATCGTAATATGGGTTATGAGATGCTGTAATCTGGATTCCAGCATATAATTCTGATGTTCTAGTTATCGTATTTAAATAAATACTTAAACCCGGTGTTGTATATAGCCCTATTTGACATACTTCTGACCCTTGAAGAGTTATGCCAATCGATAATGCTGATTCTATTATAGAAGCTGACTCTCTTCCATCGTTAGAAATAAAGATCTTGCCTTTATCTTCTCCAAATATTACCTTTGCAAAAGCATAGCCAATCTTAACTAAATCATCATGGGTAATTGGCGTTTCATTAAATTTGCCTCTAATACCGTCTGTTCCAAATAATTTCATTTATTTATACCAATAAATTCTTGTGCTATTAAAGCAGCTATCTTGGTTTCTCTTACATCATGAGTCCTTATTATCTTAGCGCAATTTATAATAGATAAGACAGTTGCGGCAAGTGAGCCTTCCAATCTGTCATTAACTGATTTATTTAATAAATTACCTATCATACTTTTTCTAGATATCCCAACTAAAATATTCTCGGTAATTTCAGTTAACACTCGAAGATTTTTTAATAATGTATAATTATGATCGAGTGTTTTTCCAAACCCAAAACCAGGATCAATAATTATATTTTTTTTATCTATTCCTTGTGATAAACAATAACTAAATCTTTCTTGTAGAAATTCAGTTACATCATTTAATACATTATCATAATTTGGATTATCCTGCATGGTCTCCGGAGTTTTCAACATATGCATTAGACATATGTATGTGCCTGTATCTTTAAGTATCTTGATAAACCTATCATCGCTTAGGGAAGAAATATCATTAATGATCTGGATTTTATATGGTAGCAGTTGTTGTATAACTTCAGGTTTCATAGAATCTATTGAAATTGGTATATCATGATGCTCTCTAATTTTTTCAACAACGGGAAGTAATCTATCAATTTCTTCCTGAATAGAAATTCTTTGTGAACCTGGTCTTGATGATTCACCCCCAATATCAACAATATCTACTCCTTCCTTAATCATCTTATCTACATGTAAGAGTATATGATCAATAGATGTATAACTGCCACCGTCATAAAAAGAATCAGGGGTAATATTTAGGATACCCATTATATAATAATCTTGACTTGTAATGTCGAAATTCATAAGTTAAGTGCTGGTAATGGATTCATTCAATATCAATTTATGCTACCCATAGAGTTAAATTGATTAACTTTCTCTAAAAATTTATCTTGATAATTTTTAAATTCCTCTCCATCAATAACGAATTTTTGAAATATTAATTGTGGAGGAGGTGTGCACATTAAAATTATACCTTGAGATATGTTTGTTGAATACTCAATATTATGCGCCATTGCATATGCAGCTAGTTGAATAAAGTAATCTTCAATCCATTGTCTTTTTTTTGGTTTATTGCTCTGTTTGAAATCAATTATACTTTGAATTCCATCATAAACTCCGCAAGCGTCTGCAGTGCCAGCATATAAGTCTGGATAAGATAACGTAACCTCACAACCCCATAACTCATCTAGTGAATATAGACCATCATGAATTATCTTTTCAGCCATTAAGTAAGGTTCATTTGTTGAGGCCTCAATATTTAAGTGTTTTTGTCCAACTAAATGTTCTTCAATATATTTATGCATTGCTGTGCCTCGCTCAGAGGATATCGTCATTATCTTATCAGCTTCAGCATCACCAATTCTATCTCTCCATTGCTTTAATGACTGCCTTTTATCTTCAGATTCTGTGGACTTAATAATTTCAGTGACAGATGGAAGTTTTTTATTATTAATTTCATAGTATCTGGCTCCATTAATTAATGCTCTGGTGCTAGAAGGATATTTAAATTGTTTATTCCACTTCATCTTAATTCAATATTTTAGTTGTTATTGAGTAAAATGAAAGCACAAGATGTACTATAAGCGAGAGGATAATAGATTTACTAAAAAACTATGATACTGGCGTAGTGGCTGGATTTTCTTTACTCGTAGCTGAAACTCCGCCACTAGTATCTGATGGATCATCGTCAGACCAACTTTCTGGAGCAGACGGTATCTTCCCATCCATAATTTCATCAATTTGTTTGCTATCGATGGTCTCATACTTCATTAAAGCATCTGCCATTACATGCATTTTATCCATATGTTTTTTAATGAGTTTGGTCGCCCTGGCATATTGTTCATCAATTATTTTTCTAATTTCTGAATCTATGGTGTGAGCAGTTTCATCAGAAACAGTTTTCTGTTGTGAAACTGATTTTCCAAGGAAAACTTCATTTTCTTCTTCGGCGTATGCAAGCGGACCCATTGTGTTTGACAATCCCCATTTGGTTACCATATTTCTTGCCAACGCAGTCGCCCTTTCGATATCATTAGAGGCTCCTGTAGTAACTGCATCTGTTCCGAAAATTTCTTCTTCCGCAACTCTTCCACCAAATAATGCTGCTATCATACTCTTAATTCTTTGCTTGCTGTTACTATATCGATCTTCTTCAGGCAAGAACATAGTAACACCTAGAGCTCTTCCCCTTGGTATGATACTCACTTTATATACAGGGTCATGGTCAGGCACAAGTCTTCCAACAATTGCATGTCCTGCTTCATGATAAGCAGTTAGTTTTCTTTCGTCGTCATTCATAACCATTGATTTTCTCTCTCCACCCATAAGAATTTTGTCTTTTGCCTTTTCAAAGTCGTCCATCTCAACAATTTTCTTACTAGCCCTAGCAGCAAATAACGCAGCCTCGTTTACTAAATTAGCTAAATCAGCACCAGAAAAACCAGGTGTACCTCGAGCTAATAACTTTGGTTTAACATCATTAGCAATTGGCGTTTTTTTCATATGAACTTTTAATATCTGTTCTCTACCTCTTATATCTGGTAATGGGACTGTTACTTGTCTGTCAAATCTTCCTGGCCTTAATAATGCTGGATCTAAAACATCTGGTCGGTTAGTAGCAGCAATTACTATTACTCCTTCGTTACCCTCAAAACCATCCATCTCAACAAGCAACTGGTTTAATGTCTGTTCTCTCTCATCATGTCCACCACCAACTCCAGCTCCTCTATGTCTACCAACAGCATCAATCTCATCTATAAAGATAATACACGGAGCATTTTTTTTCGCTTGTTCAAACATGTCTCTGACTCTGGAAGCACCTACACCTACGAACATCTCAACAAAGTCTGAACCGGATATTGTAAAGAATGGAACTTTTGCTTCACCAGCAATAGCGCGAGCTAATAAAGTTTTTCCAGTTCCTGGGGAACCTACCATTAATACTCCTCTCGGTATTTGTCCACCAAGATTCTGAAATTTGCCTGGGTCTCTAAGAAAATCGACTAATTCTTTTACTTCTTCTTTTGCCTCTTCCACGCCTGCTACATCTTTAAATGTTACTTTAATTTGATCCTCAGTTTGAAGTTTTGCTTTACTCTTGCCGAATGACATAGCGCCGCGCCCACCACCAGCTCCTCCTTGCATTTGTCTCATAAAGAAAATCCAGACGCCTATTAGTAGTAAGAATGGAAACCAATGAATAAATATTTGGGCTAAAAATGATTGTTTTTCAGGTGCTTTACCTGAAATTCTTACTTTACTGTTGAGCAATTCTCCTACGAGTGCAGAATTATCTGTTTCTGGGCTAAATGTCTTAAAGGTTTGTCCGGATTTGAGCGAGCCAGTTATCTCTCTTCCAGATATCATTACTTCTTCTACTTGTCCTGTTTGGACTTGCTGCATGAATTCTGAGTAGTTATATTCATCTGATGCAGTGTTTCTTCCGCTAATACCACTAAACAGCGACATTAACACAACTGCTATCACTGTCCATATAACTAAATTTTTTATTAAATCACTCATTTATAAATTCATCTCTTTAGAATAATTCTAATTTTAAGTTGTATGTTTGTCAATTCATTAACCTAACTAATACTATATCAGGCTTTGAACTCAATACAAATTAGGTATACCTCATTACTATGTTTTTTAGACGCGGATGGTTTAAATACATTAATTTTACTAAAGTTATTATTTAACATTTGCATAGCATCCTCAAAATTGATTCCCAAAAAATACTTCATTATCATCGTTCCTCTAGGTTTAAGCTTGAGTCTACAAAAACTCAATATATCATTAGCTATCTCGATGAAATTACTCTGATCTACATCGCTTATACCTGTTATATTGGGGGCAATATCAGATATTACAAGGTCTAATGATGAATTATATTTTTCGAACAATTTATGCACTTGCTCTTTG
The DNA here is from genome assembly GCA_913048065.1 of uncultured Gammaproteobacteria bacterium. Classification (GTDB taxonomy): domain Bacteria; phylum Pseudomonadota; class Gammaproteobacteria. The sequence continues at coordinate 28,133 of CAJWVG010000004.1, read as the reverse complement.
TCTCTTATATCACATTTCGCAATAATAATATCTTTTATTGGCTCGACCTCTAATAAATCAATGCCGATTAAAAAATTAATATTCTCATGTTCTTTAAGAACTTGTAGCCAGGACCCCGGAGCACATCCCAAATCAGCTACAGACTTAACTTTGCCTAAAATATTAAATTTTTCGTTAATCTCATGAAGTTTATATGCTGCACGAGATCTATATAAATCTCTTTTAGATTTTTTGACATAAACATCTCTTGCATGACTTTTAACCCAATTTGTTGTTTTTTTATTTCTAGACATTAGTGCTACATTATATCATTGAATTCATTTATTTTGATTGATATGATGACGTATGACTCAAATTACGCTACAAGGAAATAAGATTAATACAAATGGGGATGTTCCAAAAGTAGGGACTCAAGCCCCTGACTTTATTCTAGTTGACTCTGAATTAAATAATGTCACTCTTTCAAACTACACAGATAAGAATAAAATTTTACATATAATACCAAGCCTAGATACACCTGTTTGTCAAAAATCAACTAAGATTTTCAATGAGAAAATTGCATCTATACCTGATACAGTAATTTTAGCAGTCTCAGCTGATCTTCCTTTCGCTATGAAAAGATTTTGTACAGATGAAAACATAGATGTTGTAAAACCACTCTCCATGATGCGTTCTAGAAATTTTGCAAAAGACTATGGAGTACTAATTATTGATGGACCCCTCTCTGGAATAACTGCAAGAGCTGTTATTGTAATTGATAAAAATAATAAAATTATTCATTCGGAATTAGTCCAAGAAATAGCAAATGAACCAAACTATGATTCAGCACTAAAAACTATTTCATAAGAATGGACTTTACCAAAAAAGTTTTAATTTCGATGCTGGCGGGCATTGTCTTTGGTACAATCCTAAATCTGTTCTTTTTACCTAACCTGTTTATTGAATCATTTGTTATCAACACTATACTTGTAACAATTTCATCATTATTTCTAATTTTATTAAAAATGATTGTTCTTCCTCTAATATTTGTTTCTATTATATCAGGCATTGTATCGATAAATGACGTTGGAACTCTTGGTAGGCTTGGAGTTAAAACCTTATCTTTATATATCATGACAACAGTTATAGCGATAACTGTTGCTTTGCTTGCATCTAGTTTAGTAAGTTATGACCCTATAGATACTGCCGTAAATATTGCATTGCCGGATACAGATATTGCTAGCGAATCTCAAAGAAATATACTTCTAAGTATTTTCCCAGAAAATTTTTTTGCTGCTCTTGTTGATGGAAATGTTATACAAGTTCTTGTTTTCGCAATTTTTATTGGAACAGCAGCCTCATATGTAAAAGATCAAGTGTCAGAGTTCATTAAAATCATTGAAAATTTAAATAAGATATTCAACCAAATGGTAATGTTTATTATAAGTTTTACTCCTTTTGCTGTATTTGCTCTTCTTGCAAAAACTTTTGCTTTACAAGGTATAGATGTCCTTATTCCTTTGATTAAATATTTCCTTACAGTTGTAATTGTTTTGCTTATACATTTTATATTTACTTATTCCCTAATATTAAAATTATTTTCTAATCTATCTATTAAAAATTTTTATAGTAAATTAAAAGAATTAATCATATTTACATTTAGTACTTCTAGTAGCAATGCTTCAATACCGTATACAATGAAAATTGTAGAAAATAAATATGGTGTCAAAAAGTCGTTTGCGTCTTTTTCCATTCCGCTAGGAGCAACAATTAATATGGATGGTACAGCTATTATGCAGGGTTGTGCTGCATTTTTCTTAGCTTCATATTATGGCATAGACTTAGTGTTCATGGATTTTTTAACAATAATTGTTACCGCAACTGTAGCATCTATAGGAACCGCAGGCATTCCTAGTGCAGGCATAATTATGCTATCCCTTATATTAACTCAAGTTGGAATCCCTCTTGAAGGTATTACGCTTCTTTTAGGTGTTGATAGGCTGTTAGATATGATGAGAACTAGTATTAATGTATCCGGTGATACATGCATCACATGTATAGTTGCAAGCAGCGAAAAATTATTGGATTTAAAAAAATATAATAATTCGAATAATTAATTCAACGTATTATGAAGCGTCTGAATATCTGTCGCATTAAAATTATCAATAAATAAAATTGCTTTACAAAAGGCTTTTGCACCAGAAATTGTGGTGGTTAAACATACATTGTTATTGTTTGCTTCTTTTCTGATAGAAAAAGAGTCTTTAATTGACCTGGCGCCTTCAGTTGTATTTATTATTAAGTGCACTTCAGAATTTTTAATCATATCGACAACATGAGGCTGTCCTTCTTTAACTTTATTAACTCTTTCGCAAGTTATATTATTTTTCTGTAGAAATATTTGTGTACCTCGAGTTGCAAATAACTTAAAACCTATTTCTTTTAAATCTTTTGCAATATCACAAATAGCTTCTTTATCTTTATCTCTAACGCTTAAAAATACATTTCCAGTTTTTGGGAGAATTACTCCTGCTGCTCTTTGAGCTTTAAAGTATGCCTCTCCAAAACTATTTCCAATACCCATAACTTCTCCTGTAGATTTCATCTCTGGCCCCAACAAGACATCTACTTCTGGAAACTTTGAAAATGGAAGTACTGCTTCTTTCACAGAGAAATACTTAGGTATAATTTCTCTATTAACACCAAGTTCATTTAGTGATTTACCAGCCATGACTAATGCTCCAATCTTAGCTAGCTGTTGTCCAATTGCCTTAGACACAAATGGTGTCGTTCGAGAAGCTCTTGGATTAACTTCCAGTAAAAATATTTCATTGTCCTTAATGGCAAACTGAGCATTCATTAAGCCAACTACATTTAATTCTAAAGCTAGAAGAGTTACTTGTTCTCTTAATGTTTGAATCATATTGTCTGGTAATGTATATGGTGGTATAGAGCATCCTGAGTCACCAGAATGTATTCCAGCTTCCTCAATATGTTCCATAATTGCTCCAATAAATACAGTTTTTCCATCAGAAACTAAATCAATATCTACCTCTATTGCATCATTTAAAAATCTGTCTAAAAGGACGGGGGAATCATTAGAAACAGAAACAGCTTCATCCATATATTTTTTAAGATCTTGATCATTAGTTACTATTTCCATTCCTCTTCCACCCAAGACATATGATGGTCTAACTACAAGTGGGTAGCCTATTTTTTCAGCTGAACTAATTGCTTGCTGTGCATTTGTTGCAGTGGAATTTTTAGGCTGTTTTAGTTTTAACTTTTCAACTAATTGTTTAAATTTCTCTCGATCTTCAGCAGTATCTATTGCTTCTGGAGATGTTCCAATAATGCTCACATTATTATCTTTTAGTTGATTAGCTAATTTTAACGGTGTTTGTCCACCATATTGTACAATTACTCCATGAGGTTTTTCAAGATCAATGATGGACATAACATCTTCAAAAGTAAGTGGCTCAAAGTACAGTCTATCTGATATATCAAAGTCAGTTGATACAGTTTCGGGGTTACAATTCACCATAATTGTTTCAAAACCCTCTTTCTTCAAAGCTAAAGATGCATGAACGCAACAATAATCAAACTCAATACCTTGACCTATTCTATTTGGTCCACCACCTAATATAATAATTTTTTTGTTATCTGTTGGTTTTGATTCACATTCATCATCATAACTTGAGTACATATATGCAGTCATTGCCTCAAATTCAGCAGCACATGTATCAACCCTTTTGTAAGATGGGATAATATTTTTTTTAATTCTAAAGTCTCTAATGTCTTCTTCAGAACAATTAACATGCCTTGCAATGAATTTATCAGCAAAGCCCTTCTTCTTTAAAGCCAATAGATTCATTTCATTTAAATCACTTATTTTCATTCTTCTCATAAGTGATTCTTCTTTAAGAAGATCTTCTATTTGAGATAAAAACCACTGATCTATTTTTGTTAAATTATATATTTCATCAATAGAAAATTTTTGTCTGAAAGCTTCTCCAATAAATAATATTCTTTCTGGACTAGGAGCACGAAGTTGATTTTTTATAAAATCATGATTTTCGTTATCTGATACTTGCATTTCTTTCAAACCATCAATTCCTATCTCTAAACCACGTAGTGCTTTTTGAAATGACTCTTGAAAATTTCTCCCAATTGCCATTACTTCTCCAACTGATTTCATCTGCGTTGTCAATTTATCATCTGCTTCTTTGAATTTTTCAAATGCAAATCTCGGTATTTTGGTAACAACATAATCAATGCTGGGTTCAAAAGATGCAGGAATTATATTACCTGTTATTTCATTACTTAGTTCATCCAAGGTATATCCAATAGCTAACTTTGCTGCTATTTTAGCTATAGGAAATCCTGTTGCTTTTGATGCAAGCGCAGATGATCTTGAAACACGAGGATTCATCTCTATTACAAGAATCCTCCCATCATGTGGGGATATTGCAAATTGTACATTTGAGCCACCAGTATCAACGCCAATTTTTCTCAAGACCTGAATAGATGCATTTCTTAATTTTTGATATTCCTTATCTGTTAATGTCTGAGCAGGAGCAACTGTAATTGAATCACCCGTATGCACGCCCATAGGATCTATATTTTCAATTGAACATATGATAATACAGTTATCACTTTTGTCCCTCACTACTTCCATTTCAAATTCTTTCCAACCAATAACAGATTCCTCGATTAGTACTTCAGATGTAGGAGATAATTCTAGACCTCTTCTAACGATAGTTTCAAAATCTTGGATATTGTATGCAATACCGCCTCCAGAACCTCCAAGCGTAAAAGAAGGTCTGATTAAAATTGGAAACCCAATTTTTTTTTGATGCTGCAATGCTTCATTATAATTATGTGCTATGTATGCTATTGGAGTCTCAAGGCCTATATCTATCATAGCATTCTTAAATAATTCTCTATCCTCAGCCATATCGATTGACTCAATGCTGGCACCAATTATTTTAACCTTATATTTTTGTAAAATTTTATGTCTATTCAAATCTAAAGTTGTATTTAACGCTGTCTGTCCACCCATTGTAGGCAGTATCGCATCTGGTTTTTCATTTATGATAATTTTTTCTATGTTTCTCCAATGAATAGGTTCGATATAGACTTTATCGGCCATGTCCGGATCTGTCATAATTGTTGCAGGGTTAGAGTTAACCAAAATAACTCTTATGCCTTCTTCTTTTAAAGCTTTGCATGCTTGAACACCTGAATAGTCAAACTCACAAGCTTGTCCGATTACAATTGGTCCAGCACCAATTATTAAAACACTTTTAATAGCCTTATCTTTTGACATTTTTTATCTCTTCCATGTTAATAATGAAGTTTGCAAAAATGTTATTTATGTCTTCTGGTCCTGGGCTTGCTTCAGGATGACCCTGAAATCCAAATGAATATTTGTCTTTAATAGCGAACCCTTGTAATGACTTATCAAAAAGAGATATATGTGTTGTAGATAAAGTCGATGGAAGTGTTTCTTGATCAACCATAAAACCATGATTTTGACTTGTTATAAAAACTTTTTTTGTATCAACATTCATCACCGGATGATTGGCTCCATGATGACCAAATTTCATTTTAGTTGTTGTTGCACCTGAAGCTAATGCTAAAAGCTGAAAGCCAAGGCATATCCCAAACATTGGGATTTTTTTATCAAGAAATAATTTTATATTTTTAATAGCATAATCGCATGCTTGTGGATCACCAGGGCCATTAGATAAAAAAATACCATCTGGCTTCATATCCAAAACTTTTTCTGCACTATAATTTGCTGGCACAACTGTCAGCTTGCAACCGAAATCATTTAATATTCTCAATATATTATGTTTAATGCCAAAATCATAAGCAATAACATGAAAGTACTTCTTTAGTTTTGTTGCTTTATTAGAACCATATATGTTCTTTCTTCCTTCGGTCCATTCATATGGTTCATTTGTAGTAACCTTAATGGCAAGATCCATGCCTTTTAACCCATTAAATTTAGCTAAACTTTCTTTAGCTTTTTGTAGATCAATTTTTCCTGACATAATACAACCATTCTGGGATCCATTTTTGCGTAAATTTTTTGTTAATTTTCGTGTGTCAATTCCAGATATGGCAATAATTTTCTGATTTTTTAAAAAATTCCCCAAAGAATCCTGTTTTCTCCAATTATTAGCAAGGATTTCTTTATCTCTAATTATTATCCCTGATACATGTGATTTAGAGGATTCTAAGTCATCAAAATTAATACCTGTATTACCGATATGGGGATTAGTAAAGGTTACGATTTGACTATCATATGATGGGTCAGTGATAATTTCCTGATACCCGGTCATAGAAGTATTGAAAACAACCTCGCCTACTGAAATGCCATTAACGCCAATCGACTGCCCATTGTATGTGCTTCCATCTGCTAGCAGTAATATTGCTTCAGAGTTATTCAAGGTTATTTATATCAAATAAAAAAAAAGATGGCTCAATTTGAGTCATCTTTCGTTGTAATTTTTTAGCATGCATCTAAAACTAAATAATACGATAGACTAGCCTTCGTGTCTAATACTTAATACATATTTATACAATTCTTTTCTATCAACATCAGAGAATAACTTAATTATATTGACTACCTCTTTGGTGCTATATCTTTTTGATAATTCAATAATTTTATTCTTAAATGAATCCAGCTCAAGAGGTTTTTCTTGTTTATGATTAATAATCATAGTTATTTCACCATTAAGTGTCTCCTTTTCCAGCTTTTTCATTATTTCTTCTATTTTATTAAAAAAAATGTCCTCATGAATTTTCGTTAACTCTCTCATGATGCCAATATCTGTGTCTGGACCAAGAATATGTAAAATTTCAGCTAATACAGAATTTAATCTATGTTTGCTTTCAAAAACTACAGCTGGCAGAGAAGCATTTTTGATTTTAATTAACTGAGACTTTCTCTCACTTATTTTTTTAGGTAAAAAACCTAGAAAAATAAAATTATTAATAGGTATCTTAGATATAGATAATGCACATGTTAGAGAGCTAGCTCCAGGGATTGGGATAATTCTATAATCTTCATTAAAGCTTTTAACTAATTCAAAACCTGGATCTGAAATAGATGGTGTCCCTGCATCAGATACTAATGCAAGTACAGAGCCGGCAGATAAATCTCGTAATATACTAGACCTTTTTCTTTTTTCATTATCTTTATTGAACGTTACGATTTTTTTCTTTATGTCATACTCATGCAGTAATTTTGATGTTCTTGCTGAACTTTCAGCCAATATATAGTCGGATTGTTTAAGAACTTCGATAGCTCTAATTGTTATATCATTAAGATTACCTATAGGTGTTGCAACAATATAAAGTATACCCGACATAATTCTAGACATTTATTGTGTTTATTCTTGCTAGGTTATATTGTAGTATAATCAAAGTCCAATAATTAAGTTATGAATACAAAAGAAATAATAAAAAGTAATTTTCTGCAAAACCAGGAAATCAATGCACTCTCACTTGAAAGCATGACAAGCAATATAGAGAAGATGGTTGATAGGCTCTTAATTATGATAGAGCAATCGGGTAAATTAATGTCGTGCGGAAATGGTGGTTCTTCAGGTGATGCTCAACATATCTCATCCGAATTTGTTAATAGATTTGAAATGGAAAGGAAAGAGATGCCGGCAATTTCACTAAACTCAGATACTGCAACTATAACTTCCATTGCAAATGATTATGGCTATAAATACATTTTCTCTAAACAGATTAATGCTATTGGAAGTGATAAAGATATATTAATGGTATTTACTACTAGTGGTAATTCAGAAAATATTATAGAAGCAATCAATTCAGCTAAAGAAAAAAATATAGATATTATATTATTTAGCGGTGGTGATGGTGGAAAGGCAAAAGAATTGTTAGAAAAAGGTGATATTAAAATCATTGTGCCAAGTAAAAGAACGAGTAGGATACAAGAAATGCATCTAATTATAATTCACGCCGTCTGTGAGTGCCTTGAAAAAAATCTCACTATGTAGTTATTACATGTCTTGCTCTGTTTCAGTCAAACTTGCTTGAAATGATTCGCGACTGAAAATTCGCTCTGAGTAGTTATCTATAGTTTGTTTATTTTCAGCCATATCAACACCAAGGGATTTTATTCTCCATAATAGAGGTGCAAGACTACAATCTACTAATCCAAAATCCTCGCTCATAAAAAAACTATCATTTATAAGAGGTATTATTTCAATAAAGTAGGATTTAATTTTATCTACAAAAGAGTCTTCGAGCTTCCCATTCTGATATGCTTTATTGAATTCTGGATACCATTGATGTTCAATCCTATCTAGTGCTAGACGAAATTTAGCTCTAGCAACAGGGTCCACGGGTAGTAAAGGCGGATGTGGGAATCTCTCATCTAAATACTCGATAATTACCCTTGAGTTCTGTAATACAAGCTCTCTATCTACAAGCGTGGGAAAGTCATCATATGGGCTGATAAATTTAATTTCTTCGGATATATTATTTATATCAACCTCATGTAGTTCAGCTGATATCTCTTTTTCTTTAATAACAAGCCTTGTTCGATGACTGTGCAGACTATCTGGTAAAGAAAACAAGAGTATAGCGGATCTTCTATTTGCTAATGATGTCATATTTTATTTTACGTCCTTCCAATACTCGCTTTTTAATAGAAATGCTATAAACGAAAAAAGCAATAGAAAGAGTATAACCCAAAAACCTATTCTATATCGATCTAATTGAGCTGGTTCCGACACATATGTCAAGAAGTTGACAAGATCTGTAATTGATTTTTTATATTCTTTATCGCTCATGCTACCATTGATTACATATTCAAAATCAGTCTTTTCATTATTAATAGGCTGCTTGACACCTTCCATCCACCATAATACATGCGGCATATTTACATTAGGGTATAAGGTGTTATTTACTCCATATGGTCTAGATTCATCTTTATAAAATGATATCAAAAATGTATATAGCCATTCTGGTCCACGGGATCTGGCAATTAACGTAAGATCAGGCGGCATAACCCCAAATGCTTCTTTCGAAGAAGTAGGATGAACAGCATTAAGCATTAGAGAGCCAATCTTAGTTTTTTCTCCATTTTTATCTGTGGTAAATATTAAGTTATTTTCAATAGTTTCTTTTGGCAAAGATAGATGATCAACAAATTTTACATATCTTTGATATTTTAAAGTGTGACATCCAAAACAATTGTTTATGTATATTTGAGCGCCACGTTGTAAAGATGCTTTATTATTTAAGTCAATCAATACGGGCTTGAGCGTTGTGCCGTCTGCAGCAAATAGTAAATTTGACGAGATAATAACTATAAAAAAAAATAATTGTTTAATCATGCATGGTGACCCGGTCAGGGATATCTTTAGTTTTTTCATTAGCACTTGTGATATATAAAGCAACAAAAAAACCAAAATATATAAAAGTAAAAAGTCTGCCAAGCCAAGTTAGAACTGGGGTGACAGGATTCATACCAATATAACCAAGACCGATAAAACTAATTACAAATAAAGCTAATAAAGTTTTGTATGTCGTAGATCTATATCTAAATGATTTAACAGAGCATCTATCTAGCCAAGGCAAGATAAATAACACAAATATCGCTGCCCCCATTGCTAAGACTCCTCCGAGCTTATCTGGAATTGCACGAAGTATTGCGTAGAAAGGAGTAAAATACCATACAGGTACAATATGTTCTGGGGTTTTTAATGGGTCTGCAGGTACAAAATTATCTTTTTCTAAAAAATAACCTCCAAGCTCAGGTATAAAAAACACAACAAACATAAAAATAATTAAAAATACCGATAAACCAAAAATATCCTTAACAGTATAGTATGGATGGAATGGGATTCCGTCTTTAGGGATACCATTTTCATCTTTATTATTTTTTATCTCAATGCCATCTGGGTTGTTAGAGCCTGTTGTATGAAGAGCAGCAAGATGAAGATAAATTAGTGCAAATAATAATAATGGCAATGCGATTACATGAAAAGCAAAAAATCTGTTTAAAGTTGCATCTGATATAACATAGTCACCTCTTATCCATAAAGCTAAAGATTCACCGACATATGGTATTGCGCCAAAAAGAGAAATTATTACTTGAGCTCCCCAATAAGACATCTGCCCCCATGGTAACAAATATCCCATAAATGCTTCTGCCATTAGTAGGACAAAAATTACCATCCCAAACAACCATAATAATTCTCTTGGATTTTTATATGATCCATAAAGCATTGCTCTAAACATATGTAAATAGATAACGATAAAGAAAAAAGAGGCGCCTGTTGAATGTAAATATCTTACCAGCCATCCCCATTCTACATCTCTCATAATATATTCTACAGATGCAAAAGCCTGAGCGGCATCTGGTTTATAGTTAATTGTAAGGAATATTCCCGTTACAATCTGTAGGATGAAGATAAAGATAGCTAAAGCACCAAAATAATAAAATATATTAAAATTTTTCGGAGCATAATATTGAGATAAGTGATTTTTTACAAAATTACTAACCGGAAGTCTTTCATCAATCCAAGATATAAATTTACTCATTTATACGTCCTTCCCGTCTTCACCTACTATAATTCTACTACTAGAAGCAAAATAGTATGGAGGCACTTCTAAATTATAAGGGGCTGGCATTGCTTTATGAACTCGCCCAGATAAATCAAATTTTGAACCATGGCAGGGACAAAAAAATCCACCTTTCCAGTCTAGTCCAAGTTCAGCGGATTTAGCGTTAGGCTTATATAATGGCGAACAACCTAAATGTGTACATACTCCTAAAAGCACGAGAAATTCAGGGTTAATTGATCTATATTTATTTTTTGTATACTCTGGCTGATGTTCTCCTGTAGATTTTGGGTCACTTAATACATCATTATCCTCTAGGGTATTTTCTATCATTTCTGCGGTCCTTCTCACCACCCATACAGGTTTTCCTCTCCATTCAACAACCTTAAATGATCCTGGCTGTAGACTGGAGACATCAATCTCTACAGGAGCACCTGCAGATTTGGCTTTTTCGCTTGGTGACATGGTTGACAAAAAAGGTATTAGCGCGAATATTCCACCAATTCCACCCATAATCTGAGTTACATTAGTTAAAAATTTCCTTCTGTTTGATGGTTTATTAGAGTCGCTCATCCTTCTTCAGTAAGTTGCCATTCTTAATCGCGTATATACTAACATATATTTTATTAAGAGTCTTATAGTAATATATAATATAATTCTAAAACGATAATTTTATTAAGCTAATTAAAATAGGTTTTATGAAAGATTTAAGAAACTATATACTTGTTGGAATCATAACTGCGATAATCATATATTTGGTTAGTCCATATATATTTGGCAATAGAGTAGTAATACTTGAAACAAATAATCAAGAGTTATCTAGCGGAAAAAACCTTAGTTACTCTAATATATTTCAAAAAGTTAACAAATCTGTGGTATCAATTTATACAAGAAAATCAGCGACGCGAAATAATATATTTTTTATTGACCCTCGAGAACGAGCGCTCAAGAAAAAACAATATAATAGAATTGGACAAGGCTCAGGGGTAATTGTAAGTAGACAAGGCCATATTATCACCAATTTTCATGTTATCGCAGGCTCTGAAGAAATACTAATACAAGATTATAAGGGAAATGAATACGGAACATCTGTTATTGGAATAGATCCTTTAACTGATTTAGCTGTATTAAAAATCAATGAAACTACCAAACCAATACAATTTGGTAAAATTAATCTTGTTGATGTGGGTGATATTGCTCTAGCCATAGGCAATCCAAAAGGCATCGGACAAACTCTCACATTAGGTATAATCTCGGCAACAGATAAGGAAGTGATGCCAGATTCATATTCTTATCAGAGATACATACAAACAGATGCAGCTATTAATCCAGGTAACTCAGGAGGAGCTCTTGTTAATATGAATGGTGATCTCATAGGAATCAACACCATGATAATAACATCATCGGGTGGTTCGGATGGAATTGGTTTTGCAATACCGATTGATATAGTTAAATATGTTTTCACAGAAATTATTGAACATAGCGAAGTTATAAGAGGGTTCGTGGGTATATCAGCAGAGAAAAACTACAAAGGATTAGGGGTTTTGATTAAAGCTGTACTTCCTAATGGGCCTGGTGATTTGGGGGGTGTCAAACCATATGATATTATTAAAAAAATTAATGGTGTATCTGTTCAAGAAATAAAAGACGTACAAAAAATAATAGGAATGCTTAAACCAGGGCAAGTTATTTCTATGGATATACAAAGAGAAAATAAAAGCTTATCTGTAAATATTTCGGTCACCAAAATGGATTATCAACAGAACTAGAAACTCTTACTTCTCTCTATATTTTGCAGACAGTGCGTGTGCCTGTAAACCTTCTGATAAACCAATAGGAATTGAAATCCTGCTCAATTCTTTAGCATTTTTTTTAGATATTTGAATTATGCTTGATCTTTTTTGAAAATCATAGACACCCAATGGTGAAGAAAATTTCGCAGATCCTGATGTTGGTAAAACATGATTTGGTCCTGCACAGTAATCACCAAAAACCTCTGGGCTATATTCGCCCAAAAATATTGCGCCTGCATTATTGATAAGCTTTAATAAGTTCTTATTGTCTTTACACATTATTTCTAAGTGTTCAGGAGCTATTATATTTACGATATCAGCGATATCTTTATTATTTTTTGTTTTAATGAATAAGCTTCTATTATTGAATGATTTAGTAATAATATTTTTTCTAAGAAGCGAAGGTAATAACTTCTCAGCTGAGCTTAAAACATTTTTAATCACTGCATTACTGGAACTTATAAGGATTGGCTGAGCAAGTTCGTCGTGTTCTGCCTGAGAGAATAAATCCATTGCTACCCAATCTGGATTATTAGACTTATCAGCAATTATAACTATCTCAGATGGGCCAGCTATATTATCTATTCCAACATCACCAAATACATTTTTTTTAGCCAATGTAACAAAGATATTGCCCGGTCCTACAATCTTATCTACCTTAGGTACTGTTTTTGTACCATATGCCAATGCTGCAATTGCATGAGCACCTCCCATTCTCATAATAGTATCTACTTTACATAAATCTGCAGCTACAATAGCTAGAGCATGATCTTCAATATTGCTTATAGGGGCAGTCATTATTATTTTTTTTACACCTGCAACACTAGCAGGAATACTATTCATTAATACTGTTGAAGGATAAGATGCTTTGCCTGCAGGCACATATATACCTGTTGATTCAATCGGAGTAACTTTTTCTCCTAAAACACTTTTATTTTTACTGATTGACCAGGATTTAGATAATTGTTTTTTTGCAAAGTCCCTAATTCTTTTGATAGATTTTTTTAAACTAATAATTTGTTCCTTCGTAACAAGAGAATATGCTTTTTTAATTTGATTTTTAGTAACAACTATATTTTTTATATTTGTTATTTTATAACCATCAAACTTATTAATATAACCTATTAAAGAAAAGTCTCCTTTTTTTTTGACAGCGCTAATGATTTTATTAACTTGACTTTGTATTTTACTATTGGTGGCATCATTAATCCTAATTCTTTTCAAAAAGTCTTTTTCAAAGTTACTTTTAGAGCTATCTATTATTAATGGTTTTAGTTTCATGATTATCTATTATTAATAATGCTAGTGTTAAGAATATCTATTAGTTCCTCGGTTTCATCCCATCCGATACATGCATCTGTGATGCTTTTACCATAAACTAAATCTTTTTTATCTGCGATATCTTGTCTTCCTTCCACTAAATTGCTTTCGAGCATAACCCCGCAGATTGATTTATTACCTTCTGATATTTGATCAGCTATGTCTTTTACAACAATTCTTTGCTTACTATGATCCTTTTGACTATTTGCATGACTTGCGTCTATCATTATATTATCCATAAGTGAATTTTTTTGTAGTATCTCAGATACTTCGCTAACATCACTCGCTTGATAATTAGTATTTTTACCACCCCTTAGAATTACATGACAATCTTGATTTCCTGTTGTAGAGAAAATAGCAGACTTGCCTTCTTTTGTAACGGATAGAAAATTATGAGATTTACTTGCAGCTTTTATGGCATCGATAGCAATTTGTATACCACCATCCGTACCATTTTTAAAACCCACAGGACAAGAAAGCCCTGAAGCGAGTTCTCTGTGGCTTTGGCTTTCAGTAGTCCTAGCACCTATAGCTCCCCAGCAAATTACATCCGATATATATTGAGGGCTAATTAAATCCAAATATTCATGTCCAGCAGGAATACCCATTTCAGCCAAATCTATTAAAAGTCTTCGGGCAATCTTAATACCTTTATTAATATTAAAACTATTATCTAAATCAGGATCATTAATTAAACCCTTCCACCCAATGACTGTTCTAGGTTTTTCAAAATACACTCTCATTACAACAAGAATATTATCTTTTACTTTATTTTTAAGTTCTAAAAGTCTCTGTGCATATTCGCTAGCGGCCTTTATATCATGTATGGAACAAGGCCCAACTATTAATAAGAATCTTTTATCTGTGCGATTAAGAATATTAATAATTTCATTTCGAGTTTGCACAACGGTATCTATAGCTACTCGTGACATGGGGAGTGCTTCTATTAATTCTCTTGGGGAAATTAATTCCTTCATCGAAGATATTTTTAAATCATCAGTTAGTTTGCTAATGTTCATGTCTATTCCAAATTTAGCTTATTTAAAAAACTATCAATCTGTTTACGATTAATCTTATATGATGTTTTATTAACAATTAGGAGAGATGTGATTTTTTCAATCTCTTCTATCTCTACCAGCCCATTTTGCTTTAATGTCTGTCCAGATTCAACTAAATCAACAATTACATCTGATAAATTAAGTACTGCCGCTAATTCTATTGATCCATATAATTTTAAAACAGAACATGGGATACCCTTTTCACGAAAATATTTTTTTGTGATAGTGGGATATTTGGTTGCAACTTTCATATTGTTTTTGAGCAATGTACCTTTTTTCCCTGCGACAACTAATTTACAAGAAGCTATATTTAAATTAGTAATTCTAAAGTGGTTATTCAATTCTGTTTCTAATAAAGTATCTTTTCCTACTATGCCAAAATCAACTTTCCCTGATTCAATATAAATTGGAACATCGCTTGCTCTAACTATAATAATGTCTAAGTTTTTAACATTTGTCTCAAATATTAGTTTTCTAGATTCAAAAGGCGATTCTTTACATTTAATTCCAGAGTCCGCTAATACCTGAAGAGCCTCTTCTAGTATCCTTCCTTTTGATATTGCTAATAATATTTTTTTCATAATAATTTAACTACATTGGCACTCTACTAATATCTGCACCAAGCTGTCGTAATTTTTCTTCTATACAATCATATCCTCTATCTATATGATAAATTCTTTCAATCTCGGTTGTCCCGTTTGCCGCCAATCCTACCAATATTAAGCTAGCAGAAGCTCTCAGATCCGTTGCCATCACTGAAGCGCCTATGAGTTCATCAATACCCGAAATTATTGCGCAATTTTGTTCCAATCTTATATCTGCTCCCATTCTAGTCATTTCCTGAACATGCATAAAGCGATTTTCAAAAATATTTTCTTTAATCACGCTTGTGCCATCAGCTACGGTATTTAATGCAGTTAATTGTGCCTGCATATCAGTAGGGAAAAGGGGATAGGCCCCCGTTTCAATATTAACAGGCTTAGGTCTCTTCCCCTTCATATCTAGAGTTATAGTAGTACTAGTTGTGCTAATTTCGGCGCCAGCTTGTTTCAATTTTTGTATAATTATATCTACATGAGAAGATATAGTATTTTTAACGATAATTTTTCCTCCGGTAATTGCCGCAGCAACCAAAAAAGTTCCTGTCTCAATTCTATCTGGAAGTGCCGAGTAAGAAATACCTTTTAATTCTCTAACACCAGTAATTTCAATTGTATCCGTCCCATGCCCTCTTATTGACGCACCCATTTGATTTAAAAAATTTGCAAGATCAACTACTTCAGGTTCTCTTGCAGCATTAGATATCACTGTTTTACCATCTGCTAGTGTTGATGCCATTAATATATTCTCAGTGCCAGTCACAGTAGTTTTAGGAAATATAATATTCGAACCAACAAGTTTTTGAGATTTTGCCGATATATATCCATTCTGAATATTTATTTTAGCACCCATTTTTTCTAATGCATCCAAATGCATTTCCACAGGTCTCGAACCTATAGCACATCCACCAGGCAATGAGACTTTCGCATTACCAAACTTTGCAAGCAATGGGCCCAGCACTAAAATTGATGACCTCATCGTTTTAACTAAATCATATGGTGCATAATAATTTTTAATTGTTGATGGGTCTAACTCAATATTCATCTTATCATCAAGTGTGACACTAACGCCCATTTGTCTAAGTAATCTCACTGTTGTTGTTACATCATGCAGATGTGGAATATTTTTCAATGTTACACAAGTATTGCTTGCCATCACAGATGCACACAACATAGGCAAAACAGCATTCTTGGCACCCGATACCGATACTTCGCCATTTAGAGGTACCATGCCATTTATTATCAATTTATCCATATTTATCTTTTAAAAAGTTCTTTGATTAGATATTCTAAAATCTTATAAAGAATAATGCCATGATTAAAAATATTTCATACTTTTATTTACATTACATTTTAAAAAATCCTCTATATGCGATTATGTTTCTACTTATCATTCTCGCTGGAATGATGACTTTTGCGTCAAATTTCAAGCTAGATGCATCTGCTGACTCTCTAATCTTAGAGAATGATAAAGATCTGGTGAAATATCGAAACACAATCAGTAAATATGATACAAAAGAATTTATTGTAATGACATATACGCCAAATGATGGAAAAATATTTGATGATAATAACTTATTACTAATTAAAAAACTAAAAAACCAACTAACTAAAATTGATGGTATAGAATCAGTATTGTCTATTATTGATGTCCCGTTAGTCGAAAGTTCAGAACTTCCATTAGCAGAAATGATTGATAATGTTCCTACTCTTCTTTCAGAAGGCACAGATATAATTAAAGCTGAAAAAGAAATTCTAACTAGCCCTATATATAAAAATTTAATCATTAGTGATGATGGGAGAACAACTGCTCTACAAATTAATATCAAACCAAATGCAGAGCTAATTGCTTTAACAGTTACTAAATCAAAACTAAATGAAAAACTTTTCAGCCAAACCATAACATATGAAGAAAATTTATTATTAAATAATGTTAAAAATAAGTATACACAGTTAAAACTAATTCATAACGAAAATATTCATAATCTCCTAGCAGATGTACGTAGTATACAAAATAGTTTTCAAGAATCTTCTGGGGTTGAACTGAGAATTGGCGGAATACCCATGATTGCAGATGATATGATTTCTTATGTAAAAAATGACCTAATAAACTTTGGTTTAGGTGTATTTATATTTATTATTTTCACTTTAATCATAATATTTAGAAAATTAAAGTGGGTGATTTTACCCATATTAAGTTGTATTTATGCTGTATCAATCATGATTGGACTATTGGGAATGATAGATTGGGAAGTAACAGTTATATCGTCAAACTTTATATCACTAATGTTAATTCTTACCTTGTCAATGAATATACATTTAATTGTTCGTTATAGACAGTTGAGCTCTTTAATGTCAAATCAATATTTAATAGTTTGTGAAACAACAAAACAAATGGTTTGGCCTTGCCTTTATACAGCTCTAACTACTATCGTAGCATTTGCCTCATTAGTCTTTAGTGATATAAAACCAGTTATAGATTTTGGTTATATGATGACCTTTGGGTTAGTTGTTACATTCATAACCTCATTTATACTCCTACCATCTATATTATGTTTATTGAGTAAAGATGAACATTTTACTGAAAATAAAACTGATTCATTCTTATTTACTAAATTACTAGCTGATCTAACTTTATCTAAAGGTAAAGCTATAACCATAATCACATCTTTAGCTTTGATAGCAACTATATATGGTATATCTCAATTAAAAGTAGAAAATAGTTTTATTAATTATTTTAAATCTAACACTGAAATATACAAAGGAATGAAACAAATTGATGATAAATTAGGGGGAACTACTCCATTAGATATAATCATCAAATTTGAAGATGAAAAAGATACCGCGGATGATTATGATGACGATTTTGGAGATGGCTTGCTTGAAGATGATACCGAGGTTGATTTAGAGTCTCAATGGTTCACAACAGATAAAATAAATAAAATTAAAAAAGTTCATGACTATCTAGATTCCCTACCGGAAATCGGTAAAGTATTATCTTTAGCATCAACTATACGTGTTGCGGAAAAATTAAATGATAATAAAGAGTTAGATAGCTTAGAAATGGCTTTACTTTATAAAAGAGCGCCAGACAAAGTTAAGAATATTGCAGTAAATCCATATATTTCTATAAAAGATAATGAGGCACGAATAAGCATACGAGTACTTGATTCAAAACCAGAACTTAGGAGAAATGAATTAATAAACAAAATTAATTATGATATCAAAAATAAACTAGGGTTTGATTCTGAATCCTATTTTTTAACAGGAGTATTAGTTTTATATAACAATATGCTTCAAAGTTTATTTGATTCACAAATCTTATCCTTGGGATTTGTCATGATTGGGATTGGGTTAATGTTTATGATTTTATTCAAATCAATATTATTATCATTTATAGGAATAGTACCAAATTTATTAGCTGCAACTTTTGTTTTGGGTTTGATGGGTTTAATTAATCTCCCATTAGATATGATGACAATCACTATTGCGGCTATCGCTATAGGGATTGCGGTAGATAACAGCATTCACTATATATATAGATTCAGAGAAGAATACAATCTATGCCATGACTACAAAGAATCTTTATACAAATCTCACAATAGTATAGGTAGAGCAATCTTTTTTACTAGCATAACAATAATTTTTGGGTTCTCCATTTTGATATTATCTAATTTCATTCCAACTATAATTTTTGGATTATTAACTGGCCTAGCAATGTTTATTGCCTTACTTGCTGTTCTTACTCTGCTTCCTAAACTTATTATTTTTTTCAAACCTTTTGAAAATAAAAAATAATCTTATTTCAGTCTTTGTTTTCTAGGTTAGCAATCAAAGATAGGATTCCATCTTTCTTAACATGAAGTTTAAAGTCTGTGCGATAATTTTTAAGTAGACTAATGCCGTCTATTGAGATATCAAAAACCTTCCATTTTTGATTATCATTTAATTTAAGTCTATAGTTTACAGCAATTTCGCCTTCAGAAAGTAAATAGTTAGATTCAACCTTTGCAACATCTTTTCTCTTGCCAGCAACGTAAGGAAGAAACTCAATCTTTTCTCCATCAAAGGCAGTCAGAGATTTCATATAAGTCCTTACCATTAAACCTCTAAAAGCTAACTGGAATCTTTTTCTTTGTGGCACACTCATTGAAACCCAATTCTTTTTTCCTAACACAATTTTTGACATTAGCTCTATATCAAGTTTTGGTATAATTAATTGATCAACTTTATTTCTTAAAAACTCTTCATTATTATCTAAAATTTCTCTATTTTGTGTTATAAATGTTGATACTTCTACAACACTATTTTTTAAGAAAACATCCGGTGCCTCATAAGCATGTGCTGTTGAGGAAAAAAATAGAAAAAACGTGATTATGTATTTAATAATTTTCATGATTTTATGTATACTTATATATTATATTATATTTAGAATTTAGCCAAAATTATATTATGAAATGCACAAAACTACTTAATTTTTCTCACAAATTTAATAAAATATTCATGCTTTTGATGTTTGTGATTATTAGTAGTTGCAGCACCACAGGTGGCTCAAAGAATGATCCTTTGGAGCCTATGAATAGAGCAATATTCAGCTTTAATGAGGTTGTTGATGAGAATGTTTTTAAACCGATAGCAAAAGGATACAAATATGTAACTCCAGATCCCGTTGAGACAGGAGTATCTAATTTTTTTAGTAACCTAGGGGAAGTTAGCACTATTGCCAATGATGTATTTCAATTTAAGTTTAAACAAGCTGGTTATGATTTTGCAAGATTTACGATCAATACGACTATTGGTGTTCTAGGTATATTTGATGTAGCCAGCACTGTAGGATTCAAGAAAAATGAAGAAGATTTTGGTCAAACACTTGGATACTGGGGGATACCTCAGGGGCCATATTTGGTTCTACCTTTTTTTGGACCAAGTTCTTTTAGAGATGCGCCGGGGTTGATGGCTGATCGTGAAATGTCTCCTGTTGAAAATTTACATCATGAGGAAAGACAAAGTTTAACAGTTTTAAATGCTGTAGATACAAGAGCAAGATTATTAAGAGCTACTAAAATACTCGATGCTGCAGCCAAAGATAAATATTTGTTCATCAGAGAATCATATTTACAAAAAAGAGAGATGCTTGTTAATGATGGTCAAAATACAGAAGAGTTTGAAATTGATGTTGATGGGGTCGACTATTAAACTTAATAAAAGTTTTTTTTATGACTAGCTCAATTTATCTTTTATTTTTTCTAGGTCTGGGCTTAATAAGTTATGGTGCAAACTTACTAGTAACATCCACAGAGAATATTTCAACAAAACTCAATATTTCTCATTTTATGGCTAGTTTTGTTTTTATTGGCCTTGCTACTTCTGCACCAGAGATTTTTATTTCTATCTTATCTAGTATTAATGGCAAGGCTAATATAGCGATTGGTAATGCGCTTGGTTCTAATATTGCTAATATTGCCCTGGTATTTGCAGCGACTATCTTGTTTATAAAAGCTACTGATATTAAAAATAGGAGAATAGTCAATAAAGAAGTAATAGGATTTTTTATATTTTTAATAATACTAACTGTCTTTATTCAACCAATCTTAATAGATGGAATTATCCAGAAATATGAAGCGTTACTTTTGTTAGGATTGTTTCTAATACTAATTTTTCTATATAAATACTATTACTATACAGAACAAAATATAAATGAGGCTTCTAAAAAATTAATTAAACAAATGAGTGGCTGGCGTATCACTGCTACTTTATTGCTTGGTTTATTTTTACTTTTATCTGGAACAAAAATATTTTTAGATAGCAGCATAACAATTGCTAAGTCTTTCGGAATATCTGACTATGTGATAGGCCTATCAATAACCGCAGTAGGTACAAGTATCCCTGAATTAGCTTCAAGTATAGAGTCAGCCAGAAAGAAAAATATAGATTTTATAGTTGGAAATATTTTAGGCTCTAATATCTTTAATACCGGAATTGTTGTAAGTTTAGCAGGATTATTTAGTTATGGCCTACCTAACCAACTTGATCAAATGAATATAATCAGAGATATCATTATGATCTTAATTACAATTATTGGGTTTTATATTATAATCAAGAACTATACTAATAGTATAACTAAGATTTTATGTGTATTACTCCTAACGCTATTCTTTGTTTATCAAATTAGTTTATATGATATGAATATATGAAAAAAATTAATAAAATTTCTATAGCTAAAAAAGTTCTGAAAGCAGAGGCAACGTCATTAATTAAAATTACTAGCAAACTAAATGCTAGTTTCGACAAAGCGTGTGATCTAATTCTTAACTGCAAAGGCAAAGTTGTAACAATAGGTTTAGGAAAATCAGGCCATGTTGCTGCTAAATCTTCAGCAACATTATCCAGCACCGGGACTCCATCTATATTCGTGCATGCATCAGAAGCTCTTCATGGTGACATGGGTGTTATTAGAAAAACCGATATAATTATTTTTTATTCTAATTCTGGTGAAACAAAAGAATTGCTTTTATTGTTACCATTGTTGAAGTTACTGAAGGTTCCACTTATTACAATTACAGGATCTAAAAATTCCTCTTTAGCTAAATCTTCTCACATAGTTCTTGATGCTGGTGTAAAAGCTGAGGCTTGTCCATTGAACTTAACACCTTCATCGAGTGTCATAACGGCAATTGGTATTTCTGATGCATTAGCGATAACTTTATTAGAATGCAGAGGCTTCACATCAAAAGATTTTGCAAAATCTCATCCTAAAGGCGAGCTTGGGAAAAGGCTATTGAAGAAAGTTGCAGATATTATGTATATTAAAAAATTACCTTGTGTAAATTACGATGTAAAATTGATGAAAGCCATCGATATAATTACTAAATTTAATTATGGAATTGTTATTGCTCTAAATAAAAATAAGAAATTATTAGGCGTCTTTACAGATGGCGATTTACGTAGAACCTTAAAAATTCATAATGATATTGTTTCTTTAAATTTATATAAAGTAATGACAAAGAAACCAATTACAATTGATAAAGATATGATGGCTGTAGAAGCTATGAATATAATGGAAAAAAAGGAAATTACTTCATTAGTTGTATTGAATAAAGACAAAACTTTTGCTGGTTTACTTACACTTAACGAACTACTTAGAACTGGTATAGAATAGTGAATCGTAAAAAATATAATGAAGCTATGCTCTCTATTGATGCAAAGGTTGTAGAAAAAGCAAAAAATATTAAACTTTTAATACTAGATGTTGATGGAGTTATGACTGATGGTGGCGTCATTATCAATAAAGATGGATCTGAATCTAAACAATTCTATGCCCAAGACGGGCATGGACTCATGATATTAAAAAGTTTGAATATTGAATATGCAATCATAAGTGGGCGTTATTCAAAAGCAGTTGAATTCAGAGGTAACGAGTTAGGGTTCAAAACTATCATACAAAACTCAAGAGATAAACTGGCTGATTACAAAAAACATTTTTCTGATTTCTATAATTCTAATGATGTCTGTTTTATTGGGGATGATATTGTCGATATAAGCTTAATGAAAGAAGTTGGATTAGCAGTAACTGTGCCTAATGCTAATTATAATAATGTTGAAAGATGCTCTCATTGGATAACACCTAGAAGCGGTGGTAAAGGGGCTGTTAGAGATGTGTGTGATCTAATTTATTTTTCTCAGAAGTAATATGAAATTATATAAAGATATTATGCCAAAAATATTAAGAGAGAATATTATTGGCCTTATAATTTTTCTCGTTATAGTTATATGGTTTAACTATGTCCTTACTAATGCTCTTCATCAAAATGATGGAAATAAAAATAGCAACATAAGTAATCATTTTTTGAATAATTTCCATATGACTGAGACTGACTCAAAGGGAAAAATTAAATGGATTTTGGTTGGGGAAAGATTAGAAAAGTTTCCGGATAGTGAAAGATCGGAAGTATTTATGCCAAAAATGAAAATTAAATCTTCGGATACTGAATCATGGAATATCACTGCTAAACATGCTCTCGATCCAGATTCTCTATTCAATTCAATTTATTTAACAGACAATGTTGTTTTTGATAAATTTGATGACCTTGCGGCTAATCAAATTCATATTACAACCTCAAAAGCTATAATTTATCCAAATACTGAGATTGTTGAGACTACTGAATTCGCAACCATAGTTACGCCTGACTCTACGACAACGGGTAATGGTATAATAGCTGATATGAAAAAAGGTCATGTTAAGATATTATCAAATGCAAAAAGAATATCTTTTGCAGATGAACAGTCTCAGCAACTTGAAGGAGACCGTATGATGTATGACCTTGAAAAAAAATCATGGGTTCTACTTAAAAAAGATAATCAGAATGATAAGATAAAAATCAATAAACGTGTGAAAACGATATTAAAAACTCTCAAGAAAAATACAGATGAATGATGTAGCTGAATTAAATTGCAGAAACCTTTGTAAAAAATATGATGACAAATTTGTTGTTAACGATGTAAGTATCAATCTGCAAGCCAAAAAAGTTATCGGATTACTTGGGCCTAATGGTGCTGGCAAGACAACAACTTTTTATATGCTTGTTGGACTAATTAAATGTAATAGTGGTGATATTCTAATTAACAATGAGAAAATAACAGACCTCCCCATGCATATTAGATCAGATTTAGGTATTAGTTACCTGCCGCAGGAAGCTTCAATATTTAGAAATTTATCCGTTAGAGACAATATAATGTCAATTTTGGAAACAAGAATTAACTTATCTGAAGCTGAAAGAAAAGACAAGCTAGATTCTTTGGTGAATGTCTTGCAGATTGAAAATATTTTAAGTAATAGAGGTGCTAGTTTGTCAGGAGGCGAAAGAAGAAGAGTTGAGATAGCTAGAGCATTGGCAATAGAACCAAAGTTCTTATTATTAGATGAGCCATTTGCTGGAATTGATCCTATTTCTGTCATCGAAATACAGAAAATTATAAAAAGCTTAATTAAATCTAAAATAGGAGTATTAATAACAGATCATAATGTAAGAGAAACACTCAAAGTTTGCGATCAAGCTTACATTATCAGTGATGGGAAAGTGATTGCCCATGGTAAACCAAAAGAGATTGTTAAAGATAAAATTGTGCAAAGTGTCTACTTAGGCGATAATTTTAAATTATGAACATGAAAGCAAAACAAAGATTATCGGTAAATAATAAGTTAGCTATGACACAGCAAATTCAATTGGCTATTAAACTCTTACAGTTGAATTCAATTGATTTACAGAAAGAAATAGATGAGAAGATTCTTGAAAATCCTTTTCTGGAAAATGAGAATTCATCTGAGTTAGTTGAGGTCACATCAGAAATGCCGATTATGTCATCAAATGGCGCGCACAATATAAATCAAGATTTAGATAATGATGCTTATGAACAATTATCGGCTAGTCATCAGTCACTCCATGAATATCTCATGTGGCAAATAAGTTTATCTTCAATGAATGTCGATGACCAATTTATTGCATATAATATAATTGATTATATAAATGATGAAGGCTTCCTTACTGAAAGCATGGAGGACTTGTTTATTTTATTGAGAAGTAGTTTGGAAATAACTTTTCAAGAAATATTTGCTGTTCTACATAAAATACAACATTTAGATCCGATTGGCATAGGTGCCACATCTCTGAAGAATTGTTTATTGATACAGCTCATGCATTATCATAAAGATCATAAAGATTATCAAGAAGCTGAAATCATAATAAATAAAATTGACGATGATGCCAAATCTTCATCAATAAACTTAGATTTATTTATATCAGAATTCGAAAAAAAAGATGGAAAATATGATGGTGCTAGGCAGCTTGTAAAAACACTTAATCCAAAACCAGGAAATATAATCTCAGAATCTTTGCAACAAGAACATATAATACCAGACATCATTATTTCAAAAAAAGATGGTAAATGGTTGACTGAATTAAATCCATCAATAAATCCAAAAATTAGAATTAATAAAGTCTATCTAGATTTGATGCAAAATATCTCAAACAAGAAGGATCAAGATTATGTAAAATCAAATCTACAAGATGCTAAGTTTTTTTTAAAAGCTTTACAAAATAGAAATATGACAATTTTGAAAACTGCTAAAGTTATCTTTCAGAAACAAATCAATTTTTTAAATCAAGGTGATATTGCAATGAAACCTTTAGCATTAAAAGATATAGCTTCAGAAATTGATATGCATGAATCAACAATATCAAGATGTACGAATAATAAATATGTACAAACACCGCGAGGGGTCTATGAAATGAAGCATTTCTTTTCATCTGAATTAAATACTGATTATGGTAAGATGATATCTTCAACCGCTATAAAATCTATGCTAGAAAAAATAATTTCAAATGAAGATAAGAAAATGCCGCTCAGTGACTCACAGATAGCTAATAATTTAAGTGATAATGGAATCAGAGTTGCTAGAAGAACTGTCGCAAAATACCGTGAAACCCTTTCGATACCACCATCTAAAAATCGGAAATCTAGGTAACATAGATGGATTTAACTAATTTTTTCTCAGATAACTCAATCATTTTCAATTGTAAATCAAAAAGCAAAAAAAATGTATTGGAGATTATTAGCAAAATTATGTCTGAGGTTACATCTACTAAAGAAGATATTATATTTGAAAAATTGTATGAGAGAGAAAAACTAGGAACAACAGCATTTGGCAATGGTATAGCTATTCCACATGCCAGAATTGATAATATCTCTGAGGCTAAAATTATACTACTAAAATTAGAAAAACCTATAGAGTTTGAGGCTATTGATGGGAATAAAGTTGACCTGATTCTCTCACTTCTAGTGCCTAATAACAAAGATGAAATTCATATTGAATTGCTATCTAAAGTAGCAGAAATGCTTGATGATAATATATTTAGAGAAAAAATAAGGCAATCTTCTGATGAGTTAGAAATATTATCATTAATCAGAAACTATAAATAATTATGAGCTCTACAATGAAGTCTATTAAATCTAAATTAGTAATAATTACAGGTTTATCAGGATCGGGAAAATCAATAGCACTTCATGCTCTTGAAGATTTAGGTTTTTTCTGTATAGACAACTTGTCGCCTAATATGATTTTAAATATGTTAGAAACGGTTGCAAAATCTAAAGAAAGTATTTATGAAAAAGTTGCTGTTAGCATTGATATAAGGTCAATCAAAATGGAGAATAATTATAAAGACTCAATTGATACTTTATATAATAAGTTATCTTTACTGAATATCGATATAACAACTATTTATTTACACTCATCTTATAAAGTTTTATTGTCTAGATTCAATGCTACAAGAAGACGACATCCTTTGAGCACTAGCAAAATTAATCTAGATATGGCTATCAAAAAAGAAGCAGAAATAATGATACATCTAAAAGAAAATTCAAATCTCATAATTGACACAGATAATCTTTTACCGTTAGATTTGAAGAAACAAATTTCGTCAAAAATTTCTATAATTAGAAATGATAAAGACATGTTGATACAACTACAATCATTTGGTTATAAAAATCATATACCCGATGATAGTGATTTTGTTTTTGATGTACGATGTTTAAAAAATCCTTTTTGGAATAAAGAATTAAGAAAATTATCCGGTAAAGATAAAAAAGTAATATCATTCATAGAAGCCGACAAATCTTCATTAGAAATGCAAAATCATATTATTAAATTTTTAGATAAATGGGTTCCAAAATTTCTTGAAAGTGACCGTCATTACCTAACTGTTTCTATAGGTTGCACTGGCGGGCAACATAGGTCTGTTTATATTACAGAAATGGTTTCTAGACAACTTATTACAAAATATAATATCCTGATAACACATAGAGATATAAAATGACTATAGGTATACTTCTTTTAACTCATAATGACATAGGTGCTCAGCTACTTTTAGCTGCTAAGTCTACATATGGTTCCGTACCGATTAGAACAGAAATTTTATCAATAGATCACTATGACCAACCCAATGATTTAGCTAAATTAGCCAATCAATATGTAAAGCTTTTAGATGACGGAAAAGGGGTGCTAATACTAACCGATATGTTTGGATCAACGCCAAGCAATATAGCAAAAGATTTATGTCATTTAAGTAAGGTTAATGTTGTATCAGGACTGAATTTATCGATGTTGTTGCATATATTTAACTATCCAAACTTGTCTCTTAATCAGTTAACAACTAAAGCAATTGAAGGTGGGAGAGATGGGGTCATACAAATTAATTATGAAAGAAAAAAAAATTAAAATAACTAATAAACTAGGCCTACATGCACGTGCAGCAGCTAAAATTGTCACGCTTACGAATAAGTTTGAATCTATTATTAAAATTGTGAATGGTGATAAACAAGCAGATGCTAAAAGCATAATGAAAATATTAATGTTGGCAGCGCCGAAAGGCACAGAAGTGACAATCTCTGCTGCAGGGAAGGATGAACAATCTGCTATAAAAAGCTTAGAGAATTTAATTAAGGATAAATTCAATGAAGAAGACTAATCCAATCATTATGAAAGGCTTGCCTGTATCTAAGGGTGTTGCTATAGGCAAGTGTCATATTGAACATGGAAGAAAAAGTATAGAAGAAAACTATATAGAAAAAAAGCTTATCAATAAAGAATTAAAACGTATAGATTCTGCAATGGATAAAACAATATTGGACCTCACCAAAGTAAAAAATAAAATTAGTCCATCTATAAAAAAAAATATTGGTTTATTTCTAGATACTCATATACTTCTCATAAA
>CAJWVG010000003.1 GCA_913048065.1 uncultured Gammaproteobacteria bacterium | reverse complement strand
AAAATGTTTTAATTTATGATTAGAATCAAATTGAATTTTATAATCTATTTTCATACTATCAGTTTATCATATTTTCATTAAACCAGCTTTGCAATATTATTGATGCAGAGTAATCATCTAAATCATCTTTTTTACTGATTTTATATTGACTTTTTCTCATTTCTTTATAAATTTCTTTACTTTCTTCAGTTGATAAAACTTCGGAGAATATATCCACTTTAAGCAAACCATCGTACTTAGAGCTAAACTCAGTAATAAATGCATCGAGGTTTTCAATAAATTTATTTTTTTTATCGGCAGAGGGATAACCTATTATAATAATATTAGGTTTCCATTTTTTTATTAAATTATCAATATCAGCCCAATTTATATTTTCTTTATGATTGTAGATTATTCCTAGTGGAGTTGCTTTTTTAGTTATTAATTGCCCTATAGCAAATCCAATTTTTTTAATACCAAAGTCAATAGACATATATAGATAGTCTTTATTCAATAAATTATGCTTTATCATTATAATATCTTTCTAGTAACATAATAAATTCATCAGCAATTAACTTGCTAAGTCCTATATTTTTACTTTCTATCTGTTTAACTCCTGTAGGAGATGTGATATTAATCTCGGTAATATTATCCCCTATCATATCAACTCCAGCAAAATAAACTCTTTGGCTTTTAAGGAAGATAGCAACATTTTTTAGATGAGATAGATGTTTATTATTAATATTTTTGACTATATATTTCCCCCCATAGACTAAGTTAGCTTTGAAATCATTCTTTGGAGGATATCTAACTAATACTTTTTTATATACTTTTCCATTATAGATGAGGATTCTTGTATCGCCATTTTTAACCTCTTTTAAATATTTCTGAACTATTATATTTTTGCTATAATTAGCAGTAGATTTTTTAATAATATCTGATTTATTTTTATCCAATTCATTAATTAGATATATATCTTTGCCGCCCATCATATTCAGAGGTTTAATTACAACTTTCTTATGAGTCTTAATGAAATTCATAATTAATGATTTATTTGATGTCATTAATGTAGGCACCTGATTCTGCGTAAGTTTACTACCTAATAATTTTTCATTAAAATCACGAATTGATTGTGGTGAGTTAATCACCATAACCCCATTTTCTTCTAAATAATCCAGCAAATAAGTTAATTGAATATAATAATCATTCACAGGCGGGTCAATCCTAAAAAAAATTGCATCTAATTTCGATAAATCTAGTAGCCTAAACCTTTTTAATTGAAAAAACTTATTTTTATTCTTATAAATTTTTAATTTACTAGATTTAGCAAATACTTTATTTTTATATAAATGTATTGTTCCAGGTTTTATATATTCAATATTGCATTTTTCTTGGAGTGCAGAAGTAATAGAAATCGTAGAATCTGTTTCTGGATTAATTTTTTCTATTGAGTCCATTATTATTCCAAAAGAATACATATTTATGCCTCAATATTATATAGTTCCTTCGCAGCGGCTAAAATAGCTAATCGCGCTATTACTCCATATATATAAAATTTATTTGTATCTGAGTATATAGATTCTTCATTATTTGGATTTATGCATGCATCTTTAAATGGAATAGGATGGAAGGTCATTCCAGGAGAGTTTAGATTTTCAGAATTAGTTTTCATATCATGAGAACGATAAAATCCTCCAACCAGATTGCTTCCAAAAGAATAAATCACAGGTTCAGCAACTTGATTTATAGGTTTCAATTTTTCGTTTGAGTATATACCTTCTTGTAGAATAACTTTATCGAGTTTATTCCCTCCCTTAGTCTTAAGCATCTTCGTGCGCTGTTTTCTATTAAGTTTTGATAGTTCTTGAACAGATTTAATTTTCATTATTCCCATACCATATGTACCTGAATCGGCTTTAATCATAATATAAGGGTCTTCGTCTATTCCATAGTATTTATATTTTTCTTCTATAAGTGCAAATAATCTCGTCGCATGTCGTACTAAACAATCCTCACCTTGTTTTGTTTTAAAGTCAATTTCACCACAATTTCTAAACAATGGCTCCAGGAGCCAAGCATCTATATCTAAAAGGTTAGAAAAATTATTAACTACATCACTAAAATACTCAAAGTGTATTGTCTTTGACCTATTAGTCCAACCTAGATTCTTATCTGGCAGAATTGGTTGAATTATGTTGTTGAATATATCTGGCACTCCACTAGAGAGATCATTATTTAACAAAATAGCATCTGGAATAAAATGATCATATATAAGTATATTATCTTTATTTTCAAACTTTGGATTAATTTGAAGGGAATCTTCATCTATTAAAAGAGCTACTTTAACTTCATAACCTGCTTTCTTGATTAGGTTTGATAAAGAATCAATGCTTGATATATAAAATTTATTTCTTGTATGGTTTTCAGATATTATTAGCACTTTTGTGATCTTAGGAGAGATTCTTTCCATAGCGTGCTGCAAAGCGGAAATATATAAAAACTCTAAATCCTTGTCTAGGTTATTAAATCCTGCGGGGAACAAATTTGTATCGACAGGAGCTATTTTATACCCAGAGTTTCTTATATCTATAGATGTATAAAAAGGAGCGGGATATTTAATCCATTGATTTCTAAACCATGCTTCAATCTTCATATGGTTTTTGATAATACTAGAATGTAATTCTTCATTAGTGAAAGATTTAGTATATTCTGCAATTGATTTAATATTTTGCATATAATTAATTCCTTAATATTGTCTGTGCAACTATGGATGCAGTTTCTGTTCTAAATATCCTATCCCCAAGAGAAATTATATTCCAGTGAAATTTTTCAAGAGAACTAATTTCACTATCTGAGAAACCACCTTCAGGGCCTATTAACATGATATGAGAATTCTTACTTTTATCTGTTTCATTTAGGCTACGTCCATTAATATGGAAACAAATTTTATAATATTGATCTAAGTTATCAGCTTTGATGTATTTATCAAATGTTATTATAGGGCTTAGTTTTGGAATATATAGACCATTTGATTGTTCTACAGCATTAATAATAATTTTTTCCCAATGTTTAATCTTATTTTCGTAATTTCCTGGATGGCTTCTAGATGAAACTATGGGGACAATATGATTTATTCCTAATTCAACAGATTTTTGTATTGAAAAATCCATATGTTTTGAGCTTGATATAGATTGAGCCAAGACTATATTATGTGCATCCAAGGTTTTTCTTCTATTTTCTTTTTTGATATGGACAATGGTCTTTTCTAAATATGTTATTTCTGCAAGATATTCTACCCCATCACCATTAAATACTATGATGTTTTGATTGTTTTTAATACGCAAGACATTCTTAAGGTGTATAGTTTTTTCTATGTTTATTTCTATCTTTTCATCTATCTGAATATCTTTATTTATATATATTCGATGTAATTTATTTTGTTGCAAAATCTATAGCGCCTTTTATTGTATTAGTAACTAAATCTATTTCCTTTTTTTTAATAATATATGGGGGCATAAAATAAATTACATTACCCAAAGGCCTAATTAAGACATTATGTTTTAGACCAAAGTTATATGCTTTTAGACCTCTTCTTTCTTTCCAATTAAAGGGTATTTTCTTTGTTTTATTTTTAACCATTTCAACTGCAGTAATCATCCCATGTTGTCTAATATCACCTACATTTGGATGGTTCCATAAATCAGATAAAGATTCTAAGATATATTTAGACAATATTTTATTATTGTTTAAAGTATTATTTTTTTCAAATAAATCTAGTGATGCATTTGCAGTTGCACACGCTATTGGGTTTGCGGTGTAACTATGAGAGTGGAGAAATGCATTGAGTTTGGTGTATTCATCATAAAATGCATTATAAATATTGTCTGTAGTTAAAATAGTTGACAATGTCATATATCCACCAGTTATGCCTTTTGACAAACATATAATATCTGGTGTAATTTTACTTTGTTCATAAGCAAACATTGTTCCTGTTCTACCAAAACCAACAGCAATTTCATCAGCTATTAAATGTATATTATATTTATCACAAGCTTGTCTTAGCAGTTTTAAATATATAGGATGGTACATACGCATATAGCCTGCACATTGAACTAAAGGTTCTAGTATAACTGCGCAAGTGTTTGAATGATTCTTTTCAATACTTCTTAACATTTTATCAAACATAATTTCTGTATGTTTTTTATCTGAACATTTTTCATTTTTCAAGAAACAGTCTGGTGATTCTACAATTATTGTATCCTTCATTAAGTTTTTATAGGTTTTCTTATATAAATCGATATTAGATACAGATAATGAGCCTAATGTTTCACCATGATAGCTATTAGTCAAAGAAATAAATTTAGTTTTTTTATGATATCCATTATTTTTCCAGTAGTGATAACTCATTTTCATAGCTGCATCAATAGCGGATGAACCATTGTCAGTGAAAAAACATTTTTTTATTTTTTTTGGTGATAATTTAATAAGTCTTTCTGCAAGAGTAATAGCGGGCATATGTGTAAATCCAGCTAGTAATACATGTTCTAGTTTATTAATTTGTTGAGTTATTTTTTTGTTTATATATGGATTTGAATGTCCAAAAAGATTGACCCACCATGAACTTATAGCATCGATATATTTATTACCATCAAAATCTCTAAGCCAAACACCTTTACCATCTTTTATCGGGATTAACGGTATTTTTTCATGATCTTTCATTTGAGTGCAAGGATGCCACACTACCTTAAGATCTCTTTTTACAATTTTCGTTGTAATTTTAGTATGACTTTCAGGCATTAAATAATATCAGGATATATTAAAATTTGAATTTAATATCTATAGGTATCTTTTTTATAAGGACCTATTTGATTTACACTAATATAATTAGCTTGCTCTTTTGTCAATTTGGTAAGTTTTACTCCTAGCTTATCTAAGTGAAGTCTTGCCACCTTCTCATCTAAATCTTTTGGCAATACATAAACTTTATTTTCATATTTTTTATGATTTTCCCATATCTCTATCTGAGCCATTACCTGATTTGTAAAAGAACATGACATGACAAAACTGGGATGTCCTGTTGCACAACCTAGATTTATTAATCTACCTTCTGCAAGCAAGATGATTCTTTTTCCATCAGGAAAAATTATTTGATCAACTTGTGGTTTAATATTTTCCCATTGATATTTTTTTAAACTTTCAACGTCAATTTCATTGTCAAAATGCCCTATATTGCAAACAATGGCTCCATTTTTCATTTTTGCCATCTGGTCATGGTTAATTACATTAAAATTACCTGTGGCTGTAACAAATATATCAATTTCATCTATATAATCATTTATGTCTACTACTTTATAACCTTCCATTGAAGCTTGTAGTGCACAAATAGGGTCAATTTCTGTAATCAAAACATTTGCCCCAAGACCTCTTAAGGATCCTGCCGAGCCTTTTCCAACATCACCATACCCACAAACAACAGCTAACTTTCCAGCTATCATTGTATCTGTAGCTCGTTTTATTCCATCAACAAGCGATTCTCTGCAACCATAAAGATTATCAAATTTAGATTTAGTAACCGAATCATTAACATTCATAGCAGGCATCATGAGTTCATTATTTTTCTCCATTTCATATAAACGATGAACTCCTGTTGTTGTTTCTTCTGATACACCAAGTATTCCCTCTAAAAGCTCTTTATGATCATCATGAATAATTCCAGTTAAATCACCACCATCATCTAGAAGCATATTTGGTTTCCAACCATTTGGGCCTCTGACTGTTTGATCAATACACCATCTATATTCTTCCTCAGTTTCTCCTTTCCAGGCAAACACTGGAATGTCTTGACTGGCTATCGCTGCAGCTGCATGATCTTGAGTAGAAAATATATTACATGATGACCATCTTACCTCTGCACCTAAATCCACGAGTGTTTCAATTAAGACAGCTGTTTGTATTGTCATATGAAGGCAACCGACTATTCTTGCACCCTTTAGCGGGAATTTACCTTTATATTCTTCTCTTAGTGCCATTAGACCTGGCATTTCAGTTTCTGCTATTTTTATTTCCTTTTTACCAAATTCTGCAAGCGAAATATCTGCTACCTTATAGTCTGTTCCTATTTTTTCTATTTCATCAGTTTTCATAATATTTGTCCTTAATAAATTCTATTGTTAAGATGATATGTCTTTAAGTATATCAACCTTATTAGTTTGTTCCCAAGTAAAATTTGCCTCTTCTCTTCCAAAATGCCCAAATGCTGCAGTGGGTTGATATTTTCTATTTAGTAAATCTAAAGTTTCAGTAATCCCATATGGAGTTAAATCAAATACCTCATTAATGATTTTTGAAATTGATTCATCAGTAATTTTTCCAGTTCCAAATGTATTAGTTGAGATGGATGTTGGTTTTGCAATACCAATCGCATAAGATAATTGAATTTCACACTTATCAGCTAAACCTGCAGCTACTATATTTTTAGCGACATATCTTGAAATATAAGCCGCAGACCTGTCAACTTTTGATGGATCTTTTCCCGAAAATGCTCCACCGCCATGCCTTGCCATTCCTCCATAAGTATCCACGATAATTTTTCTTCCTGTTAGACCACAGTCTCCCATCGGGCCACCATCGATAAAGTTGCCAGTTGGGTTAACAAAAATCTTTGTATTTTTATTTTGATATTTTTCAGGGATTGTTTTTTTAATAACCTCTTCAATTACAAAATCTTTAATTTGTTCTAAATTTACAGAACTATTATGTTGAGTTGATAATACAATAGTATCAATTTCTTTTGGCTTATCATCTTCATAAATAAATGTAACCTGACTTTTAGCATCTGGTCTCAGCCAGTCAACTTTTTTTGTTTTCAATAATTCTGCCTGTTTTTCTACTAATCTATGAGAGTAGTATATAGGAGCAGGCATTAATACATCAGTCTCATTAGTTGCATATCCAAACATTAAGCCCTGATCCCCAGCGCCTTGTTTTTTCTTATCATCTCTATCAACACCCATTTTAATGTCAGCAGATTGTTGATTAATTAATTTAACTATTTCGCAATCTGTTCCATTAAAGCCTAAATCATTAGAATTATAACCAATATCACAAATAGCTGTTCTGAGTTTACTATCAAATTCTAGAGGATAAGAACAAGTAATTTCTCCAGCAACTACAATCGTGCCAGCAGTATCTTTTTTACCTTTCGTTAAAACTTCACAAGCAACACGTGCATTTTTATCTGATTCAAAGACATAGTCTAATACTGCATCAGATAATTGGTCACTTAATTTATCTGGATGACCTGGTGAAACGCTTTCAGATGTGAATAAATAGTTATTTTTCATGATAAATTAGTACAATAAATATATCATCATAATTGATTATATTGTAACAATATTATCATTTTTTAAAATTTTTAAGAATTTCTTTTTCTGGCGGCGTTAAAATTTCGCCATTAGAGTATTTTTCTAATATTTCTAGATATTGTGATTCCTTATTTGTCTCATCTAAGTTATTGAATATTGAATGAACAGTCTTTTTAGCAGATTCCTCATCTTCATAAATTATTTTTTCAGAGGAATAACGTAAGAATAATTGTTTTTTATTATCATCAGAATCTAAAAATCTATTAATATAGTATTTATTTCCATTTTTCATAGTTGGTATCATTTGCAACATTTCTTTAATCTCTTTGTTCGTAACTATATTTACGATTTTATCTTCAAACTCAGCAAAGATTCCAGGATGCTCTAAAAAAATAGATAAAATTAATGAGTCAGTGGAATTTATTTCAGTTGTATCTTTAACTCCATCACTATTTTTGTTGACATGATTTCTTTTATTATCCAAAAACTCATCTTTTGATAGATGTGTTAAATCAGATAATTTCTCTAAAAGTAATTTCTTGTAAAGTCCTTTTGGAAGTTGTTCAATCAACGGAAGAATTAATCCTACAAACTTAGTCTTTCCTTCTACTTTATTTAAATCAATGTTTTTACTTAAACTCTCGAACATAAATTCAGATAAAGGAGTATTCTTTTTTATTAATTTTTTAAATTCTTTTGGATTTTCATTACATAGTTGGTCTGGATCTTGACCATTATCGATGAAGCTAAACCCCACATTTACTGTATCACGTATTTCTGAAAGAGAGTTAGTCAATGCTTTCCATGCAGCTTTTTTACCAGCAATATCTCCATCAAAGCAAAAAATAATATTTTTGCTATATCGTATTAGCTTATTTATATGTAATTTTGTGAAAGCAGTACCGAGAGTTGCAACAGCATTTTTAAAATTATTTTTATGTAGAGCAATAACATCTGTGTAACCTTCTACTATTATAATTTCATCTTCTTTATTAATATATTGCTTTGCTTCGGATATGCCATAAACTTCAGCACTTTTGAAAAATAATTTTGATTCCGGAGAATTTATATATTTTGCCTTCTCATCTTTTTTTAAAGCTCTACCGCCAAATGCAATTATTTTTCCGGATGTGTTTTTTATAGGAAACATAATTCTATTTCTAAAACGATCATAAACTTTATTATTATTTTTAACTAATAAACCTAACTCTAATCCTTCAGCTAATTTATTTTTACTTTTTAGTAAATTAGTAATTTGATCCCATGAATCTTTGGCAAAACCAATCCCAAAGTGTTTTATCATTTCATCTGATATATTTCTATTATTTAGATATTTCATAGCATTTTCATCACTCATTAAATTTGAAACAAAGATATTTTGAGTTAAAATATTTACATCAATCAGTCCCGTATTATTTTCTATTTTTATATTACTCGACTTTGGTATCTCTATATTTGCCATGGCTGCTAGTTTTTCTATCGCTTCCATAAATGTTAAACCTTCATATTCCCTCAAAAATGTAATTGCATCACCTGATGCACCACAACCAAAGCAATGATAAAATTGTTTAGAACTTGAAACATTAAAAGATGGCGTATTTTCAGCATGGAAAGGACACAAGCCTTTATGGCCGGAACCATGTTTTTTAAGTTCGACTGATTGACTTATTACCTCAACAATGTCTATTCGCGATAATAAATCATCAATAAATGATCTATCAAGATTTTTCATTTTTTATGCAGCTTTTGTGAGTATCATTAATAAGTCTTTAAAATCTGAATCTTTAGGTTTGACCATCATAAAATTACCAATCTCTTCTTTAAAATTCTTAATAATTTCTTTTGTAACTAAACTACCAGTCTCTTTATAATGAGATTTCAAAAGACTCAATAAATAATTCTGATGTTTTTTATATTGAGAGTCAATAGGGCTTTGTATTTCAACTGATTGCATATTTATTTTATTTTTAAAGAGCCTATTTTTATCATAAACAAAAGCAAGTCCACCAGTCATACCTGCACCAAAATTATTACCAGTATTTCCTAATACCACAACGGAACCACCTGTCATGTATTCGCACGCATGATCACCACTACCCTCGATAACGGCTTTACACCCAGAATTTCTTACACCAAACCTTTCTCCAGCTATTCCCTCAGCAAAAAGTTCCCCGCCTGTGGCACCATATAAACATGTATTTCCCATAATTATCATCTTATTAGCCCTACTTTTAAGCTTTTTTGGTGCTTTAACTACTATTTTGCCTCCAGCCATACCTTTCCCAACATAATCATTACAATCACCTGTAATTCTAATATTCAAGCCATCACAATTCCAAACTCCTAAACTTTGCCCTGCTGTACCTGTAAGATTAAGAGTAATTAGATTATTTTTTAATCCATAATTCCCATATAATCTAGCAATTTCTCCAGATATATTTGCACCTATTGATCTATTGAAATTTTTTATTTCAAAGTCAAATGTCCCTTTCTTTTTATTTTTAATAGATGGATAAACATTTCTTAAAATTTTCTTAGCTAGAGTTGCTTTATCAAATGGATCATTAGATTTAGTAGTACATGAACTAGGATTTTTAGATTTAATATTTACTAATAATTTTTTTAAATTTAATTTTCTATGTTTTTTTGTAGATCCTTTGATTTGTTTTAATAAATCTGTACGGCCTATAATATCATCCAGCGATTTAAAACCTAAATTTGATAATATATTTCTTACATCCTCAGCAACAAATTTAAAATAATTTACTACTCTTTCTGGGCTACCACTAAAATGTTTCATTCTTAAAATTTTATTTTGTGTAGCAACACCAGTCGCACAATTATTCAAGTGACAAATTCTTAAATATTTACAACCCAAAGCAACCATTACAGAAGTACCAAAACCAAAACTTTCGGCTCCAAGCATAGCTCCTTTTATAACATCTAAACCAGTTTTTAAACCACCATCTGTTTGTAGACGAACTTTGTGTCTAAGATTGTTCATCATAAGTGTCTGATGTGTTTCGCTTATTCCTAATTCCCATGGACTTCCAGCATATTTAACCGAAGTAAGTGGACTAGCACCTGTTCCTCCATCATATCCTGATATTGTTATCAAATCCGCATAAGCTTTAGTTACTCCTGCTGCAATTGTTCCAACACCAGCTTGTGATACTAATTTCACAGATATCAAAGCTTTGTCATTTACTTGTTTCAAATCAAAAATTAGTTGAGCTAAATCTTCAATTGAATAAATATCATGATGGGGAGGTGGAGAAATTAGTGTTACTCCAGGCACGGAAAATCTAAGTTCAGCTATCATATCATCAACTTTATGTCCTGGAAGCTGACCACCTTCTCCTGGTTTTGCTCCTTGAGCTATCTTAATCTGTATCACTTCAGCATTAACTAAATAATGTGGTGTAACACCAAACCTTCCAGATGCAACTTGTTTAATTTTTGAAGTTTTATTTGTTTTATATCTCTTTTTATCTTCTCCCCCTTCGCCTGAATTTGATCTTCCTCCGATGGTATTCATTGCGATTGCTAGTGCTTCATGTGCTTCAGGTGATAAAGCACCGAGGGACATACCTGCAGTATCAAATCTCCTAAAAATTTTATCAACTGATTCAACTTTGGATAAAGGTATTTTCTTATTTTGTTTTTTAAATGATAGTAAGTCACGTAAGAAACTAGGATCCCTATTGTTAATAAGGTCAGCATACTTAATATAATCCTCGAATTCTCCACTACTAACACATGCATGCAGCATTTTTACAACGTCTGGATTATAATCATGGTATTCCTCATTATGAACATACTTCAATAGCCCGCCTGTTTTTATTTCTTTGTTAATATCCCAAGCATATATTCTGTTTTCCTCAAGATCTTCTTCTATATCTGAAAAATCTGAACCAGATATTCTACTAACTGTATCTTTGAAGCATAAGTCAATGATAGTGCTATCTAATCCTACAATTTCAAACAATTGAGCACCTCTATAGCTTGATATACATGAAATCCCCATTTTAGACATTATTTTAAGTAGACCTTTGTTTATACCTGCTATGTAATTTGCTAAACATGTACCATAATTTTTAACATTAATTTTATCTTTAGTTACCATTTCATTTAATACTTCAAAAGCTAAATATGGATAGATGGCAGTTGCCCCATAACCAATGAGAACAGCATAGTGATGTGGGTTTCTAGCTGAACCAGTTTCTACAATAATATTAGTATCACATCTTAGACCATTTTCTATTAATTTGTGATGTACGGCTCCTACAGCCATTGGGGCAGGTATAATTAGTTGATTTTCATTTATTTTTTTATCCGAGAGAACTATAGTTACATTGCCTTTTTTAACACTTCTAATAGCTCTATCACAAATTGTATTTATTGCTTCTTCTAAGTCTAAAGTATTATCAAAATTTAAATTTATTACGTCATGGGGGTATTTTTTATCTTTAGATTCAATTATTGATATATAAGTCTGTCTGTCTAATATTGGAGATTTCAGTATTAATCTATCTGCATGTTTTGAAGATTCTTCAAATAAATTTCTTTCTATTCCAAAACAAACCTCAAGTGACATTACACTTGCTTCTCTTAAAGGATCTATAGGAGGATTAGTTACTTGGGCAAATTGTTGTCTAAAATAATCATAAATAGATCTGTTATGCATTGACATCACTGGCATAGGAGTATCATCCCCCATTGACCCAGTCGCTTCTTGGGACATCTGTGCTAAGGGAGCAATAATTTCTTTTTCCTCTTCAAAAGATATTGAAAAAGACTTTTTATAGGTTAGTAATAAATCATTTTCGAAACCAATAGGTAATTCTTCCTCGCTATTATAGTCATTAGCTTTAACAGAGTATTTTTTTAACCAAGTTAGATATGGATGTCTTTCTTTTAGTATGTCATCGATTTCATCTGTAAGTAAAATATCTCCTTTTTCTGTATCTACAGCAAACATTTCTCCCGGGGCTAATCTGCCTTTTTCAATCACATCTTCTTGTTTGTAGTCATACACTCCAATTTCAGAGGCTAAAGTAACATGTCTGTCTTTTGTAAGTACATATCTTGCTGGTCTTAATCCATTTCTATCTAGTACGCATGCAGCATATCTTCCGTCCGTTAGGACAATTCCGGCAGGACCATCCCATGGCTCCATATGCATTGAATGATACTCATAGCATGCCCTAAGTTTTTCATCTATATTTTTATTATTTTGCCATGCTGGAGGCATAAGCGTTCTCATAGCTCTAAATATACCCATATCCCCAGCTAATAAAAGTTCTAACATATTATCTAATGTATAAGAATCTGAATCAGATCTAGAAATTAATGGATGTAAGTTATTAAGTTCTGGAAGTAATTCTATGTTCAATTTATTTCTTCTGGCTAAATACCAATTCCTATTACCTTGAATTGTATTAATTTCACCATTATGCGCTAGGTAACGAAATGGTTGAGCTAATTTCCATTGAGGTAGTGTATTTGTAGAAAATCTTTGATGAAAAACACATAGGGATGTTTTCAATCTTTTATCATTTAAATCTGTATAAAATTTTTGAATATTTTCTGAGATAATAAGTCCTTTGTAAGATACTACCCTGGAAGACAAACTAGGTATATAAAAATTACTATCATCTGATAAAATTTTTTCTGTTTGTATTCTTGCAATATATAACTTTTTTTCAAATTCTGATTCTAGTGTAGATTCTGAAGCTGTAACAATTACTTGTTTAATAATAGGAATAGTTTCTAACGCCTCCTCACCACAAACTTTTTTATTAATAGGGACATCTCTCCAACCCTCAACAATCAAACCTTGTTTACGTAATTGGAAATGCAAGGTTTCTTTAGCTTTTTTTTGATTATTTTTATCTAAGAAAACACATCCAAAGGCATAATTTTTACCCAGGTTAATATTCATTTCTGAGGCAACTTCTCTAAAAAAACTATCTGGTTTTTTTATTAACAAGCCACAACCATCGCTTGTCTTTCCATCATCAGATATAGCTCCTCTGTGTGTGAGTCGTTGAAGAGCTTTTATGCTTGTCTCTATAACCCAGTGAGACGGCTTATCATCTATTTGAGTTATTAGGCCAAACCCACAGTTGTCTTTTTCGAAACGTTCGTTATAAAGACCCTTATTTTTATGTTTAAATTTTTTATTCATACTAGCATTATAATATCATATTATTACTTTTTTTAATTTTGAAATGATTTAACTAATTTTTCAATATACTTTATGTCTAAGGAATTAGTTATATAGCACTTACCAATAGAGTTTAATAAAACAAAATTATTTTTACCTTGTTTCTTTTTTTTATCAAAATCTATATGTTTAATAATTTTTGCGCATGGTATATTGTGTGGAATAGACACAGGTAGTCCAAATTTAATTAATGTATTCTCAATTAAATTAAATTCTTCTATCGACAGTGTACTTTTCTCTGCAGAAATAAATGATGCAAAAGTCATTCCAATACTAACAGCTTCACCATGTAATATGCCTTTATATTTTTTTGATGATTCAATGGCATGCCCTAATGTATGACCATAGTTTAAATATGCTCTTATACCAGATTCTTTTTCATCTTTCTGAACAACCTGAGATTTAGCTTTTACAGATGCATATATTAGTTTAACTAAATATTCTTTCTTTTTCATTAATATAGATTCCGCATTGGTATTGAGCCATTTTAAAAATGTTTTACTACCTATAATTCCATATTTAATAACTTCAGCTATACCAGATACAAATTCTTTCTTTGGAAGAGTTTTGTGATATGAAGTATCCATAATAATGACCTCTGGATGTTTAAAGCTTCCAATTAAGTTTTTACCTAGTGAATGATTAATACCAGATTTACCACCAACAGAAGAATCAACTTGAGCTAGTAGAGTGGTTGGAATATGTATTAGATTAACTCCCCTAAGAAATGTATCAGCTGAAAAACTTGCTAAATCCCCAATTACACCACCACCAAAAGCAATAATGGTTAAATCTCTTCCATATTTATTTTTTATTAAGAAATCATGTATTTTTGTAAACGAATTAATATCTTTGTACTTTTCACCATCTGGCAGTACAAAGGTATTTAAGTTAAATTTTTTAAAAGACTTTTTTAATTTATCAAGATGTAATTTAGCTAATACTTTATTGGTTATTATTACGACATCATTTCCTTTTATATATTTTGAAAAGTCTATTTTGGTGATAATATGATCACCGATAAAAATAGGAATATTCTTTTTATCAATTTTGAGTATGACTTTTTTCATAGTATTATCTTCTCTATTTCTTTTATAATTACATTCTTTTCTTTATTAGATACATCTATTATATAATCGCAAATACTATTATATATAGGGTCTCTATATTTCTTTAAAGCAAGTAAACTTGATTCTACATTATCATTATCTATTAATGGTCTATTTTTTTTATTTTTTACACGCTCAAGTTGTGCATTGATATCAATATCTAGAAATAATATTAATCCAATCTTTTTCATCATATCAATATTTTCTTGTTTTAAGATTATGCCACCTCCGGTGGATATAATATAGTCTTCGATATTATCCAATTTCTCTAATTCTTTTTTTTCTAGATCCCTAAAATATTCTTCCCCATATTTCTCAAATATTTCTGAAATATTCATACCCTGGTTTTTTATAATCTGAAAGTCTATATCTAAGAACTTCTTAGAAGTTCTTTTAGCAAGAATCTTGCCTATCGATGACTTTCCAGATCCCATTGGGCCAATTATTAATATATTATTTATTTTCATAAATCACTTTACATTATATTGAGGGCTCACATCTGCAAGCACATCTATTAAATACTTGACTTTGTCAGGATGAATATCAGGCGTAATACCTGTTCCTAAATTAAATATATGACCCGACGGATTATTGTACTCTTTCAAAATATTATTGACGCTATTGTATATTGTTTTTTTATCACTTTTTAATATATCCACATCTAAATTTCCTTGTAGTGCAAACTTATTCCCAATTGAATTTTTAAATTCTCTTATATTTGTTGTTGAGTCTATACCAATAACATCTACATTGAGTTTTTTTAGAAAATCTATTTTCCCCCCTGATTCTCTTACATAGTAGATAATAGGTATATCTTTATTAATTATTGAATTCTTTATTTTTTTAATATAGTTTAATGAAAATATTTCGTAATCATTATCAGATAATAAACTGCCCCATGTGTCAAATATCATAGCTACATCTATCCCAGATTCAATTTGTTTATTTAGATATTTAATACTTATGTTGGTAAGCATATCCAAAATATTATGCATTAAAGAAACATCATTTTTTAATAAATGTAATACATTTTTAAAAGTTTTAGATGAGTTTCCTTCTATTACATAAGTGGCAACAGTCCATGGGCTGCCA
This sequence comes from uncultured Gammaproteobacteria bacterium, assembly GCA_913048065.1. Classification (GTDB taxonomy): domain Bacteria; phylum Pseudomonadota; class Gammaproteobacteria. The sequence continues at coordinate 34,036 of CAJWVG010000003.1, read as the reverse complement.
ATAAAACCTATGAGGGGTTTTTTATTATTTAGTTCTTTCTTAATTAGTTTAATAGTCTGAAAGACATAGTTGAGTTTTGTTATATCATCGAGAACTTGTAACGATTCTAAATCACTTTGTGTAGTAATAGTTTTATCAAATACTGGACCTTTATTTTCTACAAAACTTAAATTTATTCCTATCATGTCTGCGATTACAAGAATATCTGAAAAAACTATTGCACTATCTAAAGAAAATCTATTTAGAGGTTGCATTGTTATTTCGCAAGCAAGTTCTGGATTTTTTATTAAATTAATAAATCCCCCCGCCTTATTTTTCAGCTTTATATATTCAGGTAGATATCGTCCAGCTTGTCTCATTACCCAAATAGGAGTCCTATCTATAGGCTCATGATTAATAGCTTTAATTAGTAAATGATTAGGAATTGATGACATTAAGTTTTTTTTGTATCTTATCATTTAAGAATTTAGTGATTCCAGCGGCAGCATTTCTACCTTCAAATACGGCAGTTACAACTAAGTCTGATCCTCTTACCATATCACCTCCTGAAAAAATTTTTGGATTATGTGTCTGATGATCATATTGAGATTTATTATTTAAAATCACTCTTCCGATATCATCTATTTGAATCTTGTGTTTAATGAACCAATTAGGTGGATTAGGTCTAAACCCAAATGCAATAATTACATTATCAGCTTCAATAATTTTCTCTGAGCCTTTAATAATTACAGGTATCTCTCTGCCACGTATATCAGTTTTTTTTAATTCTGTCTTAACAAACTTAACACCTTCAACTTTTTTATCTCCGATAATTTCAATAGGTTGCATGTTCCATAAAAATTGAACTCCTTCTTCTTTACTATTTTTTACTTCTTTTTTAGAACCCGGCATATTTTCTTCATTTCTTCTATAGGCACAAAATACTTCTTTTGCACCTTGCCTTAAAGCTGTTCTATTACAGTCCATAGCTGTATCACCGCCTCCCAGGACTATAACTCTTTTGCCTTGCATGCTAATAAACTTATTGTCGGGCGTATTAAATAAATTTCTTATATTTGAATTCAAGTATGGCAGTGCATCATAAACTCCATCAAGGTTTTCACCTTTAAAACCACCCTTCATATAAGTATAAGTCCCCATACCCAAAAAAACTGCATCAAACTTTTTCATAAAGTTACTAAAAGTTATGTCTTTACCTATTTCTGTGTTCAGTATGAATTTTACACCCATACCTTCTAAAATTTTACGTCTTTTAATGACAACATTTTTCTCTAATTTAAATGGCGGGATACCAAATGTTAATAAACCTCCTATTTCTTCATACTTATCATATATAAATGATTGTATTCCATTCCTTGCCAAAACATCTGCACATGCAAGACCGGCCGGTCCTGCTCCAATAATCCCAACTTTAAAATTAGTAGGCATAACACGCGATAGATCAGGCTTCCATCCTTGTTTTAAAGCTTCATCAGTAATATATTTTTCAATATTTCCAATTGTTATAGCGCCGAAACCATCATTTAACGTGCAAGCGCCTTCACACAATCTATCTTGCGGACATATTCTTCCACATATTTCGGGAAGAGAATTAGTTTGATGTGACAAATCTGCGGCTTCAAATAATCTATTTTCTGAAATTAACTTTAACCATTGAGGTATATAGTTATGTACAGGGCATTTCCATTCACAGTACGGATTTCCACATTCAATGCACCTACCAGATTGCTCACTCGCCTGTTTTGAATCATAATTATTATAAATTTCTTTATAATGTTTTATTCTTTTAGACGGATTAATAACCTTAGGTTCCATGCGTCTTAATTCAAGAAATTGTAGATTTTTATCCATAAGAACATAAGTATACTACAATGCCGATATTGAGGATAGCTAATATTAATAAATATAAATATATGATATATCGACAATGATAAATAAATAATATATAATATATGAAAAAAGATAATATATGTCATATAAAATAAGAAAAACAACTAGACTCACCATCTATAGAGAACTATTAAATACTAATACAGCCATTAGTTTTTCTGTAGATTCCAAAAGATATAGAGTTCCTATAGACGAATTTGCAATGTATCTAAAGGACAATACAGATGTTTTCCATACAGCTAGCTGGCTTAACAGAGGCATATATCATTGGCCTAGACCAACTAAAAAACTATTTTTATTTCTTGAACAATATGATGTATCAGATCAACCGGAGGATGACAAACAAGAAAAAACACATTGGGAAGAAATGCTAGAGAAGTTAATGAAATACAAAAAAGAACGTGGACATTGTTATGTTCCAGCTGATTATAATCAAACAAATTATGGGGTACAAGATCCACTTGTAACCTGGGTTTTAAAAACGAGGAGGGATTATGTTGACAATAATCTAGATCAAAATAAAACAAGGGCTCTAGATAATATCAATTTTTTAAAGTGGACAAGTTTAAAACAATATTTTGACCCAGAAAATATAAATGAAAGAAATACATTGATTAATGCATTACAAAATATAAGAACTGATGCAGAAGAACAATCATAATTAGAAAAAAATAAACTCTAATCTATGAATTGAGCAATGATTTGACATGCTTACTTACTAATGACATATCTGCATTATCACCATGATTTTTTTTAATCATACCAATTACTTTACCCATGTCTTTCATTGATGTTGCACCTATAGAAGTAATTGTTTCTTGTATGATTTTAATAATCTCTTCTTCGGTCATTTCTTCAGGAAGATAATTTTGAATAATCAGAATTTCTTCTTTTTCTTTAGATGCTAAATCTTCTCTACCAGCTTTTGTAAATTGTTCATATGAATCTTGATTTCTTTTTAATGCCTTTTTAAGTATCTGTATTATTTCACTATCTGATAATTCTTTATTTTTATCTTTCTCTTCCTGAGTAATAAACGATAATATGAATCTTAGTTTTTCAACTTTATCTTTTTGACCAGACTTCATTAATTGAATTATATCTTTTTGAATTATTGACTTCATTGATAGTTAATCAAGAACTAGAATTTTTTATATGGAGGTTTTTTTCTAATAGCAGACATACTTACCTTTCTTTTATGTCTTTTGGTTGCAGCAGCAATTTTTCTTTTTCTCATTGCAGTAGGTTTTTCATAAAACTCACGTCTACGTGTTTCTGTGAGAATACCAGCTTTCTCGCAACCTCTTTTAAACCTTCTCAGGGCTATTTCAAATGGCTCATTTTCTCTAACTTGTACACTTGGCATAAAATCTCATAAAATAGTTTATAATGGCGTAATATTACTTGATTATATTAATAAAGCAATGAATTTAAGCAATTTGAGATAGATATGATAATACTTGGGATTGAATCTTCATGTGATGAAACAGGACTAGCCTTATACCATTCTGAAAGAGGAATTCTAGGACACATAGTAAACTCCCAGCATAACATACATGGTAAATATGGAGGAGTTGTACCAGAATTAGCATCAAGAGATCATGTGTTAAAATTAGTGCCTTTATTGGAAGAGTTATTGAATCAAGTAGAAATTCAATTGAAAAATATCGATTTAATTGCTTTTACAAATGGCCCGGGTTTATTAGGTCCATTATTAACAGGAGCATCATTTGCAAAGTCACTTGCATGGTCTCTCAACATAAAAGCTATTGAAATAGACCATTTAGAAGCTCATATATTTTCAGCTATGATTTCCGAAAAAAATCTCAAACCACCATTCATATCTTTATTAGTTTCAGGTGGACACACAATGCTATCTCTAATTAAAAATAATACACAACATGAAATTATTGGGAAAACATTAGATGATTCTGCTGGAGAAGTCTTCGATAAGGTTGCTAGACATTTGGGTTTATCTTATCCCGGGGGACCTGAAATTTCAAAAATGTCTGAAAAAACAAAATCATCATCATATAACTTCCCACGACCAATGATTAATACTAAATGCTATAATTTTAGTTTTAGTGGATTAAAAACGCATGTTACACAAGTAATTAATAAAACAGAATTAAATAGTGAAATAATTTCAGAGATTGCATTTGATTTTGAAAATTCAATCATAGATGTTTTAATCTCAAAAACTTTAAAAGCCTCGAAAAACCTAAAAATTAAAAATATAGTAGTCGCTGGTGGTGTTAGCGCTAATAAAAAGCTTCGAGAAAGATTTGATAAGGAAAAAAGTGATTCAATAGTATATTTCCCAGATTTGGAATTTAGTACCGATAATGGAGCTATGATTGCATATATGGGCTGGCTAAAATCAAAGGTAGATTTAACAAATTCTTTGGAAATCACCCCCCATCCTTCATCGAGGTTTATTAGTTAAAAAACATATTATATTACTTTTATGGGTTAAAAAAATAAAAACAAGATTTAAGAATGATATTGCAGTCATATAACTATTTTCATTTAGCAAAAAGAAATATAATGGCAAAAATAGAAAGCCCACTAAAGCTGATACACCAGAAATTTTGAAAAGGTAATACATAAATAACCATATAACTATAAAAAATAGACCAATTAATATATTTAGTGATAGGAGTATTCCAAGAGATGTAGCAACTCCTTTGCCACCTTTAAATTTTAAAAATATTGGAAATGTATGTCCAATCAGTATGAGGAAAGACAAGAGATATGTTTCATAATTTTCAAAACCCATGGTTAGTAAAACATATACGGGGATATATCCTTTCAGAGCATCACCTATTAAAGTAAAAATCCCAGCATATTTATTTCCACTTCTCATAACATTGGTTGCCCCTGGGTTATTTGATCCAAATGATCTTGGGTCTGGCAGCCTAAATAAAGCTGATATAATAACAGCAAATGGAATTGAGCCAATAATGTATAGTATTAAAGAGACTACCAACATATCTATAATCAACATATTTTCTAACATCTGATTAATATATAATTAATATTACAGTAATGATAGATTACCTTTCAAAATATGCAAAATTTAAATATTATTTTTATACATGGTTGGCTTTTCGATAGTAAAGTTTGGTGCGGTATTAGAAATTATTTTCACACAAAACACTCAGTTAAAATGTATGATTTACCTGGTTATGGAAAAAATAAAACATTAAAACTTGATCATCAAAAATTTTGTGACCGGATTTTTTCAGATATCAATCACCCCACTATAGTTGTTGGCTGGTCATATGGCGGATTACTAGCATTAAAAAGCTATTCATCTATTAACTCGAACATAAAAAAAATCTTTCTTATAAATACTAATTTAAACATAATGGGGAAAAATAAAACTATTCTGAATCCAGAGAACATTGCTCAATTAAAAAGTAATTTAAGGCTCCGCAGAGAAAAAACAATTCAAAAATTCACATACGAAGTTTTAAGACATTCAAAATATCTGAAACAAGAGTTAATAATGCTCAATAAAATTTATTATGATTCTTATTGGCCTAGCAATAATGAGCTCATAAAAAATTTAGAATATATGGAAAATTTTAAACATGATATAGAAAATATCCAAAGAGATATTATTCTTATTAACTCCGAAAATGACATTTTCAATGATATGGAATACCTTAAAGGATTAGATAATAAATTTATACAAAAAAAAATAATTAAAGATGTAGGGCATTTACCTTTCATTTCTAGAAATAAAGAAATATATTCTTTAATAGAAAATTCAATTTAGATAAATAGTATGGAAAACTATAAAAAGAAAATAGCTAAATCATTTAATTCTAAGTCTTCAACTTATGAGGAATATTCTCTAGTACAAAATGAAGTATCAAAAAGAATGATAGAACGATTAAAGCTTATGAAGTTCAAACCCAAAACTATTTTGGACCTAGGAAGTGGAACAGGTTATCTATCTAATATTTTAAAACAAATATTTCCTGCTTCTAAAATAACTTGTTTAGATATTTCACTTGATATGTTAATAGAGTGTAGAAAAAAAAATACTAAATTTAACTTGGTTGTTGCTGATGCTGAAAACATGCCTTTTGATAATGAAGTTTTTGATTTAGTTATATCTAGCTTTACTCTGCATTGGTGTGAAGAAATAGAAAAAATTTTTTCTGATATTCATAGATATTTAAAAAATAAGGGAGTTTTTATGTTTACTACGGTTGGTCCTAACACGTTGATTGAGCTAAATAAGGCTTATGCAAAAATTGATGGCGAACAACATGTAAATTCATTTACAGATATGCATATTTATGGAGACTCGTTATTAAAATGTGGTTTTCATGATCCTGTTATGGATGTGGAAAATCTAATAATAGAATATTCAAGCTTTGCTAATATTTTAAAATCACTTAGAAAAACTGGTGCTAATACCGTTATAGGTCGAAAAGCTTCTTATATGCCAAAAGAATCTTATAGGAAACTCACTAATTCTTACGAAAAAAATGAAGATAATGGCAGATACCCTGTAACATATGAGATGATATATGGCGTATCTTGGAAAAATATTAAAGATAACCCTAATAAAAATACTGACGTTATAAACATTAAAAAAATTTAATTTTATTAAATTAGAAATTCCATAAATACTAATATTTTGTTATGATGGGGCTCATTAAATAAGGAAGATTAATGAGAAAATTAAGTGTTTTATTATTATCAGTATTTCCCGCAATTGCATCGGCTGCATGGGAAACTAATATGCCTAGAGGCGTCACCCCGACCAGTGAGATAGCATATGACATTCATATGTTAATTTTTTATATTACGGTTGTCATTGGGATTCTAGTCTTTGGAGCTATGTTGTACTCTATTATATACCACCGTAAATCTGTAGGACATAAGCCTGCGAAATTCCATGAAAGCACCAAAGTGGAAATAATTTGGACCGTAATACCATTTCTAATTTTAGTTGGAATGGCAATACCAGCAACCAATGCTCTAATTATGATGGAAGACACAAGAGATTCTGAAATTACCCTTAAGGTAACAGGTTATCAGTGGATGTGGCAATATGAATATCTGGAAGATAATATAAGTTTTTTTAGTAAGATTGACACTAAAAGCAACACTGCTAGAAGATTAAATTCTGGTGTAGATGTTACAAAAGTTGATAATTATTTAAGAGATGTAGATAACTATGTAGTACTACCAACTGATACAAAGGTTAGAGTTCTCCTAACCGCAAGTGATGTGATACATGCATGGTGGGTTCCAGAGCTAGGAGGCAAAAAAGACGCTATACCTGGATATGTAAATGAATTATGGGTCGATATCCAAGAGCCTGGAATTTATCGAGGACAATGCGCTGAGCTATGTGGCAAAGATCATGGATTTATGCCTATTGTTGTCAAAGCGGTGCCAAAACAAGAATATTATAAATGGGTATCTATCCAAAAAACTAACAAGGTAGCTGAGAATAAATAAAAGGAAAATAATATGAGTGCCAATATAGATAAACTACATGATGATCATCATCACACACCTTCAGGAATAATGAGGTGGATTACAACAACTAATCACAAAGATATAGGGACGCTATATTTATGGTTTAGTTTAATAATGTTTTTTATTGGAGGTTTAATGGCTCTAGTGATAAGAGCAGAATTATTTCAGCCTGGCTTACAACTCGTAGTACCTGGATTCTTTAACCAAATGACAACAATGCATGCTTTAATAATGATTTTTGGCGCAGTAATGCCTGCTTTTGTGGGACTTGCAAACTGGCAGATACCTATTATGATTGGAGCTCCTGATATGGCTCTTCCAAGATTAAACAACTGGAGTTTTTGGATACTGCCTTTTGCTTTTACTATGATGATTAGCACTTTGTTTTTTGAGAGTGGTGGGCCGGCAGCAGGTTGGACATTATATCCTCCATTATCTTTACAAGGTGGAGATTCGATGCCATTTGTGATTTTATCAATTCATATGCTAGGACTATCTTCAATTTTGGGAGCAATTAATGTTATCGCAACAATATTGAATATGAGAGCGCCTGGAATGACACTAATGAAAATGCCGATTTTTGTTTGGACATGGCTGATTACCGCATTTTTATTAATTGCAGCTATGCCTGTGCTTGCTGGCGCGATTACTATGCTCTTAACAGATAGATTTTTCGGAACAAGTTTTTTTACGGCTTCGGGTGGCGGTGATCCAGTGTTATTTCAACATATATTTTGGTTTTTTGGTCATCCAGAAGTCTATATATTAATACTGCCTGCTTTTGGAATAGTTTCGACAATTATTCCTGCCTTTTCTAGAAAGAAATTATTTGGATATGATTCTATGGTTTATGCAACAGCATCAATTGCTTTATTATCGTTCATAGTTTGGGCTCATCATATGTTTACAGTAGGTATGCCATTAGCTGGTGAAATATTTTTTATGCTTACTACAATGTTAATTGCTGTTCCTACAGGAGTAAAAGTTTTTAATTGGGTAGCAACAATGTGGCGTGGTTCCATGACATTTGAAACCCCCATGTTATTTGCAATAGCATTTATTGTTTTATTTACAATTGGTGGATTTTCAGGATTGATGTTAGCTATGGTGCCTGCAGATTTTCAATATCATGATACTTATTTTGTTGTAGCACATTTTCATTATGTCCTAGTTCCTGGTGCTGTATTTGCGATTATCGCAGCTGTTTATTATTGGTTACCTAAGTGGACTGGTAAAATGTATAATGAGAGCCTCGGTAAGCTACATTTTTGGTTGACTACTATTTTTGTTAATTTAACCTTTTTCCCTATGCATTTTGTTGGACTTGCAGGTATGCCAAGAAGAATACCTGACTATGCTGTTCAGTTTGCCGACTTTAACGCCATTGCATCAGTAGGAGCATTTGGTTTTGGTTTATCACAATTACTTTTTGTTTATATCTTATTTGATACATTAAAACAAAAAGTTTCAGCAGAAGATAAAGTTTGGGACGGAGCAGAAGGCCTTGAATGGACCTTGTCATCACCGCCACCATATCATTCTTTTGAAAAAGCACCTAAAGTTGAATAATGAGTAGTCTTAAAAAAACATATATTGCTTTAACATTTATTACTATATTCATGTTTTCATTTTCATATATGCTTGTTCCTTTATATGATATTTTTTGTGAAATTACTGGATTAAATGGTAAAACTAATCAAGAAAAATTCTTGGTTGTGAATGAAAATCCAACAGAAAGATTTGTTACTGTTAAATTTACTTCTACTATAGCTAACTCTGCACCATTTCAATTTGAACCCATTGATCGTGAAATGATTGTTCAGGTTGGAAAAATTAATAATACATTTTATACATTAACAAATAATTCAACAACACTAAAACATGCTACTGCTAGCCCAAGTGTTGTTCCAAGCGAGCATGCTGAGTATTTTAAAAAAATTGAGTGTTTTTGTTTTAGCCAACAACAAATTAATGGTCTAGAAACTATAGAACTACCGCTACAATTTATAGTAGATAACGAACTACCTTTGGAAACTAAAACACTAATATTATCTTACACGATGTTCAATACCACAGATCAGATTGGGTCTAAATAAGAGGATTAATTAATGAGTGATTCAAATAGTTATTATGTGCCTCATGAAACAAAATGGCCCTTTTTAAATACTGTAGCGCTTGTTGTATTATTTATTGGTTTAGCTAACTATTTAAATGGTTATAACTCTGGAATGTCTATCATGGCAACCGGCCTAGTCCTTCTTCTAATCATAACATATGGTTGGTTTTCTGATGTGGTTAGTGAAAGTGAAGCAGGAACCTATAATGCACAGGTAGATATTTCTTTTAGATGGGGAATGGTTTGGTTTATATTTTCTGAAGTAATGTTTTTTGCTGCATTTTTTGGAGCACTGTACTATGCTCGTGAACTTTCATTGCCATGGCTTGGAGGAGTGGGTTCAAAAGTTTCGACAAATATTGTTCTATGGCCACAATTTGAGAATGTTTGGCCATCAAATGGCCCCACTAATTTAGGTGGAGACTTTATTCTAATGAAAGCAGGCGGTATCCCTGCAATTAATACATTGTTGCTACTTACAAGCGGATTAACTGTCACATGGGCTCATCATGGGCTCAAAGAGCAAAATAGAAATAAGTTAATTTATGGTCTTCTGCTTACAGTTTTATTAGGTTTTATTTTTGTTGGTTTTCAAGCATATGAATATATGCATGCATATTCAGACTTGAATTTAAAAATGACTTCTGGGATATACGGATCAACTTTCTATATGTTAACAGGGTTTCATGGTTTTCACGTAACCTTAGGAGCAATTATGCTCACAGTAATAATGTTTAGATGTATGAAAGGACATTTTTCTGGAGACAATCATTTTGGTTTTGAAGCAGTTGCTTGGTATTGGCATTTTGTGGATGTTGTTTGGTTAGGTTTATTCGTTTTTGTTTATTGGCTATAAGTTAAATCCCATGAGGCTGTATTAAATCTAGATAATAACCGACTACTAGAGTTGCAAATAATAGTAAAGACAAAATAATTCTTGTTCTCAATGAGTGAAACCCTCTATTTGAGCTTTTTTTGTCTGTAATAATATAATAAAAACCTGCCATAAGATTATAAATAATTAGCGCTAATAAAGTTAATATTATATATTTCATTTTAGGTAGAATTAATTTTATTTAAACTTAACATATATATGCTAATGATTAAAACTTTCAAAGTATTATTTTTTATAATAGTAATAATTACATGTATTATACTAGGCTTATGGCAAATAGACAGAGCCAATGAGAAAGCATATTTATACCATGCCTTCAATGAAAGAATTTCTAAAAACCCTATACAATTTGAAGTTATTAAATCGAACCCAGTAGATTTTACTAAAATTATAATTACTGGTACTTATATCTCTAATAAACAGTTCCTTCTTGATAATAAAATATTTAATAAGAAAGCAGGGTATGAAGTCATTAGTCCGATGTTATTTGATGATCAAATTGTATTAATTAATAGAGGTTGGGTTAGTAATAATAATAGACAATCTTTGCCTAATATAGATATACGAAATGTTGATTCACAAGCAACTGGTTATATCTATAAATATAAAGATTTTTATCAGTTATCAGAAGATTTTTACAAAAATGATTGGCCATTAATTATTCAAAATATTGAAATTGATAAAATTAAACAAATGTTTAAGTATAAGGTTTTTCCTTATGTTTTGATAATGAGCGAAGATCAAGAAAATTCTTTTAATATACAAACAATATATAAGAAGAATTCTGATCTTAAACATTATATGTATGCTGGACAGTGGTTCCTCTTTGCATTTATCGGTATTATTTTCATGATAATTTTATTACGTAAGGACCTAAAAAGATGAGTGTGAATCGAATTAAGTTTTTAGTGATTATTTTAATATTTATGATTCCATTTATAATCTCATATTTTCTGATGGATGATTATTCTGCTGAAAAAGAATGGTCTACGACAAATTATGGTTCATTTGTTGACCCTATAATAACAATAAATAATATTAATATAGAGAATTCTTTAGGCGAGAAGCTTAATTCTAATGTATTCAATGGCAGATGGACTCTCATCTATCATCTAAAAAATAACTGCCTAGATGATTGTTTAAAAAATATATACTTATTAAGACAAATACATACGGCTCTTGGCAAAGATATGAATAGATTACAAAGAGTATTAATATCTAATTCAGAATCCGAGATAGATATTTCGAAATCTTATCCAGGTTTAACTATTATTAAAAATAAACCAGATAAATTATCGGGTCTTCTAAATAATATCTCTTCAAAAACATCTATTTTGCTGGTCGATCCTCTAGGGAATGTTATACTACGATACGATAATAAATTTGAAGGAAAAAAACTTCTTAAAGACATCAAAAAACTTTTTAAACTTTCGCGAATTGGATAAATATGACTTCATACACTGTCAGGAATATAAGTTTGTTAGCATCTTTGTTTACGCTAGTCGTAATTTCTGTCGGTGCATGGGTCAGGTTAACTCATGCTGGTTTAGGTTGTCCTGACTGGCCTGGCTGTTATGGTATCCTAGGCACACCAACTAGTGACATAGAGCTAGCTGAAGCAAAAAAATTATACCCTGATGCAGTAATAGATACTGGTAAGGCTTGGCGAGAAATGTTGCATAGATATCTTGCAGGTACCCTGGGTATTTTTATTTTTTATGTTTCTTACCTCACTCTCAAGTATGCTAAACATGTCCCTAAATTATTACCAATATCACTAATAGTGTTAATAATTGTTCAATCTCTAATGGGCATGTTGACTGTTACAGAACTTGTAAAACCTACAATAGTCACAATACATCTAGTTTTAGGCATAACTACGGCAACATTATTACTATGGAATAGCTTTAAAATATATAACTTTACGATAGATGTTCGGGTAGATAAAAAATTAACTAAATTAATTATACTCTGCACATTTGCATTAATTGTACAGATAATTTTAGGAGGATGGACTAGTACAAATTATGCATCATTAGCCTGTACTGATTTCCCTAAATGTAGTGATGAGTGGTGGCCTTCCAATATGAATTATTCGGATGCATTTACTATCATAAATTTGCCTGATATAAACTATGAATTAGCTCCTTTGGCATATAATGCAAAGTTAGCGATACATTTCACTCATAGATTTGGAGCGCTAATTCTCACAATATTATTTTCTCTGTTATTCATATATTTATTTTTCATACAATCTAATCAACAAATAAAAAAAATCGGATATATTGTGTTGATATTTTTTGTTTTACAGGTCACTTTGGGGGTATTTAATGTTGTATATAGTTTACCTATTTCAATAGCTGTACTACACACAGTGAATGCATCTATTTTACTGATGAGCATGATAACTTTGTTATATTATTCGACATATTGCATACAAAAGTGATAAAATCTAGACATGGAAAATCCTTCGTTACATTCTACAAATAATGCTATAAATATAGTTCGTGAATTTATCATCCTTACTAAACCAAGGGTAAATTTATTAATAATGTTTACTGCAATTGTGGGTATGCTGCTAGCACACCAAAGCACTCTTAACTATGAATTAATTTTTTTTGCAAGTATAGGAATCGGTCTCGCCGCCTCTGCAGCAGCAATCATTAATCATGTGGTAGATCAAAGAATAGACTCTATTATGGATAGAACAAAATCTAGACCTTTGGTGAACGGTTCAATAAAGCCTTTACATGCTATCTACTTTGCTTTGTTTTTGTCTTTCTCATCGATTTCTTTGCTTTATATTCTTGTAAATACTTTAACTGCCTTGCTTACACTATTATCAATCATTATCTACTCATTTATTTATTCTGTATATTTAAAAAATCTAACTTCGCAAAATATTGTAATAGGAGGAATCGCTGGGGCTATGCCTCCATTGTTAGGCTGGACTTCGATTACCAATCAGATAGAACCATTTCCGTTAGTTCTATTTCTAATTATTTTTTTATGGACACCACCACATTTTTGGGCATTAGCAGTATATAAATATGAAGATTATAAAAAAGCCGAAATTCCAATGTTGCCTGTTACACATGGAAAAGATTTTGCCAGACTACATATATTTTTGTATTCTATTTTACTTTTTTGTATCACTTTATTTCCTTTTATTTTAGGCTTATCTGGTTTCATATACTTGACAGGTGCAACTATTATTGGACTTAAATTTGTAATTGATGCATATGATCTAATGATTACTAAGTCTGATAGGCGAGCTATTAGATTGTTTAAATACTCAATTACGTATTTAGCAATTTTATTTGCGGCACTACTAATAGATCATTATTGGTATTTATCTATAAGCTAAGCAATTAGCATATTGTTTTTTAACAAATCAAGAGACTGATTCTCAATTTGTCTCACTCTTTCTTTAGAAATTTTATATTTTTTTGATAATTCATCAAGTGTGACTTTATCTTCAAGTAGGTAACGTTGTTTTATGATATCTTTGCTTCTGTCATCTAGTCGAGACATAGCAGATTCAAGATTATTTAAATTAACAGAATTATCATTTTCATATTGAAGTTTGGTTAACGGATCAATATTATCTGTTAAATAAGTAGACGGAGATATCTCGTCTTCATCTGAAGGATCATAGGATACATCATTACCACTTAATCTAGACTCCATGAGTGTAACTGTTTCTGATTTGACATTAAGCTCTTGAGCAATATTTTTTCTTTCACTCTCTGTTAACCAAGAAATGTCTTTCTTCTTGCTTCTAAGTTTAAAAAACAATTTTCTTTGTGCCTTAGTTGTAGCAACTTTAACAATTCTCCAATTTTTTATAACAAATTCATGGATTTCTGCTCTTATCCAATATATTGCAAAAGATAATAGCCGTACATTTTTACTAGGATCAAACTTTTTTACTGCTTTCATTAATCCAATATTTCCTTCTTGGATTAAGTCTAAAAGTGGTAAGCCATATCCCTTATATGTTTTAGCAACATGAACGACAAATCTTAAGTGTGCCAAGACTAATTTTCTAGCAGCATCAAGATCATCAGATGTGTTTAGTTTTTTAAATAATGATATTTCTTCTTCTTTTGACAATAAAGGTGTCTGTCTTAATTGATTAAGATATATTTCTATTGAATCTGTAGAACTTAAGTCTAAAGTTGATTCTACCGGTAAATTTTCAATAATCTGATTATTCATAAGCTTCATTCCTACAGGTAATTATAATGGCAATTTTAAGGTATTCAAGCAACTAAAACGATTTTTTCTCTATAATAATCAATATTATAGCAAAAAATAGGTAAATTTATCATAAAAACCCTGAGAAAAAGATTATTTTGATAATTTATTTCTTTGATATAATTTGAGTGTGAAATTTAAACTCATCAAATACCTTATAGTTAACATCCTTTTTTTAGGCTTAATGATACCAGCATCTGCGGAGTCGAGTCTTAAATTTTCGGATAGGATTGAAGAATACAAGCTTTCCAATAATTTAAAAGTAATTCTTATTAAAGACTCAAGAAGTCCATCCGTAGTTTCAAGTATATGGTATAAGGTTGGGTCAAGTTATGAATATGAAGGAATAACAGGGATATCTCATGTTCTAGAACATATGATGTTTAAAGGCACAAGTAATACTCAGCCTGGAGAGTTTTCTAAAAAAATAAAAGAAGTAGGAGGGTCTGAGAATGCTTTTACTGGTAGAGACTTTACAGGCTATTATCAAAAAATTCATAAAGATTTTCTCGAATTATCACTCAAGCTTGAATCTGACAGAATGAGTAATTTAGTTTTTAATGAAAATGAACTAAAGAGTGAAAAGGAAGTGGTTAAGGAAGAACGCCGACTCAGAACAGATGATCAACCGATATCGAAAGTTTTTGAAAAGATTGGAATACAAGCTTTGGGTATGAGTGGTTATGGGATACCAATTATAGGCACTATGAAAGATATAGAAAATATTAATACAGATGAGTTAAAAAAATGGTACTTTAACTTCTATGTTCCAAATAATGCTACGCTTATAATTGCTGGCGATTTTGATATAGATAATACTAAAGAATTAATACAAAAGTATTATGGAAAGATACCAAGTAGAAATGTAAAGGAATTAGCTACAAAAAAAGACTATGTGCTTTCCTATAATGATATAAAGGTTTCAGACAAAGTATCTGAGCCTTTAATATTATTATCATTTAAAAATAAATCATTTGATCTTAAAAATAAGAAAGAAGTTTATGCTATGGAATTGCTCCTAGAGTTAATGGATGGAAGTTCAGCCTCTAGATTTACTAAAAATTTAGTGGACACAAAAAAAATTGCATTAAATACTTTCATATCATTTGATAGCTATTCAAGAGAGGAGAACTTGATAACTATAGGGGGATCGCCAAGAACTGGCATAAATCCAAATACACTAAAAAAAGCAATATTTGATGAGTTTCATTCTTTTATCAAAAATGGTTTATTAGATGATGAATTATCAAATACTAAATCTAGGTTGTTAGCTAGTAATATTTATAAATTTGATTCAGTTTTTTATCAAGCCATGCAGGTCGGTATGTTAGAGACAAAAGGTTTTAATTGGAAGTTATTAGATGAATATATAGAAGACATTAATAATGTAACAGAAAGTGATTTAGTAAATGTAGCTAAAAAAATAGTCAATAATAATTATATTTATTCCCTAATAGAGCCAAAATTATGAAAATATTTTATCAATTAGCTCCACTAATCTTGTTATTTATAAGTGTAAATGCACTATCTTTCCCTGCCATACAACATATAAAACAAAACCCTAATTATTTACTTATAGAGGAGGCATCTCTACCTATGGTTGATGTTAATATTACATTTAGCACAGGAAGCAAGGATGACATTGCAAAGAAAGGAATCACTAATTATGCAATTAAACTTTTACATCTTCAGAAGGTTGATAATGAAAAAATTATAGATTCTTTTCAAAAAATAGGAGCGCTTTATACTTCTAACGTAACTCGTGATTCTAGTTCTATCACGTTAAGGTTCGTTAGTAATTATCAAAATAAGCAGTTTATATCTAGTCAAATTAATAAAATGTTAACTTCATATAGTGTAATCTCAGAAGAGGCATATGATTTTACCAAAGAATCTATTTTGAATTCTATTGAAAATAGAGAACTAGAACCATCTAGGATAATTTCTTATAAATCTAATGAAAGGTTCTTTGAAGGAACTGGATATGCTCACCCAATCGAAGGGTACAAGAAAGATATAGAAAAATTAAATTCTGATATTGTTAATAAGCATTTATCAAAAATTATAAATAAAGAAAATATTAAGATAAATTTCGTGGGAGATATTAACGAGGCTGAAGCAGCAAATTTTATATCTAGAACTTTATATAACATACCATTTAATAGCTCTTATAGTTCAAAAGCAAAAAATTTAAATTATAGTGGATCATCAGATACTTATAATATTCTTCATGATAGCAATCAAACACATATCTCCATCTATATTCCTGCAGTTAAACGTACTGACAAAAACTTTTATAATATTTTAGTCGCTAATTATATTTTTGGTGGAAGTGGATTTGGCTCCATGCTAGTGAAAGAAATTAGAGAAAAAAATGGTCTGGCATATTCAGTGTATAGTTATTTGATGCCATATAATGATATTGGAGTTCTTAAGATAGGTATGCAGACAAAAACATCCAACACATCAAAAGCTTTGAGAATATTAAAAGATGAAATACATAAGTTAAAGAAATTTGATATTAAAGAGTCTGAGGTTTCAATTGCAAAAAATAGCATTTTAAAAAGCTTTGAACTTAGGTTTGATACTAATAAAAAAAGATTAGACACACTTGCTGCAATAAATGAGTTAAATATGTCTGAAGAATATTTTAAAAAATATTTTGAAGGTATAAAAGCTGTCACAAAAGAAAGCATAAAAGTATCTTTACAGTCAGATATAGATTTTGAAAATATATTGATTACAACTGTAGGAAGAGATTGATTGCCTAATAATAAGCTGAAAATTACAGGAGGGGCGTTAAACTCCAGACTATTAACATTCTTTAATGATGATAATCTCAAGCCAACAAAATCTTACATTCGTCAATCGTTATTCAATGTCATTAATATTGATAATAATATGATTTGTTTAGATTTATTTTGTGGCAGTGGAATATTGTCAGCAGAAGCAATTTCAAGAGGAGTAAAAAAATCCATTCTTATAGAAAATAATTTAAATATATGTAATCAACTTCAAAACCAATTCAAAAAACTAGATATACAAAACTATGAATTACATAAAATGGATGTCATAAAATACTTAAAATGTTCCGACTCGAAAGACTATGATCTCATTTTTATTGATGCTCCATTTCAAGGAAACTTATTACAATCAACAATTCAAGTATTAGATGATTTAGGTTATTTTAAAAAAAATTCTTATTTATATTTTGAACAAAATAGAAAAGATTATAATCAAAAGCTTGTATCAATAATCTCTAAGACACATAATATAATAAAAGATTTGAGTATAGGCGATGTAAGTTATACAATCGCTCAAAAAAGAGATATATAAAATGGCGTTAGTAGCAGTTTATCCAGGTACATTTGATCCAATTACGAATGGTCATTCTGACCTTATCAAAAGAGGTTGTAAAATCTTTGATAAGATTATAGTTGCTGTTGCTGAAAACCCTCAAAAAAATACATTATTTAGCACTGAAGAGAGGGTAAGCTTCATTGAGGGAATTTACGAAAATGAGCATAAAGTGGAGGTTTTTGTTTTAAATAAACTTTTGGTAGATTTTGCAAATGAGCATGCTGCTACAGTTATCCTTAGAGGACTGCGGGCAGTTTCTGACTTTGAATATGAGGTTCAACTGGCTGGCATGAATAGATCAATGGAGCCTAACATTGAGAGCGTGTTTATGAGTCCAGCTGAAGAATTTGGTTTCTTATCTTCCAGTATAATAAAAGATATTGCTAAACATGGTGGAAGATTAGATAAGTTTGTCCATAAAAAAGTCCTAGAATCTTTAAAGTCTAAGTTTAACTAATTATTTTTGACACTTATTACAATAAAAAGAAGAACGTCCACCAATCTTTAAAATTTTTATTTCGTTACCACACCCGCATAACTGTTTTCCATAAACCAAAAGTTTTTGTTTGAAATATCCCGGCTTTCCATCTAAACTTTTGAAGTCTTTTAATGTTGTCCCTCCATCCCTTATAGATTTTTTTAATACAAATTTGATAGCATTAACTAATTTTTCACAATTATCTAGAGTTAGCGATTTACTTTTCTTATGTGGTTTAATCTCAGAGATAAATAATGCTTCGCAAGCATATATATTTCCTATCCCAGTTACTATTGTCTGATTCATTATTAGGTTTTTTATGGGTATTTCCTTTTTTTGGCATACTCTTTTAAGATAAAATTTATCAAAAGTATCATCTAGAGGTTCACATCCTAATTTTTTTACCAAAAACTGATTATCTATATTTTTACAATAATGAACAGAACCAAACTTTCTAACATCATTATATCTCAGTATATATCCATCTTTAAATTCAATATCAAAATGATCATGCTTTTCGTAAGGAAGATCCTTATCATTAATAAATTTTATAATACCAGTCATTCCTAGATGTATTATTAAATATCCTATATCCAATTTAAAAATTATGTACTTACCTCTTCTATAAATAGTTTTAATATAATTATCTTTAGTTTTAGATGGGATATAGCTGCTAATAGTCCATCTGAGTTTGGAGTTTATTATTTTAAATTTATTTATTTGTCGAGATTTAATACTTTTATTAATAGCTTTCACGACAGTTTCTACTTCTGGTAATTCAGGCATAATAATCTATTTATTGGACATAGTTTTTAATGTATCATATGATGACATTAATCTTAAATATACAAACATGAATGATTTACTAATTAATGGGATAATGGACTTTACGTGGATAGACTACCTTATCTATACACTAACAGTTACCCATATAACAATTGTGGCTATTACGCTTTATCTTCATAGAGGTATTTGTCATTCAGCAATTCATATAAAGCCTATTTTGGCTCACTTTTTTAGATTCTGGTTATGGCTAACAACGTCCATGAGAACAGCAGATTGGGTCGCTATTCACCGTAAACATCATGCTAAGGTTGAAACTATAGATGATCCTCATAGCCCAGCATATTATGGTATTAATACCGTATTACTTAGGGGAGCAGATTTGTACCATGATGAAAAAAATAACCCTGATACTATAGAGAAATATTCTCAAAACTGTCCGAATGATTGGATAGAGAATAATATTTATACTCCAAGAAGTAATCTAGGTATACTAATTTTATTCTTTTTTAATATATTTTTATTTGGTGTCGTTGGGATAATAATATGGGCAATTCAAATGGCCTGGACACCTATTTTTGCTGCTGGAGGCATCAACGGAGCCGGGCATTATTGGGGTTATAGAAATTATGATACCAGTGATGATTCGACAAACTTAGGTCCGTTAGGGATTCTTATTGGTGGCGAAGAACTTCATAATAACCACCATGCATTCCCAACAGCAGCAAAGTTTTCGTTGAAACCATGGGAATTTGATATTGGATGGTTTTATATAAAGGTATTTTCATTTTTAGGCCAAGTTAATGTTAAAAGACTCGCGCCAAAAACTATAGTGGGAAGTAGTCTAAATGAAAAACTCGATTCAGAAATAGGGTATGCATTGCTTAGATCAAAACTCACAGTTATTACGAACTATACAAAAAATGTTCTTAAGCCAATAATGAAAAATGAAACAAAAAATGCAAGTGATGATATAAAAGATTTATTAAATAAGTCAAAATCTACTCTAACACGAGAGCCACATCGAATATCTAATCAAGAAACTAATAGATTAGGTAAAATATTTGATAAATGCAACTCTTTAAAAATAGCATATCAGTTAAAGAATAAGTTATTTGACATCTTACATGCTAGAAACTTAAAGCATGAAAATTTTATAGAAACAATTAACGCATGGTGTATTGAGGCAAAGAGTCAAGGCATTGATTGCTTAGATGATTTTTCTGAAAGTCTTAAGGGTTACAAAGTAATATAATAAGCTACTTAATTTTAGCTTCTTTATACATCACATATTTTCTAATTGTTGGATCAAATTTTTTAATTTCTAATTTGTCAGGCATGGTCTTTTTATTCTTAGTTGTAGTATAAAAATGACCTGTGCCAGCTGATGAATTTAGTCTGATTTTTTCTCTCATAATATTAGTTGATGTTATATTTCTCTATGGCTGCATCCAAACCATATTTATCAATAATTCTTAAGCCTTTATTAGATAATTTTAAAGTGATCCATTTTTTTTGAACTTCTGACCATAATCTATGATTATGTAAATTTGGTTCAAACTTCCTTCGAGTCCTATTTTTTGCATGTGAGACATTATTGCCCGACATAACTCCTTTTTTTGTAATTTGACATATTTTTGACACTTTATATCTCCAAACTCAGATAATGATATCAGAAACATAATCATATACAATATATATATATAAAATAACAGGAAATATAATGGATATAGTATTTATAAAGGAACTATGTATTGAAACAATTATTGGAATCTATGATTGGGAAAGAAAAATTAAACAAGTTGTTTGTATTGATCTCGAACTTGGCACTGAAATATCAAAAGCATCAGATTCTGATAATATTCAAGATACAATTGACTATAAGGCCGTGGCAAAAACCGTGCAATCATTTATTCAGAAAAGTGAATTTCTATTAATAGAGGCTTTAGCTGAAGAAACTATTAAATTAATCTTCGCTGAATTTAATATTAGCTATGTAAAGGGTAGGTTCAGTAAACCCGGCGCTGTGACAGGATCTAAAGAGGTGGGCGTTATTATAGAAAGGACTAATAATGGGACATAAAGTTTATATTGGAATCGGTAGTAATCTTGAAAAAGAGAAAAATATCCGATCATGTATAGCATTACTCCATAAAAATTATCAAAGTATAGTAGTTTCGCCAGTCTATGAAACTCAATCTATGGGCTTTGATGGGCCAAATTTCTATAATCTGGTTTCTTCATTTGATACTGAACAAGATATATATGCGCTTAAAGAGCAATTAAAAAAAATTGAGAATAAACATGGAAGGAATTTTAATGAGACTAAATTTAGCTCGCGTACATTAGATATTGATATTTTATATTACGATGATTTAGTGCTTTCAAATGATAAAATTGATATACCTAGAAAAGAAATTATTGAATATGATTTTGTATTAAAACCATTGATAGATATTGCTGCTGATTTTATACATCCCACCTTGAATATATCTCATATTGAAATTATGGCCAAACATAGTATTAAGAAACAAATTATATCTCAAATAGATTTTGATTTATAAATGAATATATTAATTCAATGCATTATTTCTTATATCGGATTATTACCATATATTTATTGCTTAATAGATATTTATTTTTTGGAATATCTAAGCCCTATTATCCTACTAAATATAATGCTGTATAATACATTATTAATATTTACCTTCATAGGCGCGATTAATTGGGATTTTGGTAAAGGGACTATTTTTTTAACAATATATGGTTTTATTCCAAGCTTGATTTCTTTTGGAATTATAATATTTAGTATCTTAGGATTTGATCAAATGATTCTGTTTACATATCTAATATTATTTTTATTAATTCAACTATGTATTGATTATTTAATATATTTAAGAAAAAAAGCTAATTCATTTATAATATACTACTTACGTATACCTGTTACTTTTTCTTTATGCTTATTTTTATTAATACCTTTGGTGATTACGCCAAACTAAATTTCAATTTACATATTTAGTTTACGTCCACCATCAACATTGATATTCTGACCAGTAACATAGTCTGCATCTTTGATTAAAAATAATACTGCTTTTGCAATGTCTTCTGGATTACCTATTCTTTTTAAAGCAATTCGTGATAGAATCTCTTTTTTCTTTTTTTGATTATTCATGTCAGATTCCGGCCACATAATAGCTCCAGGTGACACACCGTTTACTCTAACGCTAGGAGCCAAATCTTTTGCAAGTGTTTTAGTTAAAGCTAATAAGCCAGCTTTACTTAAATTATAAATAATATGATCTTTGAGAGGTGGGTTAATATGAATATCAATTATATTTACTATAGATCCTTTTCTTTTTTTCAATTCAGGATAGAAATATTTAGACAGGAATAAAGGGGCTCTAAGATTAGTATCAATAATATCTTCCCACGATTTATTATTAACCATATTGATTTTAGTAGGATAGAATTTTGAGGCATTATTTATTAATACATCTACTCTTCCGAAAATTTTTACTATTTTTTTATATAGTAGGTTGTAGTCTGTTTTTGAATTTAAACTAACTTTTATGATTTCACAGGAATTACTTCTTATTGAATTTAGATTTTTGTGTAATATTTTAGCCTCTTTGGCTGATTTATCATAAGTTGTAACTATGTTGTAACCGTTTTTATGAAGATATTTAGAAGTTATAAGCCCTATACGTCTTATACCTCCAGTAATAAAAACTGTTCTATTTATAGTCATAGATATATATTAAGGATAATTAAAAAAATGTACACTATAATTAAAATATTAAATCATGCAAACACATCTTGAGTCATATTTAACAGAGAAAATCCGCAGGGAAGGACACATATCTTTTTCTGATTATATGGACATAGTTCTATATAATAACGCTTTTGGTTACTATACTAATTCAAAAAAAATATTTGGCCCTAAAGGTGATTTTGTCACTGCACCGATTTCCTCGTCGCTATTTGGAGAGGCAATTTCTAATGAGTTTATAAACCTTTCGGAAGATAATCCAAATTTGTCTATATTAGAATTGGGAGGAGGTGATGGTAGCTTAGCTTTATCTATAATTTCCAGATTAAAGAAGCTTGATATTCTACCTAAGCACTATATTATTCTAGAAATATCAGAATACTTAATCACAATTCAGAAACAAAAAATAAAAAACCAGTTGCCTGACCTATATGACATATTTGAGTGGACTAATGTGTTAGATAAGCAGAAACTCAATGGTTTAATTATAGCGAATGAATTTTTTGATGCGCTTCCAACAGAAAGATTCAGGATTAAAAATAAAAAAATAGACTCTTTATATATAGGATATGAAAATAATAAGCTATGTTATTTTTGGAAAAGCTGTAACAATTCATTTTATAGAGAGCTTGATATAGCTAAAAATAATCACGAGAAATTGGAATATGAGAACTATATTAGCGAGCTAAATTTAAATTATAATAAATGGATATCTTTATTAGAGGGCTTACTAACCAGTGGAGTAATATTCATAATTGATTATGGTTATCATAGCAGTGAATATTTTTTGAAGGACAGATGTGATGGAACTTTAGTTTGTATGCATAACCATACACCAAATTTTAACCCTTTAATCAATATTGGTAGACAAGATATATCGACTTTTGTTAATTTTACGCATATCTCAAATATAGCCAAATCTCTAAATCTTTTAGTTGATGGCTACATTAGTCAGTCAAGTTTTTTAATTAATTTAGGAATTCTTAATATCTTTGAAGAAAAAAAATACTCAGAAGAACAAAAAATCATTGAACTAAACAGATTGAAAAATCTACTCTTGCCAAATACAATGGGTGAAATATTTAAGGTTCTTGTTTTGAAAAAAAATCTAGATAATCAACTACTATCGACAAAAAAATTAAATCACTTACATAAACTATAATATGGATTTTATACACTTATTAATTTTATCAGCTATTCAAGGTATTACTGAATTCTTACCTATTTCAAGTCAGTCACATCTAATTCTAACTTCATCTATTTTAGGGATACCAGACCAAGGTGTAGGTTTTGATATTGCACTTCATTTTGGATCCCTAGTTGCGATTTTGATTTATTATAGAAGGGAAATTAAAAAAATTTTTACACTTTCTCATGAAGGCAATGTGTATTTAAAATTAATAATATTGGGCTCTATACCCCTGCCGATAATAGGATTAATGTTTATAGATATTGTTTCAATGAATCTAAGAAATGTCACTTCTATTGCTATCATGACTATTATCTTTGCTATATTTTTGTATATAGCTGATATGAAAAAAACTGTGGCTATTAGCAGTTTAAAATCCTTGAGTATATTTACAATCATATTCATAGGTATCATGCAAACATTAGCTATCATTCCAGGTGTATCAAGATCAGGAATTGTAATTACCGCTGCTCTATTAGCAGGATTTAGCAGGAAGGATTCAATTCAAATAGCATTTTTATTGTCTATACCAGCTATCTTTATGGCCACTGTCTATCAGTCGTTTGGATTGTACAAGCTAGGTAGTATTGAAATATTAAATGAATATGTTTGGGGGGCTTTTTTATCTTTTATTTTTTCATATATAACTATTTATTTATTTATATCCACAATAAACAAAATTTCTTTTACACCATATATAATTTATAGGTTAATTTTAGGTATATCTTTAATTGGTTTTATTTAAAATATTTCTTATACAATCTTTAGTGATTTCACGATGCGCGTCATTAATAATCTTTTTTATTTCACTACCAGGTTTTTTTTGATCTTCCAAACTTAGTTTATAATTCTTTATTTTATAGATTAAATCTTCAAAAAAAAACTTATGTTCCTCAAATCCATGAATAACTTCTGAGGCATATACACATGACATAAATGATTTCAATCTCTCTTCTTTACGGATGTCAAGTTTTTGGACTAATGCTAGTAATGTATCATAATCATCAATATTTTTAGGTAAATAAGTGATATAGTCATCAAAACAATCATCTAGCAATAAAGCTAATTCTTTATATTCATTTGGAATTTTCAATCTTTTAGCAAAATTAATTATTCCTTCCCTGTTAATAAGATTAAACATATGAACCGCTATTACTTCAATATTTGTTGGATTATTTGGCCACCAACATTTTCCAGCTTCCCAACGATTGAGGGTTATTTCTGGAAACAACAGATCTAAAGTTTTGCATTTATCTAAAAATTTAAAGAAGAGAAATAATTCTTCCTCTGTTTTATATACTTCAAGCCATATACGTTCTGGTGTTAAATACTCAAGTTCGCCACTTTTTACGATTTCTTTAATTTTATCCATAGTTTCTGGTGCGACAGTAAAATTTCCTAAAGTAGCATGGAATCTCGCAATTCTCAGTACTCTTAAAGGATCTTCTGAAAAAGCATCTGATACATGCCTTAATCTTTTGTCTTGAATATCTTTTTGTCCATTATAAGGATCTATTAAGGTACCATCTTCATCTTTAGCTATTGCATTGATAGTCAAATCTCTTCTAGCTAAATCTTCTTCAAGAGTAACATTTGAATTAGTATCGAAATCAAATCCGGTATAGCCATGCCCAGTTTTTCTCTCAGTGCGGGCCAGAGCATATTCTTCTCCAGTTTCTGGGTGAATGAAGACTGGAAAATCTTTGCCTACTTGTTTAAAGTTTTTCTTGCGCATTTCATTGGGTGTTGAACCAACTACCACCCAGTCTTTCTCATTAACTTGTCGCCCAAGCAATTCATCTCTCACCGCCCCACCAACAAGATAAACTTTCATTATTTTCTACCTGACTTTTTTCTTAATTTTTCAAAATGTCGTTGCGAATATGATGCATTTAAATATCTTGGAACAATATTTTCCACCAAAGAACTTCCTTTGAAACCTGTGGAGCTTACACTATCAATTTGCAATGATTTAAAATTATCGACCGTAAATAACTTTCCTGGCAATATTTGGAACACTTGTGCTTGTAATTTTGAGAGAGTGTAATTTAGCGGTATTATCAATCTTTTTATTTGTAATGATTTGAGTGTTAAATCTATTAATTGACGAAACGTATATTCTCTTGGTCCTGTGGCATCAATTTTCTTATTAAATGTTTCACGGTTTAAAATACAATCAATCATAAATTCTGTTAGATCATTAACATAAATTGGCATAAACTTCGATTCTGGGCAGGCTAGTGGAAATATTGGTAGTATCTTTAATAACGTAGAAAACTTATTAAAAAAGGAATCTTTTTCTCCAAATACAATTGAAGGTCGAAAAATTGTGTAATTACAGAACTCTCTTAAGTTATCTTCAATATAATTTTCTGCAAGTCCTTTTGATTGCAGATATTTACTTGGTGCATTAGGATTAGCATTTAAAGAACTCATATGGAGATACCTTTTTATGTTATTAGCGTTTAAAGCTTTAGTTAATTTTTTGGCAAGTTCATGATGTATATTATCAAATGTATTATCTTCATCTAATTCATTCAAAATACCTATAGTATTAATCACTAAATCAGAATCTTTAAAACATAGATTCAAATTCCTCTCATCCGTAACATCTATTTGCCTTATCTCAAGATTAGGTATCATCTTTAAGCTCTGATTTGACTCAGCATTTCTTGTTAAAACATCTATATTACTCGATAGCTTGGAAAGTTTGATAGCTAATTGAGAGCCTATGAAGCCTGTACCGCCTAAAATTGTTACTTTCCCTAATTTTTGCATCATCATTGTATCTATAAGAATTATTGTTAATTCTATTATAGAATATTAATATAGTACAAACTATTTAAGGAAAAGTATGAATTCAAAAAAAATTACTAAAGACATGTTTGTGGTCCTAACGTATGAAATTTATGATGAGCACTCAAAAGTTATTGAAAAGGTTGATAGCCCCATATCATGTATTCATGGAAAAGGAAAAAAATTGCTACCTAAAATTGAAAAGTCTCTTGAAGGTAAAATTATAGGAGACCATATTGAAATAAAGATCGGACCAGAAGATGGTTTTGGCGAATATGATGAATCACTGATTATCAAAGATAAGATATCAAATGTACCTAAACAATTTAGAAAAGTTGATGAGACCATTGCTTTTGTCAATGAGTCAGGAAATAAAAAAGATTTTAGAGTCATTGAGATTAACAATCAAGAAATCACTCTAGATGGTAATCATTATCTTTCTGGAAAAACACTTTTATATAAGATTAAGATTCTCGACGTTAGAGAATCTACGCCCTATGATAGAGAGCAAGATAAACTTAATCTTATCAATAGCTAGTGATATGAGTCTTATATAAGACTCATATTTAATACACCTTCCATTTTCTCTGCCATTTCTGATTTACCAGTTCGGCTATCACCAATAGTTGCAACAGTGACATCAACTTCTTTCAGGCTCTTATCGCCAATGGCTTTACGTTTTTCTACTGCAGTATTTTTGATTAACTCAATCATATCATGAGCTGCGCGTTCTGGTCCTTCATGCTCAACCATAACCCTGTCTTCAAAACCACATTCCTTTAGTAAATCATCACTACTTTCCTTGTAGACACCAGCCATTAACATGCTATGAGCTAGTCCTATTTTCATTTTACCTTTTTGTGCGCGTGCTTTGAAATTATTCCAGAATCTCTCTTCGATTTTTTCAAATGTTTCACATATGTCAGCATGCTGAGGCAATACTTTCCATTCTTTATCTTTTAGTAAAGGAAATGGGTTTGCCCAGTAACTAATTTCCACATCTCCACGGTGTGTTTGTGTACTTCCTGCAGCAACTCTTGCACCACTCCTAAAGCTTTCCAACGCCTCATCTGGAGTAATATCTGTTTTCATACATGAAACGCCTGGCTTCATTAACTCATAATTATTCAGATATAGGAGTATATCAAGTTCAGACCCTGTAGATATCTCAGAGTATTCAGTAACTGGTACAATTTGTCTTGCATTAGTTCCAGAATGCTTGTTATAGCCGATTTCACGACCTTCCATTTGCATTTTAGCGTGTTCACTGAATCCATCCAAACATGCAAAAGCGCCTGTTTCTGTCCCATAAAACATTGGAACTTCATTTTCCAATGTAGCTCTACCCATATCATCTGCTTTGATGAATGAGTCAAAAATATATGGCTCATTTGTTTTTTCATCAAATCTGACAACATATCTTGTTGCACCACAATGAAGAGGTAAATCTCCATTAAGAATACACAAAACATTATGCAGTGTTAGCATTGGTTTTTTTCCATACCCAAAGTATTGACATTCATCCAGACCTGGTATCAATCCAACGAGTATATTATTTTCCTTGTCATGAAAGTAACCTAAATCATCCATATTAGAATTTGGACAACCTAAAACAAAAATACCATCGGGTTGTTTTTTCGTAATATTCTCTACTTTAGAGAATGGGAATAAGTTCAACAGACCGGGTTCAAGTTCTATGTACCCCCTAGTTTTATGAATATAGCAAAGTATATTCCATTTACCAATTTCAAAAGGTATTGCGACATAGTCTTCTGGAATAAATTTGTCATTTTTAACCGGGTTGTGATCTAAAGCAAAAAAAGGAAAAGCCCTCTTATTTGCATGAGTTGTATAGTAGACTCCGGTCCTCATATCTGCAGCCGTTGTCATTGGAACCTGATTTAAATTTGAATAGTCACCAGGTAGATTTACAAAATGACCCGATATTTCACCAACCGCAACGTTTGGATGACATTCTAATCCTTTTGTTCTTCTTACTCCATCACCAAGACCAGCTCTGATAAGCAGAATTCTTCTTGTTTCTACGATGAGCTCAGAAAGTTTATCAGCTTTAAGAGACACTTTATCTTTTATCATTTCAGCATCTGTGCCTTCTTCAAGAACTTCATTATGTAATCTTACTAATCTAGTATATGATTTTGTTCTGTAATGATGAAATGCTCCATCAATAAATTTAACTGAATCACGATGATCTCTAAGTTCATCTCCAGAGAAAGGAGTTTCACCCTCTATAATTGAAATATAGGTGTTTGCATCTATACCCTCTATGTACTCAATTTTATGGAGAACATCATCTTTAAGATCAGTATTCTCACGATTTTTTAATTCTTTAATGAACTGCTTTTTGTAAATATCCAAGTATTGTGCAAAAGCCTTACTTTTTAGTAGTTGTAATGGGGTTGTACACCCATCTCTTACTTCTAGTATTTTTTCCATAATTTACATATTCCTCTTTCTTAGTTTATCTGCGCAAATCTAATGCTGCATTTCCAATATGTTTAACTTAAAAGTCCTTTGATTTTTTAAGCAACGTTGATTATAGTATTAGTCTTGTCGTTCATCAATGAGAATTTAATTATATATTTATGGATATTTTATGAAAAATTTGATAGCCCCACACGCATCTGAAACCCTAAAACCCTTATTTATCAACGATTCTTCTGAAAGAGATGCCATTTTGGAGCAGTCTACAAGCTTGTCACAACTATTGCTTAATTCTGCAGCTGCAGCAAATACTGTTATGTTAGGGGCTGGTTATTTCACACCACTAAATGGTTTCATGAATAAAAAAGACGCAATTAGTGTTGCTAACAATATGGTTACAACTGACGGATTATTTTGGCCGGTACCAATAATTAACTTAACTACGGATATAGGGTCTATTAAAGAGAGTGATGAAATAGCATTATTGGACCCAAATGTTGATGGTACACCAGTTATGGCCACTCAAGTTATAGAGTCAATTGAAGTCCTAACTGATAGTGAAATGTTGAATTTAGCAGAGAAAATTTTTGGTACTACAGACAATAAGCATCCTGGCGTTTCAAATTTTTTAAATCTAGGTAATATACTTGTTTCTGGGCCAATTAAAGTTTTAAACTATAGTTATTTTCCAAAAGACTTTCCTGGAACTTTTGCCACTGCTCCCGAAATTAGGGAAATGCTTAATAAAGCAGGATGGTCTACTACTGTTGCATTTCAAACCAGAAATCCTATGCATAGAGCCCATGAAGAACTATGTAAAATGGCTTTGGAAA
Organism: uncultured Gammaproteobacteria bacterium; assembly: GCA_913048065.1. Lineage (GTDB taxonomy): Bacteria > Pseudomonadota > Gammaproteobacteria. Next base: position 3,714 of record CAJWVG010000003.1, on the reverse strand, counting down.
GATTAAAAGCAGATGGAGTTCTAATACACATGACTCTGGGTAAACTTAAAGATGGTGACATACCTGGTGATGTTAGGAATGAAGCAATAGAAAAAATGGTTGAGCTCTATTTTCCTGAAAATACAGTTATAATTTCAGGTTTTGGGTTTGATATGCTTTATGCAGGACCAAGAGAAGCCCTCTTGCATGCTGTATTTCGTCAGAATTGCGGATGTTCTCACCTCATAGTTGGACGAGATCATGCTGGTGTAGGGGATTACTATGGCCCATTTGAGGCACAAGAAATGTTTAATCAAGATATAGTCAAGAATTCACTAAAAATAAAAATATTTTCTGCTGATCACACTGCATATTCAAAGAAATTAAAAGAAGTTGTCATGATGCGAGATGTGGATGATCATAGCAAAGATGATTTTGTATTACTGTCAGGAACAAAAGTTAGAGAAATGCTGTCAAATGGAGAAGAGCTACCTCCAGAATTTGCCAGAAAAGAAGTCGCAGAAATACTAATGAAGTACTATCAATCCCTTTAGATTATGTGGTTAAAAAGAATATACTTATTTTCTAATAAGTCATTCCAAACACATAAATAATATATTATAATCCTTCACAAGCACGAATTTAAATAGGAGAGATTTATGCCATTGTTAGAAAAAACTGTAACAGGAAACTCAGTCACAAGTAAGGGCATTACATCATTTACGAACGACAAAATATCTCTACCAAAATTTTTAAAAATAACTGAAGGCCCTGTAAAGTCATCTAAAAGGAGCCAAAAACTGCAGGCATAAATTAAATCCGGAGAAATTATGTTAACAACTAACCCATTTGCTGAAAACGTCCTGAATATACCATCTTATGCATTACAAGGATTCTTAATCCTCATGGTTATATTTACCATCGGTGGCGTTCTTCTGGATATGATGCATAAGAAGAATGTTAAGTTTTTTTTTGAGAATGCAAAAAAAGCTAAACTGTCAGCTACCAAATCTGTAGCAACCGGTAAAAAAGTTTCAATCATAGTAAAAACACTAGCTCATGATGTTGCAACTTCAGCAGAATTCTGTGGTGTAACAAGAAGAATTACACATTTATTAGGGATGTATGGAACCATCTTTTTTTGGATAGCATCTGCAGTGATGATTTTCAACACAGCATCTACATCAACTTTTTATCCTTTGTTATGGCATGTTGGTGCAATAATGACATGTGTAGGTGGTTACTGGTTTTGGTTTGTACAAAGAGTAGACGTAAGAGCGGAAGGAAATGGTTGGAGCAGAATTGTTTTTGCTGACTTATTCGTCCTTTCATTGGTGGCAACTTCAACTTTTGGTTTATTATGGTCTTTCTTTCAAGCATCAAATTCTATTGGTTTAGCAACTCTATTTTTCGTCTTGTTTGTTATCTCTAATGTAGTCCTATTCGGTGGAGTATACTGGTCTAAATTTGCCCATATGTTTTATAAACCAGGAGCTGCAATTCAAAAACACTTGGCTGAAGAAGACGGATCAAGAGATGACCTACCTGAACCAGCAGATTTACCAAAACAATATGGTCTGGGTATTAAACGTTCTGAGCCACAAAACTATTAATGAATTTAAGTAGATTAACGGAGAAATAATTATGTCAACTTTTGTATATATGACCAGATGCGATGGATGCGGACACTGTGTCGATATCTGTCCATCAGATATTATGCATATCGATAAACTCATTCGACGCGCAGTGAATATAGAGCCAAATTTTTGTTGGGAATGCTATTCGTGCGTTAAAGCTTGCCCACAAAATGCTATTGATGTTCGCGGGTATGCTGATTTTGCACCAATGGGACACAAAGTACGTGTTCTTAGAGAAGAAGAAAAAGGTGTTATAAGTTGGAAAATTAAATTTAGAAATGGTCATATGAAAAGCTTCGTATCACCAATTACAACTAAGCCATGGGGCAAACATATACCTCATTTAGCAGAGAAAGATGTCCCAAACAAAGAAGCACATGCAAACAATACATTATATGGCGAGCCAACATATTTAAAAACTGGCAAAGTTCCAGTATCAAACACAGGTCTTCCTGTAATGGAAAAAGTTGGGAAACTTAAACAAGGAGTATACTACTAATGGCTAATTACAAAACACATTATGAAGATTGCGACATCTTAGTCGTTGGTGGTGGTATGGCTGGAACTGGTGCCACTTTTGAAGCAAGGTATTGGGGCCGTGACATGAAAATCATTTGTGCAGAAAAAGCAAATATAGATCGGAGTGGTGCAGTTGCTCAAGGTTTATATGCAATCAACTGTTATATGGGTATGCAATGGGATGAGAATCAACCCGAAGACCATGTAAGGTATGCAAGAAATGACTTAATGGGAATGGTCCGTGAGGATTTGGCTTATGATATGGCTCGCCATGTAGATTCATGTGTACATATGTTCGAAGAATGGGGATTACCATTAATGCGTAATGAAAAAACGGGACAGTATCAGAGAGAAGGAAAGTGGCAGATTATGATACACGGTGAAAGCTACAAACCAATTGTTGCTGAAGCAGCAAAAAAATCTGCAGATAAAATTTACAATAGGGTTATGATAACTCATTTGTTAATGGATGAAACAAACGATAACCGTGTTGGAGGTGCTACAGGCTTTAACATGCGTACAGGTGACCACTATGTCTTTCGAGCAAAAGCTGTAATTTGTGCAGCTGGTGGAGCATCACATATATTTAAGCCACGTGCAGTCGGTGAAGGCATGGGACGTACTTGGTACGCTCCGTGGAGCAACGGTTCTGCCTATGCATTACCAATAGCCGTTGGCGCCAAAATGACGCAAATGGAAAACCGTATCGTTTTAACAAGATTTAAAGATGGTTATGGACCAGTAGGGGCTTATTTCTTACATCTTAAAACATATACACAAAACGCAAATGGGGATAACTATGAAAAAACATGGTATGACCAAACTAAAGAAATGGTTGGTGAATATATAGATCATATACCAACACCAACATGTTTACGAAATCATGCATTCATACAAGAAACAGCAGCTGGAAGAGGACCTATCCATATGGTTACAATGGAAGCATTTCAAGACCCTCATCTTGAAGTAATTGGATGGGAAAATTTCTTAGGTATGACTGTTGGACAAGCAGTTGTTTGGGCTTCTCAAGATATTGATCCAAAATACCAAAACCCTGAATTAACCACATCTGAACCGTATGTAATGGGTTCACATGCGACATGCTCTGGTGCATGGGTCAGTGGTCCTGAAGATATCTCAGGAGGTATTCCAGAATACTTTTGGGGATATAACAGAATGATGACTATTGATGGTCTTTTCGCAGCTGGAGACGCAGCTGGTGGAACTGCACATGCGTTTTCTTCAGGATCATTCACAGAAGGAAGACTATGTGCTAAAGCAGCAGTTCAATATATTAATGATGGAAAAGCCAATGGTATATCTGTGACTGAAAAACAATGTGAAAAATTTAAAGAGATAATTTATAAACCTCTTGAGAATTATACAGTTGGTCGTAACGAAATTACGGCTGGTACAGTTTCTCCAAGTTATATTCTTCCAATTCAAGGTCTACAAAGACTACAAAAGATAATGGATGATTATGTTGGTGGTATTGGTACAAACTATATGACTAATGGTAATGGCTTGAAAAGAGGATTAGAGTTACTAGGAATATTAGAGGAAGATCTTGAGAATGTTG
>CAJWVG010000002.1 GCA_913048065.1 uncultured Gammaproteobacteria bacterium | reverse complement strand
TCTGTAAAACTTATTGACGATACGGATTGCAATCTTTCTGATTCCAAAGGAAATTACATCATTTTAGATTTTTGGGGTTCTTGGTGTAATACCTGCCTAAGTGAAATGCCCAAATTAGTTGACTTAAAAAATAAATTTCGCTCATCCTATTTTGTCAACGATTCCAAATTAGATATTGTTACCATTGCATTGGAAAAGAGAGGAGATAGTTGGGTTAAAGTTGCTCAAAAGTTTGGTTTTAATTGGGATTTTCAAGCAGTTTACTATAATAAATTTGTTATTGGCTGGTTGCAGCCTGACCAATTTTTAGCTCAGTTTGGGAGGAACTATGCGGGTTATGCTTATATGTGGTGGCAACGAGGATACGTGTCTGATGCTGAGATTTCATTAAATCTAGCTGCTAGCTATAGTTCAATTAGGCAATTTGAAGGATTGATGACCCACGAGCTAGGTCATATTTTAGGTTTAGACCACTCTAATCAATCGTCATCGATTATGTATTCTCCTTATAACTCTTATGTCTACCAAACCAAACCAAAACTGGATGATTTGCTTGCAGTTACTTCTCTTTATCCAAAAGGTATTAATAGCAGTGGTCAACCTATCGTCGATTGTCAGCCATATATTACTGATACTAATTTCGACATATATATTCCTCATCTAAGTTACGAGGAGGAGGGAATAAAAACTAATTTCTGGCTGAACCTCCGATATAATGGCCTAAATGCTAGCGGACTTTATAGTTGGGAGTTTGAGAGTTATGGCTTAGTAGATGAATTAGTGAATGATGATCAATCTTATGATTTTGATTGTGAAAATAATTTGCGGAATACGTCATTAAACTTGACTCTCTCTCAATTACATCTAAGAACAACAGGATTACTTGGTCTTTCAACTTATGACACAGAATTTGAATATGACTCCAGTTATTCTGCGCCAAGGTGGAACCTGGCAATTGCAGACTTAGTATCAATAACTGATAGTCTTTATCCGCAGTAACTGCTATGGCAAGTTTTTAAGAGGAAGCAGAGTAATACTAACCACAAACACTTGTTAGCTTCTTCATTTAAATCTCGTCAGCGCCTCAGTTAACTTTCTGAATCCAAGCAACAGAATATCTTAAGCTGCTAGGCTTGAATTAATTATGTCGCGATGAAGTTTCCATTTTCCTGCTACTAGCTTCCATATAACGATAAATTTCCCACGGTCCAGGATTTGGTTTCCCTGGTCTAGTAGGGTAAACCTACCCACTTCAGAAGCCGTGTCACCATGATTTTCCACTTCTAAAGTCTCTAACTTAATTGCTTTGATTCCGGAATCCATTAAGCCCTGAAAGGCGCCTTGAATAGCATTTTTGCCGATCACTTCATCGCTATTTGGAGGAAGAAACTGTCCGTCCTCAGTATAAAGCTCCGCCACACCAGTTGAATCTCCTTGGCCAAATCTCTCCATAAAAACTTCATGCAGATATCATATTATGTTCTGCTAAATAAATGAACTTGTTTTGTAGGCCTTATCAATTTTTAGTATTTATTCTGTGAGAGATATTAAAAAGAAACATGCCTACTATAAAAAATATGGCTATACTTGCTATACCAATTCGGCTGTCATAAGTATAAAAAGTTACCAATCCAACAACTATAGGACCTAATAATGCAGCAAATTTACCTAACATATTATATATTCCAAAATATTCTGAAGATCTATTATTTGGAACTAAAACAGCAAAGTAAGATCTACTCAGAGCTTGTATTCCTCCCTGCGCAAATCCTATGAGTACAGCAATAGTATAAAACTGTTCTGTTGTATGCAGGTTATAAGCAAAATAAGTTATCCCCAAATAAACTGAAAGACAAAAAATAATAGCTTTCTCTATAGTAAAGAGATTAGATATCTTCAAAATCAATAATGTTCCCGGAAAACTTACAAACTGAGTAACTAGTAGAGCTAATAATAAATCTGAACTTGAAAAACCGAGCGTCAATCCATAGTTGACAGCCATTCTGATGATTGTATCAACACCATCAATATAAACCCAATATGCAAGTAGAAAATAAAATATCTTTTTATTACTGAATAGTTCTTTAAATGACTCTGAGATGGATAGTGTTTCACTATTAGGTCTTGTATTATCTTCCCAGTAGAGAATTAATGGAATCATAAAAAAAGCCCACCATATTGATGTAAAGATAAATACAATTTTCTTAGATGCTATTAGTTCTATATTAGATTGCCCAGCATAATAAAGAAATATAAGAGCTAGAATGAAAGCGATACCACCACCAAGATAACCAAAAGCATAACCATATGATGATATTTTATTAAATTTATCACTTTCGAAATCAAGTAACATCGCATCATAAAAAACGTTTGACATCATAAAACCAAGCAATGATATTGAAAAAAATATTGAAGCCAATATATAACTATTTGAAGATACAAAAGATAAAAAAAATGTTGACGCGATACTGATTATAGCGAAGATAGATAAAAATAATTTCTTTTTATTAAATCTATCTGCTAATAATCCAAAGAAAGGTGCTGAGATAATTAATAATAGGCTTGCAACAGAATTGGATATTCCAAGATAGAGTGTTCTTTCTGATGAATCTACTGAAGCTGCAAAATATTCAGCATAGATAATCGGGAAAAAACCAGCAAGAACTATAGTTGCATAAGCTGAATTAGCCCAATCATATAATACCCAACTATAATATTTTTTATTTTTCACAATTTTTAAGGAAGCGGTGGGATTCGAACCCACGAGAGCTTTGACACCCTAACGGTTTTCAAGACCGGCCCATTCAACCACTCTGGCACGCTTCCGAATTAATGAGTCATTATAGAATAAAACTTGTTAAGTTCATAATTTTATAGTTTTAAAGCCAGTCAAACTATGAAGAACTGATGGTATATGAATAATGTTATCCCTTGTATGATTCTCAATAAGTGCTGCCATAGTCCTGCCAATAGCTAAACCTGAGCCATTAAGAGTATATACATAGTTTTTCTTTTTAGTGGCTTGATTCTTAAACTTTATATTTAATCTTCTAGATTGAAAATCATTAAAACAACTACAAGACGATATTTCTCTGTAACAATTTTGACTTGGAAACCATGCCTCGATATCATATGTTTTCGAAGAAGAAAACCCTAAATCACCCGTTGATAGAGCTACCCTTTGATAAGGTATTTCTAAGCTCTCTACGATATTTTCAGCATTCAACGTAATTTCTTCCAGAGCATTATCCGCATCTTCAGGATTTATGATATGAACCAATTCGATCTTTTCAAATTGATGTTGTCTTATAATACCTTTGGTGTCTTTACCATATGAGCCAGCTTCTGATCTAAAGCATGGAGTTTGAGCTGCCATTTTAATAGGAAGATCCGATTCATTAATTATTTTACCGCTATATATATTAGTTAAAGGTACTTCAGCAGTTGGAATTAGAAACAAGTCATTATTTTCAATTTTGAATAAGTCATCTTCAAATTTAGGTAGCTGTCCAGTTCCTATCAAAGACTCACGACTTACTATCAATGGTACATTATATTCAATATATCCATTTTTTTCAGTATGAGTGTTAATCATGAAGGTAGATAAAGCACGATGTAATTTTGCTATTTCATTTTTCATAACAACAAATCTAGTTTTAGAGATTGAAGCACCTAACTCAAAATCTAATAAACCGTTATTTGAAAGTAATGAAGAGTGTTCTATATTTGATTTAACAGGGCTCCCCCATGTTTTTATGATAGCATTAGCTGTTTCATCCTCACCAATAGGTGAATCAGAAGATGGAATATTAGGAATTTGCAAAAGGATATCTTTTAATTTTTTTTCTGTTTTTTCTAGTAGCTTTTTGTTTTTAGATATAGAAGACTCTAATTCTTGAGATTCAGCTTTGATAGTTAGTTTATCTTTATCGGTTTCTGCTTCTTTAAACTTATCACTTAATTTGTTTTTATTTTCAGCAATTGACTCTTTAACCGCTATAAGTTTTTTTCTTTCTTCATACAGTTTAATTATTACATCATAGTCAAAAAGAAAACCTCTGCTCTTAAGTTTCTTTTGAACATCCTCAGCTTCATTGATTATTAGATTTATATCAAGCATTTAAAAATTATATATAAATAGGTATCAGTTATCTTTATTTAGAATTTCTCTATTTCCATTAGATTGTTGTGCAGAAAGTATACCCTTAGCTTCCATAGATTCTATTATATTTGCAGCACGATTATACCCTATTCTTAATTTTCTTTGAATGAAAGATATTGATGTTTTTTTTGTGTCTAAAACAATCTCAACAGCTTCTGAATATAATGGATCATCATTTGAATCAATATCTACTGTATCATTTGATGAATCATCATTTTCAAGATTTAACAACGAGTCTATATAAGTAGCTTCACTATTTTTTTTCAAAAACTTAACGATTTCTTTTACTTCATCATCACTCACATATGCTCCATGAACTCTTCGAGGAATACGTGAACCTGGACTCATGAAAAGCATATCCCCGTTTCCTAATAAATTTTCTGCTCCCATGCTGTCAATGATTGTTCTTGAATCAACATTAGTTGTAACTTGCAAAGCTGCTCTTGCAGGTATATTCGCCTTAATAATACCAGTTATAACATTAACGGAAGGTCTTTGTGTGGCTAGAATCAAGTGTATTCCTGCCGCTCTAGCTTTTGCTGCTAATCTGATAATCAAATCTTCTACTTTCTTTCCAACAACAAGCATCATGTCTGCAAACTCATCTATAACAACAACAATATAAGGGAGTTTTGTATGATACAGAGTATCCTCTCCTTTATGGCTATTAATTTCTAATTTCTCACCAGTTTGCTCATGATCTGATATTAATTTATTATAAGCTTTAATATCTCTGACGCTCAATTCACTCATAATACGATATCTTTTTTCCATTTGCTGAACACACCAGCGCAAACCATTAGAAGCATCATTCATATCGGTAATAACAGGATTTAATAAATGCGGAATACCATCATAAACACTGAGTTCTAACATTTTAGGATCAACTAATAACATTTTTAAATCTGTTGGATCAGATTTATACAATAAACTTACCAGCATCGTATGCAATGTCACTGATTTGCCTGATCCTGTTGTACCCGCAACAAGTAAATGTGGGAGTTTTTGCAAATCAGTACATACAGGGTTTCCTTGTATATCTTTACCTAAGGCAATTGTTAATGGAGATTTTGATTTTTCATATGCATTAGAAATTATAATTTCTTTCAGTGAAACCATCTCCCTGCTCTCATTTGGAACTTCAATTCCAATAGACGATGTTCCAGGAATGTTATCAACAACTCTGAGACTAGTAACAGACATAGTTCTCGCTAAATCTTTTGATAAATTATTAATCTGATTAACTTTTATTCCCTTTGCTGGATTGACCTCGAAAAGAGTAACGACAGGGCCAGGCTTAACATTAACAACTTCTACTTCAATCCCAAAATCTCTGAGATTGGTCTCTAACAATCTAGACATCAACTGTAAAGACTCATTATCATGAGCAACAGCATCACTATCATGTTGCACTAATAATTCAAGTAAGGGTAATTCCATTTTATTTTGAGTGTCAAAAAGCTCTGTTTGTTTTTCCTTGAAAGCTCTTTTACTTACATGAGTTACTTTTTTTTGAATCTCAATTTCTGTTTTAACCTCAGAGGGGTTGTCAAGGTTATTTACCTTCATAATATCTTTCTGTTTCTCTTTATAAAGAAGAAATTTTTCGTAATTTGTATTTATTATGAATTTACTTTTCAAATATAGATATTTACTAAATAAGACAATTGTAGAGGCAAGTGAGTTTATAGAAATATTTAAGTAAGTTAGCAGCGAGTAGAGAAAAATAAGTGAAGATACAATAATAGCTCCTGATATGCCAATAAATGAGTGAAGTTTATTAAAGAGCAATAAGCCTATTTCTCCTCCATAGACATTTGACTGAAGATCGCTAACTAAGTTAATGCCTATAAAGCTCATGATTACACAACTTGATAGAATCATTAGCCCTATAAGGCCTATATTCATAATTTTATCTGACGGGCTATTATGTTTTATATCATTCGTATAACCTTTAATGATTATAAAGATAAATAAGACGGGTAAGGCCAAAGAGACATGGCCAAATAACATAAAGAAAACGAAAGATGTATAAGCTCCAAAAACACCTATATAATTATTTACTGATGATGCTAATCCTGAGTTGAGGAAATTTGGATCATTGGGATCATGGGAATAGATTGATAGTAAAAACAGAAGTGTCAGTAGTACATAGAAGAAGCCCAATACTTCTTTTCTTATTAGTGAAAACCTACTGGTTGTTAGTTTTCTATTTTTTCTAACTTGAGCCATTAACCCTCGTTTTCTCTTATTCTAATACAATATTATTGTATTTTCTATCCAAGATAGCCTAATTATTCTTTAGTTGTTGTTATAAAAATAAGATTAATATAGGATATATCACATGGAAAACAAACACTCCCCATTACTAATACTCGGATCAGGCCCAGCAGGATACACAGCAGCACTCTATGCATCCCGGGCTAATTTAAAACCAGTATTAGTTACTGGATTGGAGGTTGGTGGTCAGCTAACAACGACAACAGATGTTGAAAATTGGCCTGGTGATTATGATAACCTTCAGGGTCCAGACTTAATGGAACGAATGAAGGATCATATAGAGAAATTTAATACTGAAATTATAATGGATCACATAAAAGAAGCAGATCTGTCTGTCAAACCATTTAAATTAGTTGGTGATTCCTCCACATACACATGTGATGCACTAATAATAGCTACTGGTGCAAGTGCTAAATATCTTGGTTTACCCTCTGAAAAATCATATTTAGGGAAAGGAGTCTCGGCATGCGCTACTTGCGATGGTTTTTTTTATAAAAATCAAGAGGTACTTGTAGTAGGTGGTGGGAATACGGCCGTCGAAGAAGCACTTTATCTTTCGAATATAGCATCCAAGGTAACTCTAGTTCATAGACGCGACAAACTTAGAGCTGAAGCAATGCTTGTAGATAAATTAAATCAAAAAATAAAAGATAAAAAAATTGAGGTTATTTGGAATTCAACTCTGCAAGAAGTTATAGGAGATGAAGCAAAAGTTACAGGTGCAATATTAAAAGATGTAAACTCAGATAAAACTCAAAAAATAGAATGTTCAGGTGTCTTCATTGCCATAGGTCATCAGCCAAATACTTTACTATTTAAAGATTTTTTACAAATGGATGAAAGCGGATATATAAAAATTAAGACAGGTAGTGCTGGAGGTGCGACAACAACAAGCATCGATGGTGTATTTGCTGCTGGAGATGTTTCAGATTCTATTTATCGACAAGCAATAACATCTGCGGGTTCTGGATGTATGTCAGCACTTGATGCGGAAAAGTTTCTAGATAAATAATTAGATATCGCTTCCAGTAAAATGCAACATTATAATTATAATTAAAATTATACTTAATATTGCCACGGCAGAACTGAGTAGTGTTTTAATCAACACATAGTTTTCCGATACTTTCTTATTAAGGAAATAAAGCGCCAATATTAATCCTAGGAGTATTACTATTATTCTCATTACATGTTATTTGAAATAAAATCTTGTACTACAGTAGCATTATTTTCAAGGATAATCATCTGTTCATCTGATTGCATAAGCTTTTTTACTTTTTCTGTGACAAATGAATCATTGCTAATCAATTTTTCAACCGTATCTTTGAATTTAGCAGGATGAGCTGTTGACAATGTGATAGATAAATCATAATTTTCTGGGCACTTACCTGCAGAAGCAAATCCAACTGCTGTGTGCGGATCTAAAATAATATTGTGATTCTCATAAATTTCACTTATAGTTCTGTTTACTTCATCCTCGGATACTGAATAAGAACAAAAATGGTTTTTAATTTGATCTATTATGTCATTACTTAAAGTATATGTTCCTGTTTTCTTGAGTTCAGACATTAATTTATTTACATATTCAGTATCTTTACTAATATCAAACAATAATCTTTCAAAATTACTAGATATTTGAATGTCTATACTAGGAGATGTAGTCTCTTTTACCTTACGTAACTCATGTTCACCTGAAGTTAATGTTCTTGTGAGAATATCATTTTCATTGGTAGCTATGTTTAACATATCTATATCTAAACCCATTTTTAATGCAATATAACCGGCTAGAATATCTCCAAAATTACCAGTAGGGACTGAGAATAAGACTCTTTTACCAGTAGTTTTCAGTCTACTAATCGTATAAAAATAATATACAATCTGACACATAATTCTTGCCCAGTTAATAGAGTTTATCGCAGTAAGATTATTATTTTTTTTATAAGATTGATCTGAAAAAATCTGTTTTATGATATTTTGACAATCATCAAAACTACCTTTAACAGCAATGTTAAAAACGTTATCTGATTTTATGGTAGTCATGAATTTACGTTGTACTTCTGAAATTTTATTATAGGGATGTAGTATAAATATTTTAACAGATTTTATATTTTTAAAACTTTCAATTGCAGCTGCACCTGTATCGCCAGATGTAGCCCCTAAAATATTTAAAGAGCGATCTTCTTGTTTGAGATAGAATCCCATTAGTTGTGATATGAATTGCATCGCAACATCTTTAAAAGCATAAGTTGGTCCATGAAATAATTCTAATAAATATTTATTATCATTGATTTTATTTAATGGTGTAATCTCAGGATGATCAAATGAAGAATAAGCCTTATCAATAATATTTTTTAAGTCATCATCTGATAATGATGAATCAATATAGGGGGATATCACTTCAAATGCAATTTGTTGATAACTCATACCAGAAAATCTCGATAAAGTTTTTTTCTCTAACTTTGGCCATGTCTCTGGTACATACAATCCACCATCAGGAGCTAGTCCCTCAAAAATTACATCTTTGAAAAGAAGTTCCACACTTTTACCTCTAGTACTAGAATATTTAATATTATTTTTCATCAATCTTAAATACTCTTATTTTATAAACTTTGTCTTTAACATGTTCTAATAGTTCTATTTGTTTAATTGCATCATCAATTAACGAGCCTTTAACTGCGTTAGTTATCATTACAATTGGTATTAGTGAATTAGCATCATTAGGTTCATGCTGTGTTACAGCTTCAATGCTTATTTCTTCTGAAGCCAAGATATTGGTTATCTCCGCCATTACACCTGAAATATCTTCAGCGTGAATTCTTAAGTAGAAAGGGCTACTAATATCGCTGTTATTTTTAATTTGCAAAGAACTTGTTCCTATTGAACCGATACTATAATTGCTAGTTTTATTCTCATTTGATACATAATTAATCGCGTCAACTAAATCTGATATAACAGCAGAAGCTGTTGCATCTCCTCCTGCGCCATTACCATATAACATCGAAGTTCCAAATTTATCACCATTAATTAATATAGAGTTTTTTACTCCATTAATTTTTGAGAAAACATTATCTATTGGGACTAGTACCGGATGTACTCTTGACTCAATAAAGTCACCATCTTTTTTTGTTATGCCTAAGTGTTTGATGCAATAACCAAGCTCTTTAGCGTATATCATATCCATTGGTGTAATGTTTTCAATTCCTTCAATATAGATATGCTTCAAAGGTGAAGCTACCTTGTAAACCAAAGAAGTTAATATGGATATCTTATGGGCTGCATCCATTCCATTGATATCAAAGGTTGGATCTGCCTCTGCATATCCAAGTTTTTTTGCTTCATCTAAAGCATCATTAAAATCTAAATTATAAGATGACATTTGATCCAATATATAATTACATGTCCCATTAATAATACCTGCTAAAGATAAAATCTCTTCGTTAGCCATACTATTTGATAAAGTCTTAATTATTGGAATAGCTCCGGCAACAGATGCTTCAAAACCAAGGTATATATTGTTCTTTTTTGCAAGACTAAATAGCTCATCACCATGCTCAGCTATCAAGGCTTTGTTGGCAGTTATGATATGTTTGCCATTATTTATGGCATTCTTTAATAATTCATATGAGGCATCAATACCACCAACTAGTTCAACAATAATATCTACATCAGAACTAGAAGCCATATCCAAAATATTATTAGTGACAGCGATGTTTTTTGGATATTTCTTGGATTTAATTGATCTATCAGCTATCATGCTAATCTCAAAATCAACAGATACATTTGAGCGAATTTTACTTTGATGCTCAGTGATATGACGCAAAAAACTTTGGCCTACAGTTCCTAATCCGCATACTCCAATCCTCAACATACTTACTCCTTCTGTATAAAAAACTATATATTATCATTAATTAATCTATAATTCTTATTATTATGAAACTTACTCTTCAAACTAACAAATCTGATGTTTTCATAAAAAACTATGAAAACCATAAGATTTATATCAATGATAAAGTATTTGAAAACAATATTATGATTATAAATTCAAATATAACTAAATGGGAAATCACAAGTTTAAAAATCTCAACTCACGAGTATTATAAGGAGATTTTAATGGCAAACCCCGAAATTATAATCATAGGTACTGGCACAAAATTAATTATGCCTGATAATAAATTAATCCATGAAATTCATAAAAAAAATATTGGTATTGAGTTTATGATAACTGAGTCAGCTTGTAAAACATATAATGTGCTTGCATCCGAGAATAGAAACATAGCTGCTGGTTTATTGCTATAATTTAATTATTACAAATAATAATAATATTACGAAAGATAACCATAGAAAATATTTATTCAGATAATAAAGAATAGGGTCACCATAGCGTTCAGCAATATATGCAACTAAAAAAAATCTCATACCTCTGCCAATTAATGAAACTAATATAAAAAGAAAAATATTTAATGAAAGCAAGCCTGCCGTAATAACGAATATTTTATAAGGTAGAGGCGTAAAGCTTGATATAAAAAGTATTATAACCCCATATTCTATAAATAAATTTTTTGATTGATTAAATTCTTCTAAATAACCATATTCTATAATATAAGGATTAATTTCATTAAATAAGAATACGCCAAGAAAATATCCTACAACTCCACCTAGTACTGATGTAACTGTTGTAAGAAAAGCTAAATCAATCCATTTATAAGATTTAGACATAGACATCGGTATTAGTAAAACATCAGTAGGAATAGGAAAAAATATTGATTCTATAAAACTCAGAAAACCTAATATTTTTTTAGACTTGAATAATAGTAATTTATCTCTCAAATAGTTGTACATCATTAAATAACCCCTTCAAGCATCGGTACAAATAAAACATCATCAACCTCTTTTTTAAATACTCCATTTTTTGTATTTTTTACTCTAAATAGCTTCTGTTTGCCATTCATATTAAGCGGCAACACCATTCTCCCGTTTGAAGTTAATTGGCTAACTAGCTTCTCTGGGATATCTGAAGGAGAAGCGGTCATTATGATTGCATCGTAGGGTGCATTAGCATAATAGCCATCAAAACCATCACCATATACGAATTTAATATTTTTATATTCTAATTTTTTTAGAAGATTCTCTGTTTTTTGTTGTAATGGTTTTATTCTTTCAATTGTAGTGACATGCGTAAAAAGCTTAGCTAGTATAGCTGACTGATAGCCACAGCCAGTACCAATCTCTAATACTTTTCCCATATTGTCCTCCTCCATCAATAATTGTGTCATCTTAGCAACTATATAAGGCGAGGAAATAGTTTGGCTGAATCCAATTGGTAATGCATCATCGTCATATGCTCTATTTTTTAATGCTGGCTCAATAAATAAGTGTCTTGGCATAGTTGACATTATATCTAAAACCGAAGTATCTGTGATGCCTTGACTTTTTAAGCGACTTAGAATTAAATTTTGTTGATCTGAAGAAATTATATCTTTACTCATGAATATAATGATAGCTTATTTTTTCAGTTTAATTGTATTAATAATTTTTTTTGAATCATACATATTCGTGGTTAATGGTGTTATAGAAATATATTTATCCTGTATTGCTTTAAAATCAGTGTTTTTAGTTGATTTTACTGAATTTCCAACAGGTCCAATTTCGGCAGATATAGTATTTTTATTTTTAATGATAATAGGTTTTTTTGAAATTTGTCTATTTCCTAAAATAGTATATTTTATTCCTTTGATTTTAGAAAATGGGATATCTGGGATATTAATATTATAGATATTTTTATTTTTATATTTTTTTTTGAATAGATGATTAAATAAAAAATTAATTTTTTCTTTTAAATCATCAGTATATTTTGGTTTCTTAGATGTAATAGATATGGCAAATGGGGCATATTTACAAAATCTACCTTCAATAGCAGCAGCTACAGTTCCAGAATAAATTACATCATCACCAAGGTTACTTCCATAGTTAATGCCCGAAATAACAATATCAGGGAGATTTCTCATTAAACCCCGTGACACTATATGTATACAATCCGCAGGTGTTCCCTTTATTTTATAATGCTTAGTATCTATTTGTTTTACATCTACCATTGAATGTACAGAAAGAGCGCTACTGCATGCGCTCATGTTTTTATGAGGAGCTGCTACAGTTACATCGCCGTAATCTTTAAGAATTTCTTCAAGTATTCTTATGCCCGGTTGGTTATAACCATCATCATTTGATAATAATATTTTCATTAAAGATTAATAATAATTTATATTTCTATTATACTTAAATAATAACTAATTAGCATAAAAATATATGAAAGATGAAAACGAATCAGAATTTAAAAAGTTATTATCTGAATCTAATATTGACCTAGATAAAGTCTTAAGTGAAAAAAAAGATGGAGATATATCTCATGAAAAAGAGTATATAGATACCAATGTTAGTCATGATGGTTTACATGATGGTGGTGGTGATGAAATTTTTTTACATAAAAAAGATGGGCTACAAAATAAGATTTTTACTCAACTTAAATCTCTAAAATATAATTTTAATTCATCTGAAATTCTTGATCTTCATGGCTTTACTATAATTGAAGCTGAAATACAAATTAATAATTTCTTAGAATATAGTTATAAGAATAATGCAAAATATCTCCTTATTATTCATGGCAAAGGCCTAAATAATAAAGATGGTATAGCACCTATAAAAAAACTTGTTGAAAAGATTTTAACTAATTCACCTCATGTGTTAGCTGCAAGCTCAGCCAATAAAAAAGATGGAGGCCATGGCGCTACTTATCTAATACTCAAAAGATAGTAATATTTTTCCTATTGATGCAAGTCTTTGAGCAATAAATTCTTTTCAGTACTATCTAAAAATTTATAGTTACCTTCTCTTAAGTTATTCAAATGAACAGTTGAGTACTTTATTCTTTTGAGAGAAAATACTTTACAATTAACAGCCTGAAAAACCCTTCTGACTTCGCGGTTCTTTCCTGTGGTCAAACTGACTTTATAAGTTCCATTATCATAACGAGTTTGAGAAATTTTAGAAAACTTTCCTGTTTCTGATAATCCAATCTTTACCCCTGATAAACATTCATTCTGTTTTGATTTATTAAAATTACCATTTATTACTACTTCATATGTTCTAATAATATTTGAGGAAGGGTGCATTAGTTTATTTGCAATATCACCATTATTTGTAAATAAGAGTAAGCCTGAGGTTTTGACATCTAATCTCCCAACATTAATCCATCTGCCATTGATATTAGGAAGATTGTCAAAAACAGTTTTGCGTTTAGCCGTATCTCTACGTGTCACAATATACCCTACTGGCTTGTTATAAACTAAAATCTCAATTTCAGAATTTATTAATTCTTCTGTCACCTGATATTCTTTTTGATTGAAAGTTATTTTATCATCAATAGCAACTTTTGAACCCAGAGTAGCAATAGAATTGTTAATTTTTATCAATCCTTGTTTGATATATTTTTCACACTCTCTTCTGGATAGCACTCCAATCATTGATAATATCTTTTGTACTCTATACATTTTATGAAATATTTATTATATTAGTTTTAATAATGAATTTAGATAATATGAAAAAATTAAACATAATAGTAATTATCGTATCAGATACAAGAACAACTGCTACTGATAAATCAGGTAAATTATTAAAAAAATTAATCACTATATCAGGGCATAAAGTTTTGGATAAAATAATTGTTCCAGATGATATTTATAGAATTAGACATGTTGTTTCAAAGTATCTTATAGATAAAAAAGTAGATGTTATTATTACCAGCGGTGGAACTGGCATAACTGGAAGAGATGGAACACCGGAAGCTATAAAAGTTCTATTAGATAAAGAGATTGAGGGATTTGGAGAATTGTTTAGATCATTATCATTTAATAAAATAAAAACATCTAGTCTTCAAACAAGATCGCTGGCTGGTGTAGCTAATTCGAAATTTATCTTTGTACTACCTGGCTCTGTTGATGCTTGTTCAACAGCATGGAATGAAATAATACAGTATCAATTAAATAGCATGACAAAACCATGTAATCTAGTAATGCTAATGCCTAGGTTGAGAGAGTAGTTATTGAACCTCCATCTCTCCAGGTGGTGGTAAATCACTAAGTGAGGTTAAGTTAAAATAATCTAAAAATTTTTTGGTTGTGGCCAATAATTCTGGTTTTCCGGGCGATTCTTTATGTCCAACAACTTTAATCCATTCAAACTCGATTAAATTTCTTATTATTTGAGGATTAACAGTAACTCCTCTTATTTCTTCAATATCTCCTCTAGTTACAGGTTGCTTATATGCAATAATCACCAATGTTTCTAAAAAAGCTTTTGAGTATCGCGTAGATGACTGTTTGTTAAGTTTACTTAACCATGTATCAAAACCATTTTTTATTTGTATTCTATATCCACTAGCTACTAATATTACTTCAAAAGAATTTTTCTTATAACTTAGGTTTAATTCTTCAATTGCTTTCTTTATTTGATTTTTAGATGGTTTTTTTTCATCAAATAGATTTGCAATATCTTGCAGACTTAATGGCTCATGTGCGGCCATAAGGGCGCTTTCAATTATTAAATGTAGAGGTTTAGACTGACTCATGAAGCACTAGATTGTAAATAAATCATCGAGTAATCCTCATTTTGTATAATATCGATTAAACTTTCTTTGACCATTTCTAAAATAGCTAGAAATGTGACAATTGCACCCATTTTACCCTCTTTATGAGTAAAACAGTCAATGAATTTTATAGTTCCATTTTCCTTTATGCTATCTAATATTAGCGACATTCTTTCTCTAACAGATAATGTTTCTGATTGTATATTGTGGGACGCGAATATTTCTGCTCTTCTGAGAACTTCTTGAAAAGCTAATTCTAACTGCGATAAATCAATAGATGGAGCATCATCTTTCCTTTCAAATTTGGCCAAGATACCAGATACAACGAAAGTATCTCTGTTTAAGCGTGGTGCATCATCTAGCTTTAGAGAAAGTTCTTTATATTTTTGATATTCCATTAATCTTTTAATCAAATTTGCTCGCGGATCATCTTCTTCATCTTCATCATTTTCATTAGGAACTAACATTTTTGATTTAATTTCAGCAAGTGTAGATGCCATAACTAAATAATCTGACGCTAATTCAAAATGCATTTGCTGCATTAGGTTAATATACTCAACATATTGATTAGTAATAGGCAAAATTGGGATATCAACCACGTCAATATTTTGTTTTTTAATTAAATATAGGAGCAAATCAAGTGGTCCTTCAAATTGTTCTAATATAACCCTCAGAGCATCAGGTGGTATAAATAAATCGTCTGGTATATCAGTAATTGTTGTACCATTTAATATTATTAAATTATTTTTATTTGTATCTAACATATTCTATCTTTTAATCATACCAATTAATGCATATAGTTCGGAAAGGTTTTTTCTACTTATTTTACGTGCATTTAAGGCACCCTCGGATAAGACTTTATCTAAGTAATTATGATCATCTAGTAATTTGTTAGTTTCCATTGAGATAGGTTCCACTACTGAAATTATCGATTCAGCTAAGTCTTTCTTAAAGACAGATATTTCTTTTGATGCATAGCTTGCGATTGTAGTTTTTTTATCTTGATTTCTACAAGCGCAGTATATATTTAATAAATTATTAATCTCGAGTCTTGACTCGGCCTCTTCGAGACTATCAGGCATTTTCATTGAATCAGTTTTAGCCTTTTTGATTTTTTTATGGATTTCATCATTACTATCAGTCATTAAAACTCTTGAGTAATCCGATATATCAGATTTACTCATTTTTTTTGAACCATCTCTCAGGCTCATAATTCTCATAGATGATTTATTAATCAAGGGTTCTGGGAGAATAAAAAAATTACTTTTATAATCAGTATTGAATTTGTGAGCTATATCTCTTGCTAACTCAAGATGTTGTTTTTGGTCATCACCTACAGGTACATGTGTAGCTTTATAAAGTAAGATATCTGCGGCCATTAAAATTGGGTAAGTGTACAGTCCAACAGATGCATTTTCTCTATTTTTGCCTGCCTTATCTTTAAATTGAGTCATCCTATTTAACCAACCAATTCTTGCGGTGCAGCTCAATATCCAAGATAATTGAGTATGCTCAGGAACCTCTGATTGTTTGAATATGATATTTTTAGTATGACTTAAGCCAGAAGCTAAAAATATCGCCAATACCTCTCTACTTCTCTGAAGCAATAGGTCAGGATCTTGAGGCAATGTAATTGCATGTAAATCTACAATTGAGAATATGCTGCTATAACTATCTTGATTTTTTACGAATTGAGTAATAGCTCCTAAATAATTACCCAAATGTATTTCACCTGAAGGTTGTACACCAGAGAAAATGATTTTATTACTCATAATTAGCCTAAATACACAAAACTAATATAATTCTAGCATAAAGTTTCATAACACTCATTTCTTATATAATTTTTTAAAAATTATCATATAATTAGAAAATGAGTGAAAAAAGAATTAAATTAATACAAAATAGCCTACAATCTCTTGAGCCAATAAAAATTAATATAGAAGATGAAGGACATTTACACGTTGGTCACGCTGGAGCAAAATCTGGGGGTCATTTTAAGCTATATATTGTATCTGATTCATTTAAAGGAAAAAATATGGTCCAGAGGCATAAGTTAATTTATCAAACTCTAGGTCAACTAATGGAGACAGAGATACATGCTTTATCAATTAAAGCTTTGAGTAACGACGAGTGCTAATCAATTAAGCATCTATATACTACAGCATCCTCTCTACCCGCAGACGTCTTATAATAGCCTTTTCGTATACCTATAGTATGGAAGTTATATTTTTCATATAGCTTTTTAGCGGGTTTATTGGTAACTCTTGTTTCTAAGAAAATCATTTTAGATCCAAGGACATGGCATTTGGCTATTATCATTTCAATTAGCTCCGATGCAATGCCGTTACCCCTATAATCTTTATCAATAGTAAGATTTAAAATATGACTCTCATGAGTTGATATTTTAGAAATTACATAACCAATAATTTTATTATTATAGCTTGCTATATAAAAATCATATTTATTAAGCAAACAGTCTTTTAGTATATTCCTTGACCATGGAAATTCATAAGACCTACATTCTAAATCATATACCTGATCTAAATCAATCATGCGCATATCTTCAAAATCTATAAACTGTAATAAATTAGCAATCATCAGAACTTATTATACTTTTTAAAAATTTTAAATCATCCCAAACTTTAGTCTTTTGTGATGGACTTCTTAAAATATAGGCTGGGTGATAAAAAACTATAATAGGGATATTATATTTTTCAATAAAAAATTTTTTTAATCTCAACTCAGAAATTGGTTTATCCTGATTTAATAGTCGGTTTGCTGCAATTTTTCCCAAAAGAACAAGTACTTTAGGCTTAATTATATCTATTTGTCGGTCAAGAAAGCCTGAACAGGATTGAATTTCAGCTTCGCTGGGGTTGCGGTTTTCAGGAGGTCTGCATTTGACAGTATTAGTAATAAATATAGATTCACGATCAAGATTAATTGAGGATAAAAAAGAGTTTAATAGTTTTCCTGCTCTCCCAATAAAAGGTTTGCCTGCCTTATCCTCTTCCCGGCCCGGGGCTTCACCAATTATCATTAAATCTGCTGAACTATCTCCATCGCCAAAAACAATATTGTCTCTTATTTTATGTAGCGAACATTTTTTACAATCTTCAACATTTTTTTCTATTATAGAAAGATTATCATCAGACCCATGATTAGTTATGGGCTTAGTCCTAAACCAGAATATATCTACACCCATTTCAGATAAATATAAGCGGGTTTTATCTACCATTAAATTCCACGTTTTTTTGACGAGTTTTGATTTGGGTTCTGTTTAAATTTATTGAGTGCATTAATTAGAGCTAAAACTGAAGCTTTAACTATATCTGTGTCTGCCCCATGACCATTAAAAATACTATTATCTTTTGTTATTCTCACAGTTACTTCACCCTGAGCGTCTGTCCCAGACGTAATATTATTGACAGAATAAAGAATCAACTTACATTTGCTTTTAATAATATCCTCGATAGCATTATATGCAGCATCTACAGCACCGTCTCCGCTAGCCTTTGATTCCAGAATTTTACCATCTATCTCAAGTTTAATATGTGCATGAGGCTTTTTATTGCTTTCAGTAACAACATTCATATAGTTAAAGTTTATTGAATTCTCAGCTACTTTAATATTGGAGGCTATATTGATCAAATCTTCATCAAATATTTCATGTTTTTTATCAGCTAAGTCTTTAAATTTGAAAAATAAATCATCTAGAATACTGTCATTTTTTGGCATAATATTTAAGTCATCAAGTTTTTGCTTAAATGCGCTTCTGCCAGAATGTTTACCTAGAACAAGCGAATTACTTACCAGACCTATATCTTCAGCTCTCATAATTTCGTATGTTTCTCTTGATTTAATAATTCCATCTTGATGTATTCCTGATTCATGCGCAAAAGCATTTTTTCCTACTATTGCTTTGTTAGGTTGTACGGGAAAACCAGTTATACCTGAAACTAATCTTGAACATTTTAAAATATTTTTTGAATTTATCCTGGTGTCGCAATTAAAAATGTCTTGTCTAGTTCTGACGGTCATGACAATTTCCTCTAAAGCAGCATTACCAGCTCTTTCTCCTAGGCCGTTTATTGTGCATTCAACTTGTCTTGCCCCACTAAGAACGGCTGATAATGAGTTACCAACAGCTAAGCCTAAATCATTATGACAATGTACAGAAAATATAGCTTTGTCGGAATTATTGACATTTTTAATTATATTACTAATCAATGTTCCAAATTGATGAGGCAAGTTATAACCAACAGTGTCAGGTATATTTATGGTCTTTGCGCCAGCATCAATAGCTGCCTCAATGACGTCACAAAGAAATTTTAACTCTGATCTTCCAGCATCTTCTGGTGAAAACTCAACATCATCAGTAAAGGTTTTGGCTAGTTTAATCGCATCAACTGCTTTAGCTAAAACTTTTTCAGGTGACATTTTTAATTTCTTTTCCATATGTATTGGAGATGTAGCAATAAAAGTATGTATTCTAGGATATTGAGCATCTCTTAATGACTCCGCCGCTCTCTCTATATCTTTGTCTAAAGCTCGCGCAAGAGCACATATGCTAGATTTTTTTATTGCACTTGATATTTCTTGGACAGCTTTAAAATCACCCTGGCTTGCAATTGGAAAGCCAGCCTCAATAATATCAACATTTAAATCCTCAAGAGCAGAAGCAATTTGCATTTTCTCATCTATATCCATTGAAGCGCCTGGACTCTGCTCTCCATCTCTTAAGGTTGTGTCAAAAATTATTAAATTTTTATTGCTCATATTTATTTATAGAATATAGTTTTTAGGCCCCAGATAGAACTAAAATGATAGTTCTAAGAGACTATTAATTAAGAGGTGATTAATATTGAATTCAGCTTTAATCATAACTCAAACTCTATATCAAAAAACTAAATTTGCAAGGAAAATTAAAGCTTTGAAGAAGTTTTATCAGGCGATAAGGATTTCTTTTTTTTAATTAATCTTAGCAGATACATGGCTGGACCAGATAATGCATACAGGATGAAAAATGAAAATAAGACTAATGGAGGATCGAAAGATATAAATGATAAAATAAGAGCAATAATAAATAAGCTTATATGAGGCACCTTGTGTCTTATATTAAAATCTTTAAAGCTATAATAAGTTATATTACTAATCATTAAAAAGGATAGGAGTGGTAGTAATAGCAAACTCATCCAATTATAGTTAGCGATATTTACATTAGAAACTTCTAACATCCATGCATAACAAATTATTACCGCTGCTGCAGCCGGACTAGCCAGCCCAATAAAATATTTCTTATCTTGAGTCTGTATTTTAGAATTAAATCTAGCTAATCTTATTGCTGCAGAAGCTACATAAATGAAGCAGGCAATCCAAGCAATCTTTGACCACTGAGAACCATAAATATTAAAATTTGATAAGCTCCACATATACATCAAAAGAGCAGGAGCAAGACCAAAACAAATCATGTCAGACAAACTATCATAATATTCTCCAAATGAAGTTTGGGTATTTGTCAACCTTGCAATTCTTCCATCTAAACCATCGAGAATCATAGCTACTAAAATTGATAAAGCTGCTAGAATTATTTCACCATTTATAGAAGAAACTATAGAATAGAATCCACTAAAAAGTGCTGCTGTTGTGATAAGGTTTGGTAGCAGGAATACGCCAGGTAGTTTCTTTTTTTTATCTTCTATCATTTATTAATTTTTTCATCCACAAGTTTACTATCTTGCATCCATGACATCATATCTCTGAGTTTTTTTCCAGTATCCTCTATGAGATGTTTAGAGCCCTCTTCTCTGAGTTTATTAAATTCTTTTGAACCACTTTTAATTTCGTTAACAAAGTCTTTAGCGAATTTACCATTTTGAACATCTTCTAGGACAAGCTTCATTTTTGCTTTCACATGATCATCAATAATAAATGGTCCCTTTGTTAAATCACCATATTCAGCAGTATTAGATATTGAATATCTCATTTCTGTCATTCCGCCTTCATACATTAAGTCTACAATGAGTTTGAGTTCATTTAAACACTCGAAATATGCCATCTCTGGAGCATATCCAGCATCAACCAAAGTTTCAAAGCCTGCTTTAACTAAGGCCGTAACACCACCACAAAGAACAGCTTGCTCTCCGAACAAATCAGTTTCAGTTTCTTCTTTAAAATCTGTCTCAATAATACCTGCTCTTCCACCACCTATTGCAGAGGCATAAGCAAGTGCAACTTCCTTAGCATTCCCAGAATTATTGTTATTAATAGCAATCAATGTAGGTACGCCTTTTCCCTGGAGAAAAGTAGATCTAACTAAATGCCCCGGGCTTTTAGGAGCTATCATGAATACATCATGACTACTGTCAGGTTGGATTTGACCATAATGAATGTTAAAACCATGAGCAAAAGCTAACATCGCATTATCTTTTAAATTTGGTTCAATAGATTCTCTATAAATTTCAGCTTGGTACTCATCTGGTGCAAGAATCATAACAATATCAGCCTTAGAAACCGCATCTTTTATAGGCAAAACTTCAAGACCTTCGCTCTGAGCTCTAGAAGCATTACTTGAATTAGGTCGGAGCCCAACCGTTACACTTACGCCTGAATCTTTTAAGTTCAAAGCATGTGCATGCCCTTGCGAACCATAACCTATAATGGATATATTTAAATTTTTAATTACATCCAAATTAGCGTCTTTATCATAATATACTTTCATTTTTATTCCTCACTTTATATTTTCTAGACTATCAATACCGCGACTAATACCCAATGCACCTGAGCGGACCATCTCTATTATTTTTATTTTTCCCATTGAATTAATAAAAGCTAAAATCTTTTCTGTTGCACCAGTTAATTCTATAGTGTAAGTCGTATCTGTCACATCAATAATTCTAGCTCTAAATATGTCTGTTAGTCTTTTAATCTCATCTCTTTGTTTTTTATTACATTTTAATTTCAAAAGCAACATTTCACGCTCTATATGTGTTTCTTCAGTTAAATCTTTGACATTTACCACATCAACGAGTTTATTTAACTGTTTCATTAGTTGACTAATCTTTAAGTCATCACATAACGTCACCAAGGTCATTCTGGAAATTGATTCATCGTTTGTAGGAGCTACGTTTAGACAATGTATGTTATAACCTCGTGCAGAAAATAATCCAGCAATACGCGATAATGAGCCAAACTCATTTTCTACGAGTAAAGAGATAATATGTCTTCTTTCTTTCATGATTAAGCTAACTCCGTATCTTTGCTAGTCGGTGAGAGATGCATTTCATTATGTGCTTGTCCGCTCTTAATCATTGGATATACATTTTCTTCTTGATCAGTAATTACATCTACAAATACTAATCTATCTTTCATTTTCATTGCTTCTTTTAATTTAGGTTCTAAGTCAGATGGTTTATCTATTTGAATACCAATATGACCAAAACTATTAGCAAGTTGAGTAAAATCAGGTAATGCTTCCATATATGACATAGCATATCTTCCTTCATAGAAAAACTCTTGCCATTGCCTAACCATTCCCATATATCTATTATTAAGATTAATAACTTTAATTGGCAGTCTATATTGTAGGCATGTCGCTAGTTCTTGAATACACATCAAAATACTTGCCTCACCTGTTACGCAAATAACATCTGATTTGGGGTAAGCTAATTTTACACCCATAGCAGCAGGTAATCCAAAACCCATTGTTCCCAAGCCACCAGAATTAATCCATCTATTTGGCTTATCGAACTTATAATACTGGGCTGCCCACATTTGATGTTGTCCTACATCAGAAGTTACATATGCTTGGCCTTTTGTAATTTCATATAAAGTCTCAATTACCGACTGAGGTTTAATTATATTTTTAGATTTTTTATATGATAAACATTTTTTTAACTTCCATTTATCAATTTGTGCCCACCATTTTTTTAACGAAGTCTTATTAATATGTTTTAAAAAAGGACTAATTGATTTATTTAATGCTTTTAGAATTTTTGATGTTTCTCCTATAAGGGATAAATCTACCTCGATTATTTTAGATATTGATGATGGGTCAACATCGATATGGATAATTTTTGCTGATGGACAAAATTTTGAAGTATCTCCTGTAACGCGATCATCAAATCTTGCTCCAATTGCTAACAATACATCACAATCATGCATTGCCATATTTGCTTCATAAGTTCCATGCATTCCTAACATACCAAGAAATTGCTTATCTGTCGCCGGATAACCACCTAAACCCATGAGTGTATTTGTAATTGGAAAGTTAAGCTTTTTAACTAAAGTATTTAGTTCTTTATGGGCGTTTCCTAGAATAATGCCCCCGCCAGTATAAATCATAGGCTTTTTTGCAGAACATATTAATTTTGCTGCCTGTTGTATTTTTGCTTCAGATTCACTAATGGCAGGCTTGTATGACCTGATGTTAACTTTCTTGGGATATTCAAAGTTAATTTTTACATTAGGGTCAGTTAAATCTTTTGGAATATCAATTAAAACTGGTCCAGGTCTACCCGTCGTAGCGATCTTAAAGGCTTTCTTAAAAACTTCTGCAATTGATTCTCTACTATCAATTAAAAAATTATGTTTTGTTACTGGTCTAGTGATACCAGTCGCGTCTGCTTCTTGAAAGGCATCGCTCCCAACATACTGTCTGGATACTTGACCAGATATTATAATCATTGGGACCGAGTCCATATGAGCGGTTGCAAGACCAGTAACACAGTTTGTTATACCTGGACCAGATGTAACTAGCACCACCCCTGGTTTTCCACAAGCTCGTGCATATCCATCCGCAGCATGTGTTGCGCCCTGCTCATGTCTAACTAAGATATGTTTGATTTTATCTGTATTAAATAGTGCATCATAAATATGAAGCACAGCACCACCAGGATAGCCAAAGATAAAGTCTACACCTTCTTTCTTCAAACATTCTATGATTATTTCTGATCCGCTTAATTTCATATATTCTCTCGGTTTTCTACCCTGTACATGATACATCTTTTTCATGTAATCATCATTATATATATAGCCTTCATAACTATATCAGATTTTAAATTTTGCCCAAATATCTATCAAAATCAGTAAATACATAATATAAGATAGATTTCAATATTTCAGAAAATATAATTAATAATGATGACTTGCTGATAGTCCAATCTATCTGGTCATTATCATAGTAAAAGTCCATTTGATACCTAGAAACAATATTATTAAATATAGTCTTAGCTCTATAAATATGGTATTTGTCAGTAACTATAAGAACTTTGTGTACATTTTTTAGTTCAAGATCACGTAAAGATTTGGCTTCATTATATGTGCTAGTATTATCCATACCGAACAATATTATATTGTTAATATCTATTTGGTTGGCAGCTATAATACTGATGTAAAGTTCATAGGTTTTTATGGACAATTTTGGATTCAGATAATTTGTAATTATTTTATCTTCCTTACTAAGAAGAATATATTTTGAATATTTACTTTTATACAGCTTACTGCCAGTGATTGCTCTTTGTGGATTTCCTGACAAAATTACAATTGCATCATATTCATTATCAAATATTATTTTTTCTGGATTAGTAATTTGATATGCTAAATACGAAATTATTACTAGTATTATTATCGAAATTGTCCCGATGAGTGATAATAACCTAGATATATAGAGCAAAGCTTTTAATTCTTTTTTAATAGAAAATAAAATTTACTATCTTTTTCTTCCGAGCTCACTAATACATTGCCAGTTTGATTAGCAAAAGATTCAAAATCTTTCACTGCCCCTGGGTCGGTTGATATAATGTGGAGTACTTGTCCTGTCTCCATAGTATTAATTTCCTTTTTAGCTTTTATTATGGGTAGCGGGCAATTTAGGCCGCTAGTATCTATTTCCTTATCAAAGTCTGACATTAAAATACCTTTGGGTTATAATAGTTTTATTTAGTAATCATTAATATATAGTAATTTATTAATATACTATTCCATATGGTAGTTATTATGAAAAAATATTCAACAACTTTTTTGCTAACCACATTCATAACTTTACTACTTTTCAGCTATTTCACGAGTGCAGATAACAATACACCTGAATTAGGTGACCCATACAGCTCAACTCTGCCTCTAAAAGATGAAGATATTATTGGATTAGCTACATATCGAAGATTACAGCAGTACGATTATATTAATAATGATCCTTTAGTCATTTCATATGTGAATTATTTAGGGAATTTATTATCAAGAAACGTATTAGATACTAAAAGAAAATACAATTTCTTTGTTGTTAACTCCAATGATGTCAATGCTTTTGCAGTACCAGGGGGTTATATTGGATTAAATTCTGGGCTAATTAAGTTGACAAAAAATGAAGCGCAATTAGCAGGAGTAATAGCACACGAAATATCACATATTAAACTTCGTCACTCAGCAGAGATGATTGCAAGTTCAAATATGAATAGTATTTCTATGTGGGTAGGAATTATTGCTGGTATCTTTGCTGGGAATACTGAGGCATCTTTAGCAGCCTTCAAACTCGGTCTCGGACAAACAGCGCAAGCTAATATTGACCTAATAAGAGCGAATGAAGTTGAAGCTGATGGTTATGCAGTTGATATCATGTATAAATCTAATTATAGTATTAATGAGATGGCAAACTTCTTTTATGATATGCAGAATGCCACAGGTGAAATACAACGTAGTTTAGCATATCTATCAACACATCCTATGTATGAAAATAGAATTGCTAATATAAAAAATAGATCCGTCAAACAAAATAATGCTCTTAAAAATACTACAGATGACTATATTTTCATAAAAAATATTTTATCTTCTGAGACGATTGATGACATTAATTATTCAATAAAACGTTTAGATAATAAGGATAAATATACTGCACATAAATTGAGTTTATTGTACTTTAAAAAATCAGATTATAAAAACGCTCATAAAGCGATTTATCAGCATTATAAAAAAAATCAAGATAACTTATATTTATCTATATTATTCGCAAAGATTCTTGCTAATCAAAATGATGTTGATGGAGCATTGACTGTATTAAATCATGTAAAAAATATTTATCCATTAAACTCAGTGGTTTCATTATCAATTGCTGAAATATTAATAGAAAATAATAAAAATCTAAATTATGCAGAGAAATTACTGGAACCATTGAAAAGTCACTATAGCTTGAACCCAAATTATCTTCGATTGTTATCTAAACTACACACAATGAGAAATAATTATTATAAATCAGCTATTTCTTTATCAGATTATTATGTTCTATTGGGAGAAGTAAAAGTTGCTCTTGAGGTTATCGATAATTCAATTAAATCGGATAAAATTAGTTCTCTGAGAAAGCAAATCTTAGAAAAGAAAAAACTGTCAATTATTTGTAGTGGTCCAAGGCCTCTAGAGCCGATATTTGGTGAAAAAACTTGTAATTAAAGTAGTTTTTTTATGTGTCTATGAGTACTATAATATACTAGAAAATTATGAACATATTTAATACAACTCTTACTGTACTTTTTATAGCTCTATGCTTTGGGAATTTTGCTATCGCTAGTGATATTGAAGAAGGCAAAAAACTCGCTTTTGATAGAAAAAAAGGTAACTGCTTGGCTTGCCATATGATAGATGATGGTGAACTCGCAGGTAATAACGGACCTCCATTAATCGCAATGAAAGCTAGGTTTCCTGACAAAGATGTTCTTTTTGAACAAATCTGGGATCCAACTAAAATGAATCCTAATTCATTTATGCCACCGTTCGGCAAACATGGAGTAATAACAAAAAACGAAATAAACAAAATAATTGAGTATTTATATACTCTCTGAGGTAAATTATGAATAGAAGAAATTTTTTAAAAAACTCTCTAATGACTGCGGCAACAATAACTACTTTTGCTGGGCTACTTATTAAACCTAAACGTGTTTTTGCTGCATGGCCCAAAGAATCGTTTGATATAACAGATTTAAATGAATCTATTAAAAGCGTCTATGGACATAATAATGTCAATGAAACATCTAAAATTAAACTTAAAGCACCAGATATAGCGGAAAATGGTGCAATAGTCCCAATAAATGTTAAAAGTAGTTTGAATAATGTTGAATCAATTATGGTATTTGTTGAAAATAATCCTCAACCTCTATCATGTGGCTACAATCTTACAACTAAATCTCAACCAATTATTGGAACAAGAATTAAAATGGGTAAGACATCGACTGTCATGGCTGCAGTCAAAAGTGATGGAAAAATCTATACTGCTTCAAAAGAAGTGAAAATAACTATTGGCGGATGCGGAGGTTAAATCATGAGTACAATAAAGATAAGAGCAAAAGAAAGTAAGGGTATTGTTACAGTAAAGGCATTAATGAAACATCCTATGGAAACAGGTCAAAGAACTAATAAGAAAACTGGTGATAAGTTTCCTGCTCACTTCATACAAGAAGTTGTTGGTAAAGCGAATGGTGAAGAAGTGATTACAGTTCATTGGGGGCCAGCAGTGTCAAAAAATCCATATCTTACTTTTGCTTATAGCGGATCTAAGGGTGATAAGTTAGAACTAACATGGTTAGACAATCAAGGAAATACAGATTCGCAAATAAGTGAGGTTAAATAAGTAACTAATCAATGAAGAGTAATATACAAAAAATTATGCTGATTGTTTTATTTTTTAACCTGACAGCTTATGCATCTCCAGAAGAAGATTTAGAAATCTTTCGAGATCATTTTAAAAAACGTTTTCCTAATACAGAATTTAGTGATTATAAAAATGGTGTATATTCCATTGATAGTTCTTCTCGAGAACAATGGGAATCGATAGAAGACTTTCCTCCATATGAGTTGAACATTGAACAAGGTGAAGAGCTTTTTAATACACCTTTCAAGAATGGTAATTCTTATGCTTCTTGTTTCGAAAATGGAGGTATTGGTATTAGGTCTAATTACCCATACTTTGATGAAGAAAAAGAACAAGTTGTGACACTCGAGCAAGATATAAATGAATGTAGAAAAAAGAATGGTGAAAAACCACTTAGTTATTACAAGGGCGGCCCTATGGCAGATATCTCAGCATATATGGCTTATACATCAAGAGGTAATATAATTAATGTAGAAATACCAAATAATGACAAAGCTATAGATGCTTATGAGATGGGCAGAAAACTTTATTTCACAAAAGTCGGTCAATTAAATTTTTCTTGTGCTGACTGCCATGTTTACCAAACAGGTTCTAAACTACGAGCAGATATTCCAAGTCCAGGAATTGGTCATCCCACACATTTCCCAGCATATAGATCAAGTGCTGGAAGGCTTGTGACATTGCATGAGAGATTTGCTGGATGTTTAAATAGAGTTAGAGCAAAACCTTTTAAAGCTCAAAATGCAGAGTATAGGAACCTGGAATACTTTATGACATTTATGAGTAATGGGCTAGAAATTAATGGCCCGGGCTCGAGAAAATAGGTATACTTTAAATATGGTTTATTTTTCAAATAAATTTAAATTATTCAGTTTCATCCTTCTTGGTTTTACAATGACGTCATGTGCGACTGTTAATGGATTAATGTCAAGTAGTGATGAAGAGTCATCATCAGAAGTGAAGGAAATTAGTTTAAATAAAAGACTACAAATATCAATACCAATTCCGGATGATTCTAGATACTTAACAGATAAAACCGTTATATTTGGTGAAGGAGAAAGGTTTACTGGTGTTCTTTACTTACTACATGAAGTTTCCGCAGACGAAGTGGTAGAATTTTATAGAGTTAAAATGCGTGATGATGGATGGTCAGAAATAGCTATAGTAAGGAGCGATTTTGTTTTAATGAATTTTGACAAAGAAGATAGATTTGCAACTATTAAAGTAAATAGAAAAATGTTTGATAATTCATCTTCAGAAGTTACCATAGGTCCAAAATCAGATACCACTATAAATAGAAGTA
Organism: uncultured Gammaproteobacteria bacterium; assembly: GCA_913048065.1. Classification (GTDB taxonomy): domain Bacteria; phylum Pseudomonadota; class Gammaproteobacteria. The sequence goes on along the minus strand of CAJWVG010000002.1, from coordinate 27,214 downwards.
TTAATATTGATAATAATAGCGGTATGAATGATGAACCGTTTACAATTCAGTAAAACCTAGTTTATTACCTCCAAGACTATTTCTAGAAGATCATCGAAATAAAAATCCCTAAAGAAATGATCTGCACCATCAATAACTTTTAATTCAACATTTTTTTTTCTCTCAGAGATTGGCTTTACTATTAGATGAGTATTTTTAGCAATATTATCTTCAGAAGCTATTAATACATATACTTTCCCAGAGGTATTAATGAGATGTAGATTTAAACTCTTACTAGCTTTTTTTGTAGAGATACTATCAAAAAAAGAATCATCATCACCAAGTAAATAATAATCTAAAAATGAATCTCTATATACGACGGCCTCATCGCAACCTAGAAAATGAATTTTTAACTTATGAGTTTCTGTTTTAAGTAAATTATTTATATCAACATTGAAGTCTTCTTTGTATCTTTTTACGGATGATTTCCATGTATCTGATATGGGAGCTAACAAAAAGATTGTATTAATAAAACCTTTATTTTTTGAAGTTAAGCTCTCATAAAAATTAATCATATCGAGACCGCCTCTTGAGTGTCCGATAAGGTATACTTTTTTATAACCTTTTTTTAATATGTATTCATACCAAAGTCTAATTTCATGCTGAGAATCGGATTGTTTATGTTGATGCTCTATATCACAAGGTAGGAAGTCATTGATGCGATTGTTTGTTTTATAACTTAAGTTAATAGTAAGGCTATCTATTTCGTTATCTAATAGAGATTCCCTTAATGAGCTAATTAGTTCTAAATTTTGATGACCACGAGTACCATGAAGAATTATAGCAATAGAGTCAGATTTTTCTGATGTAGTAGAATAATACCCGTTTAGCAAAATTGATTTATCCATGATTTCAACCGGACCTGATAGAGTATGAGTTGAAAATAACATCATGATTATAGTTAAATATTTCTTCATAGTGTGATTATATAGGGCGTACTGGATTCGAACCAGTGACAAATGGCTTAAAAGGCCACTGCTCTACCAACTGAGCTAACGCCCCATTATATCTTTTCAAGTGCTCTGAATTTATTTGGTATTAAATTCAAATCGGCTAATGAAGACCTTAGACTATCAAAAAAACTACAATCTTCATAGACAGCATTATAATATTCTATTTTCATAGATATAGCTGCTCCAAGTATTATCGATATTAATGTTATAAAAGAACCAAGGGCTAAGGTAGACACTCCTGATACACCTTGTCCAATAGTACATCCTAAAGATAACACTCCTCCTATACCTATTAAAACAGCGCCTAATATATGCCTAACAAAGTCCTGTTTGGAAGCAAACCATTCTACTCGGAAACTATTTGAGGTAATAGAGTAAACAAAAGAACCTAGGATAACAGAGATAAGAGCTGTTACTCCAAAAGTTAGATAAAATGAATCTGCTGCATTGCCTAGAAAAATGATAGTTTCTCCCATAGGGTTAATAAAAGTGAACGACTGCATGCCCACGCCAGGCTGTGGTGTATCTAAGAAATTATTTGTTTCAATCCATTCCTGCCCCAAAGAACTTCCAGTCAAAAACCATGCAATAATTACTACAATGCCTACTACAAAACCACCCAAAAGATTATCAGTGTTTTTTATAAATGTCCCAGATTTAAATATGAATAACATAACTATAGAAGCAATTATTAAACCTACTAGGAGCTTGGTATTAGATAAATTTTCTGACGAAAATAAATAGGATAATATTGTAGACAAGGATTGATCTTCAATGCCAATTTTAGCTAAATCTGGGCTAATAGGACTCATCCAGCTATGGAAGACAACACCATAAAAATCTGTCCTCGTCATTAGATAGGCCATCAAACCTGCAACTAAAAGTACTACAATTGATTTAATATTACCTCCCCCAACTCTTATTAATACTTTATTTCCGCATCCACTCGCATAAGTCATTCCTATGCCAAACATTAAACCACCGAGAATATACCTTGGCCAGAAAAAGACTGAATTTCTATAGGGTATTCTAGAGTCATTAACATTGATATATGAGGTATATTCAAGAATTGTTACTCCTAGTATTGCAATACCTGCTGCGAACATCCAGGATTTAAATCTTGATAAATCACCAATATTAACCCAATCTGAAACAGCACCCATAGTACAAAAATTTGTTTTGCTAACTACAAAACCTAATATAAAGCCTAAAATTGAAATGTATGTAAGTAAAGTAACTGATGCTTCCATATGTCCTCATATTCTAAATTAGAATTGTTTAATTATATTAGCAAACAATAATATAAGCATTATATTTTTGTACTTTTTTTATATATAGTTGGATCATTGATATTTGCATCAATAAAGCCCTTTTTTCTAAACATACAGGAATCACATTTACCACATGCTTCTCCTGTATCCGATAACGAATAACAAGATACTGTTTGAGAATAATCAACATTTAAGTCGGTACCAACCTTGATAATCTCAGATTTTTTCATTTTAATTAGCGGCGTTACTATCTTTAATGATAGACCTTCTACTCCGGTCTTAGTTCCTAGATTAATCATCTTTTCGAATGCGGTAATAAATTCCGGTCTACAGTCTGGGTAACCTGAATAATCTATAGCATTAACACCCATAAAAATATTACTGATATTCAATTTTTCAGCATATGAAGCTGCTATAGATAAAAATATTGTGTTCCTTGCAGGAACATAGGTAATAGGTATGCCAGAAGTTTTCGTGGTTGGAACATCTATATCCTTGTCTGTTAAAGCAGAACCTCCAATTAACGATAAATCAATATTAAATATAATATGTTTGATATTAGAATAATTGCTAATAATTTTTTTACTAGCAACTAGTTCATAATTATGTCTTTGTTGATAATTAATTGTAAGGGCTGTTACAGCAAATCCTTTTGCTAAAGCTATTGCGAGTGTGGTGGTTGAATCTAGGCCTCCAGAAAATAGCACTAAAGCTTTTTTATTATCGTCCACGCTCATCACCCCAAATTATTTTGTGTAGTTGCGTTTGTAATCTAACTGGAAGTTTGTCCTTAAGTATATTCTCTGCTAATACCTTGATATCCATTTCACCAAAGCTAGGTGATAATAAAATATTGCATATTTTATGTAAATTATATTGAGCGATATATTTTCTTGTCCATTCATAATCAGCAAGGTTGCAGATTACAAATTTAATTTGATCTGATTTCTTTAAATATTGGTAATTTTCTATTATGTTTTTACTTGATTCACCTGAGCCAGGAGTTTTTATATCCAGAATAATGGCTATGTTTTTATTAATATTTTCTATCGATACTGCATTGCTTGTTTCTAAAGAAACCTTATAAGAAAATTCATTAAGTGTATCCAAGAAGCTAAAGCATTTTTTTTGGGATAATGGCTCACCACCTGTAACTGTTACATTTGCACAGTCGTAGATTTTAATTTTATCTAGAATATCATTAAAGGTCATTTTTAACCCCTCATTAAAAGCATAAGATGTATCACAATATCCACATCTTAAGGGACAACCCGTGAGCCTAACAAATACTGTTGGGATTCCTGTATTTAAGCTTTCTCCTTGAATAGAGTAAAATATCTCATTGATAATTAAATTCTGCATATTAAATACTCTTCAGCTTCTCGGGTTCATTCATCAATGTCATTCCATGGCAAATAGCCACACCCAAAGCATCTGAAGCATCTATCTCTAACTTCCTTCTAATTTTAAGAATATTTTTTACTTTTTTTTGTAACTGTTCTTTGTCAGATGCACCATTGTCGGTGACAATCATTTTTACAGTTCTTGGACTATATTCAAAAACTTCCAAGCCCAATCTGCTACATGCACATACAGCTGCACCTCTAGCTTGACCTAATTTGATTGCGGTCCCTGCGTTTACACTAAAAAAAACAGACTCGATAGCAACATGTGATGGCGTATATTCATCAATAATATTGTTAGTTGCCTCATTAATCATTGCTAACTTGGTTGTATATTTATTTTTTAAACCAGTTTTGATAACACAATGATGTAAATATTTTATAGTTCCAGAATCAATTTTAATAATACCGAAGCCAGTTATATTTGTTCCTGGATCAATGCCTAATATAGTTGTCATAGTATTTATGATAGATTGACATTCATATAAACATTTTGAACATCATCTAACTCCTCAATCTTACTCGATAAATCTGATATTTTCTCTTGATCGTCTATACTTATTTCGACCATTGTTAAAGCATCCATAGAAATTTCTTCATCAACTACTTTTATAGATTTAGATTCAAAATATTTTTTTGCCTCGAATAGAATATTTGGTTTTGTAAAAATAATACAATCATTATCTATTAACTCAAAGTCTTCAATATCTATATTCTCCATATGTTCTAGTAAATCGTCCTCAGATATACTTAATAACTTAAGTATTCCAATTTTTCTAAATAAATGAGATACAGATCCGTTTGTACCTAAACTTCCACCATGTTTGGATAAAACATATCTAAGTTCTGAAACTGTTCTATTTTTATTATCTGTTAAACATTCAATTATTACCGCTATACCTTTTGGCCCATAACCTTCATAAGTGATTTCTTCAAAATTATCATTGTTTTGACCAGATGCTTTATCTATAGCTCTTTTCACAGTATCTTTAGGGACATTAGCGGCATTAGCCTTAGATAATGCTAGTCTTAATCTTGAGTTACTACTGACATCAGTGCCTCCCATTTTGGCTGCAACTGTAATTTCTCTTATTACTTTAGTGAATGTTTTGCCACGCTTATTGTCTTGTGCTTTCTTTCTATGCTGTATGTTAGCCCACTTACTATGCCCAGCCATATTAAGATGCCTTATTAATGATATTGTTTGCTTGGAAATTCACCATTCTATCTATAGGTCTTTTTGCCTTTGCTATTATATCCTGCGAAATCTGAATTTCATTTTTATTGGAATTAAAGACATCTAATAATTTATTAGCATTATTTAAATTCATCCAAGGGCATCTACCACAACTTTTACAATCAGCACCTTCTCCAGCTGTAGGAGCTTCTAAAAATATCTTGTTAGGAGAAAATTTTTTCATTTGATAAAAAATACCTTTCTCTGTTGCAACTATAATATATTTCTTTTTACTAGTTTTCGATGCCTCAATGAGCTTAGTTGTGGACCCTACCACATCTGCTATTTGAATAATACTTCGCGGTGATTCTGGATGGACAAGAACATCTGAGTCTGGATATCTTTTTAACATATTTTTAAGTTCTATGGTTTTATATTCTTCATGAACAATGCAAGATCCATCCCAAAGCAACATATCTGCGCCAGTTTGATCCAGAATATAGTTACCCAGATATTTGTCAGGCGCCCAAATCAGTTTTTTACCTAAAGCTGTTAAGTGTTCAACTAATGAAACGGCCATACTAGAAGTAACTACCCAGTCAGCTATTGATTTAACTTTTGCGCTAGTATTTGCATATACCACAACTTCTCTATCAGGATTTTTTGTACAAAAATCTTGAAAATTTTCAAAATCACAACCAGTATCAAGCGAACATGTAGCTTCTATATCTATCATGCGTATTTTTTTATCAGGATTTAAAATTTTTGCTGTCTCTCCCATAAATTTAACACCAGCCACAATGAGGGATGATTCTTTTTGTTTTGAGCCATATCTTGCCATTTCAAGACTATCACTTACAAAGCCATTGGTATCTTCAGCTAACCTTTGAACTATTTCGTCTACATAGTAATGAGCGATTAACTTTGCATCATTATTCTTTAATAATGTCTTTATTTTTTTTAAATATTCACTGTATTGCATAATTTAGGATTTTATTTAATAGTCTAGGCCTTTGGTTTGATAGTTGCAATAGACAGCTCTTTCAATTGTGATTCATCGACATTAGATGGAGCATTAGTCATTAAGCAAGATGCAGACTGTGTTTTTGGGAAAGCAATAGTTTCTCTAATCGAGTCAACACCTAGTAAAATCATGGTTAGACGATCTATACCAAAAGCAATGCCACCATGGGGTGGACAACCATATGAGAGAGCATCTAAGAAAAAACCAAATTTCTGATTCATTTCTTCTTCTCCTATATTGAGTAAATCAAAAACTTTCATTTGGGCTTCACGAGAGTGAATTCTTATAGATCCACCACCAATTTCATTGCCATTTAAAATTAAATCATATGCGCGTGAATTTATTGAGTATTTATCATCATCATTCAAATCATCATAATTCTTTGGAGATGTAAAGGGATGATGTATTGATGTAGTATTACCGTTTAAATCTTTTTCAAATAGTGGGTAATCAAGTACCCATACAAAGCTCCATTCATTTGAAATTAAGTTTAACTGAGTTCCTAGTTGCTTAATTAGAGCAGCCATCGAATCATTAACAATTTCTGAAGAATCAGCTGAGAAAAATATTAAGTCACCATTTTTCGCTCCAACATGATCTATGATGCTTTTAATGACATCAATATTGAGGAATTTTTTTATCGGAGAAACTATTCCTTCATTCAGGTTAGTCACGTCTTCACATTTTAAATAAGCGAGTCCTTTTGCACCAAAATTCTTAACGAGGTTTGTTAAGTTATCGATATCATTTCTTGATAGTTTATCGGCCTTGGGAACTCTCAATGCTACAATTCTAGAATTTTCATTATTAGAATGATCTGAAAATACTTTAAATTCTACATCCTGAACTAGTGATTTAATATCATATATTACTAACGGATTTCTTAAATCCGGTTTATCACATCCATACTTAGTCATAGCTTCTTTGTATGACATTCTATGAAATTTAATATTTTTATTAAAATTTATTATGTCTTTAAATATTTTATTAAAAAGTTTTTCTATACATTCAATAATATTTTCTTCATCCACAAAAGATAATTCTACATCCAATTGTGTAAATTCAGGCTGCCTATCTGCCCTTAAATCTTCATCTCTGAAGCATTTGGCTATTTGAAAATATTTATCTATTCCACCTATCATTAGCGTCTGTTTAAACAGCTGCGGTGATTGAGGTAGAGCAAAAAACTGTGTATGGTGTACTCGACTTGGAACTAAGTAATCTCTTGCACCCTCAGGCGTCGTTTTAGTTAATATAGGCGTCTCAATTTCAATAAATTGTTCTGAATGAAAAAATTCTCTTATACAATGAATTAAGTTTGATCTAAATCTCAGATTATTTTGCATTTTTTGACCACGCATATCTAAGTAACGATATTGTAGGCGTTGATCTTCGTTAACATTATCATCATTAATTGAAAAAGGAGGTGTTAAAGATTTGTTCAAAATAAATAAATCAGAAACGATAACTTCTATTGCGCCTGTGGCTAACTCTTTATTAATAGTGCCTTCTAATCTCTTATTTACTGAGCCATTAATGGTCACTACATCTTCGGATCTTAATGATTCAGCTAGAGAAAATAGCTCTTTATTGTCAGGATTAAAAACAAGTTGAACTATTCCTGTGTAATCTCTTAAATCAATAAAAATTATACCTCCATGATCACGACGTTTACTCACCCAGCCGGATAACTCGAGATTTTTATCTAAATATTTTTCTGTTACTTTATTGCAGTATAGACGCATAATATTTTTTACCTTTTATCAAGATTTATTACTTGAGCTAGTAGGTTTTTTTGATTTTTCGTTTTTTGTTTTAAAATCTGTCTCATACCAACCTGAGCCTTTAAGTCTAAACCCCGAGGAGGATATTAATTTTTTTATATTTCCTTTTTTACCGCATTTGCATAGCCTAAGATTACTATCCGTAATTTTCTGAAAATGTTCAAAAATTGAACCACAATCTTCACATTTGTATTCATAAATTGGCATAATTCAACTTTGTCGCATGACTTTAATTTTCTATTATATTATACAAAAAAAATGAAGTTTTATCTCACATAAATTTAGTGTATAATCCTGGCTTAAATAGACTATGAAATCAATAAATAAATTACATGTAATCCCTTTTCTTATGATGTTAATGACGTCTAATGTATCAGCAGATAGTTTAACCGCTGGTAAATCTAAAGCTGAAACATGCCTGGGTTGTCATGCTATCCCTGGATATAATAATGTATATCCGACATATAAGGTACCTAAATTAGCTGGACAACATGCTGAGTATATAATTTCGGCACTAAAAGCTTATCAAAATAAAGATAGAGTGCATGAAACTATGCATGCAAATGCTATTGGTCTATCAGAACAAGATATTAAGGATATTGCCCTTTACTTTGAGTCAGTAAAATGAAAGATATTCTACAAATTACATTACTTGTTATAATGTCACTCATATCTGGTATGGCTTTAGCGGATTATAAAGCTGGTGAAGCGAAGTCTCAGGTTTGTGCTTCATGTCATGGTATTAATGGTAATTCAGAAATAACGATGTATCCTAAGCTAGCTGGGCAATATAAAGATTATTTAAGCACAGCCCTACATGCATATAAATCTGGCTCAAGGAAAAATGCAATAATGAGTGGCTTTGCAGCAGGTTTGTCAGATCAGGATATAGAAGATTTATCCGATTACTATTCTCAACAAGATGGCTTAAAAGTTTTACCAGAAAAATAACTATACCTTTTCATTTTCGATAAACTTGTATAATGCTGGTATCAAATATAGAGTTATCAAAGATGACAAAGCGATTCCACCAAGAACCACAATAGCCATGGCATATCTACTTTCTGCCCCTGCACCGCTACTCAAAACTAGCGGAATTGCTCCCAAAAGAGTAGATATGGTAGTCATTAAAACAGGCCTTAATCTAATCATTGAAGATTCAAAAATAGCATCGTCAATAGATTTACCCTCATTTCTTAATTGATTCGCAAATTCAACCACCAATATCCCATTTTTAGCAATAAGACCGATCAGCATTAAAAAACCAATTTGGCTATATACATTTATGGTTGCTCCTGTTAAAAACAAAGTATATAAACCCGCTGTTAAAGCAATTGGAACCGTTAAAATTATTGTTAATGGGTTTCTGAAACTTTCAAATTGTGCTGCAAGCACTAAATAGACTACTAGAATTGCAAACAAAATAGTTATTCCTAGACTGTTACCTGACTCAAAATATTCTTTTGAACTACCGCTAAATGATATTTTAGCGTTAGCGGGTAAAGTATTTATACTAAGCTTAATTAAATCATTTAATGCATCACCTAATGGATAACCTGGAGCCAATGAAGCTGAAAAAATAGTAGAGGGCATGCGATTAATTCTTTGTAAATTTTCACTGGTTGATGTTTCTTTATAGGTAACTAAATTTGATAAAGGAATTAAAGACAACCGATCTGATTTTATAAATATATTATCTAAATTATTAGGATTAACACGATATGACTCATCTGCTTGCAAAATTACATTATATGTCAGACCATCTTTTGAAAAAGTAGTTACTTTATTTGAGGCAAGTAAAGTTTCAATAGTTCGCGTGACTGATTCTGCAGAGACACCAAGCTCATATGCTTTATCTCTATTTATTTGTAAATTAAGTCTAGGATTTGTTATCTTATAATCAATTGTTGAGTTTCTTAATTTAAGCTGAGATGACTCACTAATCAGAATATTTCCCCACTCATTAATTTCATCATAATTATTTCCACTGACCACTAGTTGCACTGGAGGTTTAAACCTACTTCCACCTAGACTTGGTGGATTAATTGCAAAAATCCTAGCGCCAGGTATAGATAATAGTTTTGGAAATATTTCACGAACAATGAGCTTTTGATGTCTCCTAATGTCCCAGTCCGTCAAGGTTGCAAAAATAAAAGCAGAATTAACTTTTCCTGGTTTACCTGAAAATCCAGGAGCAACTATTGAAAATACTGTATCTATTTCATTAGTTTTGATGTAAGGCTTTAAGGTAGATTCAACTTCTCTTACGATAGAGTCAGTATAACTTAAACTAGAGCCTTCAGGACCACTAACAGAAATAATAAAAATTCCCCTATCTTCGGTAGGAGCTAATTCTTTTTGTACAACTTGAAATAAGAATATTGCAACAACTATCATAAATATTGAAAAATAGTAAACTTTTTTAGGATTATTTTGTGAGACAGTCAAAGATTCTCGATAAAATTTTCTAAATTTAGTTACTAGCTTTGGTTCTTGCAGGTTAGAGACGTTGGGTTTAATTAACTTAGAACACAACATTGGCGTTAAGGTCAAAGCTACTATGCTTGAGAATATTACAGCAAAGGATAAAACTACTCCGAATTCAATAAATAATCTCCCAGTTTTACCATCCATAAATGATAGAGGTAAAAATACACTTACAAGAACTAAAGTAGTTGCTATAACCACAAAAGTAATTTGTTTGGCTCCAGCAATTGATGCTTCAAAAGCTTTCTCTCCATTTTCAATGCGTCTTTTAATATTCTCTAAAACCACGATTGAATCATCGACTATTAAGCCTATTGCAAGAACTAAAGCTAAAAAAGTCAAAACATTCAAGGAATATCCCAATGCATAAATAATATAAAACGTAGAAATTAATGATACAGGTATTGTAATAGCAGGTATGAAAGTGGCAGCTGTTGATCCAAGAAAAAAATAAATCACCAAAATAACCATAATCATGGAAATAAATAAAGCAAATCTTACTTCTGAGATTGATTGTTCAACAAAAATAGACTGGTCATAACCAACAGACATTTCTATATTCTCAGGCAAAGATGGTCTTATTAGTTCTAGTTCATTTTTTACCGCTGATGCTACTTTCAAGACATTTGATTTTGTTTGTCTCACGACTCCTAGGCCAATAGCATTTTTATTATTTGCTCTTAAAAATCCACGATCACTTTCTGGTCCTATTTTAATTTCAGCAATATCTGCTAATCTAATCTTTTTATTATCATATTTTTTAATCACTATATTATCAAACATTTTGATATCAGATAATTTAGATTTTACCTGTATGCCAATTTCTCTCTCTTTAGAATCTAGTCTTCCAGCAGGCTTTTCAATGTTCTCTCTATTAATTGCATTTAAGACATCTTCAACAGTAATTTTTCTAGATGACATCTGGTCAGGATCCAACCATATTCTGATTGCATATTTTCTCTCACCGCCTACTGTAATTGATGCGACTCCAGGAAGAATCGATAATCTATCAATTATATTCCTATCTAAATAATCATTTAGCTCTATACTGTCTAGTTGATCACTTGTAAAACCTATCCATAGTATTGCCCTAGCATCAGTGTCAGATTTTGCAACTCTTGGTTGATCGGAATCTTTTGGCAACAAAGGTGATGCTCTAGCTACCTTTTCGCGTACATCATTAGCTGCTGACTCCATATCTCTTGAAAGTGTAAACTCTATCCTTATACTAGATAATTCATCTCTACTTTCAGATTTAATTTCTTTTATATTTGATATCCCGGCCAGAGAGTCTTCTAGTATTTGCGTTATATCTCTTTCCACTATCTCTGCAGAAGCGCCTCTATATATAGTAGTAACTGTAACAACAGGTTTATCAATATCAGGATATTCTCTAATTGTGAGCTTGTCATAAGAAACCAAGCCAATTAAAACTAAAAACATGCTAATTACTGTCGCCAGAACTGGCCTTCTAACTGTTGTTTCGGATATGTGCATTGATTACTCTAATATTTTAATTTTAGACCCATTTTTGAGTTTTTCTTGGCCCATATAAATAACTTTATCCGAACTCTTGAGACCAGATTCAATTTCTACAAATGCATTGTCTCTAATCCCAATTTTGACTAATTGTAGTTTAGCTGTATCATTTTGCACAACGTAAACAAAATGTTTTTTATTTATGCTCAACAAAGCTTCTTCAGGGATTAATATGGAATCTATTTTTTCTTCAAGATTTATATCTACTTTCATCAGAAGGCCTGGTTTCAATAACAAGTTTCTATTATCAATCAAAGCGTAAGCGCTAATTGTTCTTGTTTGAGTGTCTATACGGGTATCTACAAACTCAATTGTACCTTTGTACTTCTCATTAGGGAGACTATCTGACATTGCATTGAATTTAAGCTTTAAAGACAAATATGGCAAGAGCCTTTCTGGCAAATCTAAAGGTAATTTCATATAAGAGTAATCATCTAATGAGCTAAGCAGTTCTCCCTTAATTACTGTGTCTCCTAAATTCTTTTTACTTAGCCCGATAGAGCCAGCGAATGGTGCATATATTTTTGTTAGCCCAACATTATCAGAAGAAATAATAGAAAATAATAATTCCCCTTCATCAACATTACTACCTTCTTTTGAATGAATATAATCAACTAGTCCGTTCACTTTCGAAGTTATATTAATTGATTCACGAGACTCTATAACTGATAAAGCTCTATAAGTATATTGAGCAGTATCTATTTTAATAGGAACTGCCTTAACAGATATTATTTGCGTACGATTCATGAATTTAGAAAAACCTAGATACTTCATATACAAAGTAACTCCGCCATATAGAAGCCCTAAAATAAAAATGGCTAAAAATATATTAAAAGGCCCTAGGGATTTTACATAATTAATGAGCTTATCTAGCATGCTTTATTCTATCCATATTAGTGAAGCAATTCTACCAGTATTATTTTCACGTCTATATGAGTAATAAAGATTTGAGTTTTGAAAAGTACACATATCATCAGAATATATTTTTTTTATGCCTAGACTTTTTAAGACTATCTTCGCTCCAAATCTTAAATCAAGATTCCAATGTTCATCATCTAATTGATTAAACATTTTTGGAGTTATTTTGGAAAGTTTTTTATAAACATCTTCTCTAACAACATAATTGACTGGGCTAATCGATGGTCCTATCCAACATATTATATCTTTTGGTGACTTAGAAAACTTATTAATGAATTTTTTTATGATTCCATTATGTAGTCCACGCCATCCCACATGTATAACTCCAACTTTTGTTCCTAACTTATCACATATTAGAATAGGCAAGCAGTCTGCAGAAAGAACTGCGCAAGCAAGTCCTTTAGTCTGAGTATATGATGCATCGCAAACTATATCATTAACAGAACTAACAACTTTCTTTACATATGAACTATGAATTTGTTTCATCCAGCATGGGTCTACGTCTAATTTAAGGAGTTGTCTTAATTCTTTTCGATTTTTTTTAACATTAGTTTGACCATCACCTACATCAAAACTTAGATTAGAGTACTTAAAAAGTCCTTTACTAGATCCTCCAATTCTTGTTGTATGAAATGCTTTAATATTATCTGGGCATTCCCAATTAACTTTTTTAATTTGTATTGGCATAGCTATCAATATCTATCAATGATTCAATTTTAATAAAGTCCTCAGGAGGCAAACAATCAATAGAAAATTCCTTATTAGATGAAGGGTGTTTGAATTTTAAAAACTTTGCATGTAATGTTTGTCCAGTGTATGAGTCTAAGGTGTGTTTAAGTTTAGAATTACGATTATAAATAGATCTCTTGAAACCATATAACTTATCGCCAATTACTGGATGTCCAATATAAGCAAGATGGACTCTTATTTGGTGTGTGCGGCCAGTAACGAGGTCAACCTCTAAGCTAGATGCATTTTCATATCTTTTGATAATTTTAATTTTTGATATAGATTCTTTGCCGTTATCTCTGATAGCCATTTTCTTTCTATTAACTTTATGTCTACCGATTTTTTCCCTAATTATATCAATATGGTTAATAATTCCAGAAACTAATACATTATATTTTTTTATCATTTTTCTAGATTGTATCTGTTTTGAAAGACTATTATGAGACATTAGGTTTCTAGTTATTACTAATAATCCTGATGTCTGTTTATCTAATCTATGTATTATTCCAGCCCTAGGGATATTTCTAAGCTCAGGATATTTGTATAATAATGCATTTTGTAGTGTACCTGAGTAATTACCAGCAGCCGTATGCGTAACCATGCCAGAAATTTTATTAACAACCAAAAAATCTTCATCTTCATATATCACATCTATAGGTATATTTTCTGCAACTATATCAACTTCTTCCAGAGGGTGAATTGCTATCTCAATCATGGATCTAGACGAAATTTTATCTTTAGGTGAACATGTTTTTCCATTAATTAATACTTTTTCAGCATTCATCCAGTTTTTAATCCTGGATCTAGAATATTCAGGTAGCTGCAAAGCTATCAACTGATCTAGTCTCATCCCCTTTTCTGGTTCAACATCAAATTTGTAAAAAGTTACATTTTTCATGGTGTTTTCTCATATAACTAATCTATAATAGCAAAATGAAAGCAAAAATACTCCTGATAAACCTAACGATTACGGCTTTATTATCAAGTTGCAGTTACTTCTCAGAGTTCCTAAAGGAGCCTGACCCGACATTAGGCTTGTCTGCTGCTTCACTATATGGTCAAGGTAAAGAATTCCTTGATGCTGAAGATTATCCAAATGCAATAAAATATTTTGATATTTTAGAAGCAAGATATCCATTTGGAGTGTATTCAACACAAGCTATGTTAGATATTGCATATGCATCATATCAGTCAGATTTAAGAGATGAATCAATAATTAACTCAGATAGATTCATACGATTATATCCCAACCATCCCAATGTTTCTTATGCATATTATTTAAGAGCTTTAGCTAATTTTGATAAAGATTCTAATTATTTTACAAAATTACTTGGACAAGATCCATCTAAGTATGATGTAACTAAACTAAAAAAATCATTTGATGATTTTACAATAGTGGCTAACAAATTTCCTAAAAGTAAATATGCAAAAGATTCTATTAATAGATTAATATACTTGAAAAATATGATGGCAAAAAATGAATTATATATAGCAAAATATTATAGTAAAAGATATGCACATGTAGCTGTGGTTGAAAGAATTAAATATATGATTAAAAATTATAGCGGCACCCCTAGTACAAAAGAGGCTTTATTATTGCTAACGGATAGTTATAACAAATTGAAAATGTATGATTTGGCATATGATACAGCAAGAGTTTTCCAAAAAAATTTTCCAGGCTATAAATTGACATATCTTGAAAAAAACGTAATCCTAACTCAAGATATTGAGGAAGTAAAAGAAACTCGAAAAATTCCGCCTGAGGAGAACTCAAAATCTTGGTATGAATATTTAAATATATTTAATTACTTCTAAGATTTATCTTTTATAAAACAGACCGGGATAGGCTCCATCTTATGTAGATTTTTTTTTCTAATCTTTTCATATTTATCTCTATTAACACTCTGGATATTTTCCATTGCCTCTTCTATTTCTTCATATGATAACCCTAGTTGCTGTTCATCAGTTCGGTCATCTTCCCAAAGTCCATCAGATGGGGCTGCATTAAGGATTGGTTCTATGATATTTAATTCTTTTGCTAAAGATTTAACTTGTGATTTTTTTAGATCTGCAATGGGAGAAATATCAACACCTCCATCTCCATACTTGGTGTAAAACCCTACGCCAAAATCTTCAACTTTATTTCCTGTACCAACAACTATCCCTGAATATTTTGAGGCAAATTGATAAAGTAACATCATTCTCATGCGTGATTTAGAATTTGCAAATCCCAAATCATCGCTTAAATCATATTGCAAACATTTATTCTTATAGCTATCAAAAATATCTGATAAACAAATCTCAAATATTTTCACATTCTCATATTGAGATTTCAACGCCTCGCAGTGCAATCTACTTAAACCAATATCATTTGATTTAATAGGTATTTTGACTAAAATTGTATTTATACCGGTCATAGCGCAGAGCGTGCTTGTCAATGCTGAATCAATTCCACCAGAAACTCCTACTACAAGACTATCAATATTCGAAGAACTGTTATGCACATAATCTTTAATCCATTTAACTATGTATGATATAACTTTCTTATTATCCATAATAAATCAATCCCAGATAAAATAGTTTTCAGGTCTTATTTCAACCTAGAATATATATTATAATCTTAATGATATAATGATACCATTCAAAATTAAAATATGCGTATAATAATAATACTTTTAGTAATCTTTTTAGTATATTTAATAGTTAAATCACTATTTAAAAAAAAGGCAGGAAGAAAGATAAAGACCAAAAAGAGCATTGAATACTGCAGATTTTGTAAAGCTTATGTGGCTCCTGAAGAGTATTGTTTAAACAAGAATATCAATTATAAAGATTGTAAAAACTATAAATGAGATTATGAATGAATAGATTTCCATTGCTTTTAACATTATCAATAATAATGACTTTGGGGATACTTCTAACTATATTCCTACGATAGCGCTATGCAACTAATTATAATATCTGGACAAATAGGCTCGGGTAAAACAACAATAAGTCAATTATTCCATCATAAAGGATATGAGCTCATTGATTCTGATAGCTTAGCTAAAAAACTTATAAAAGGAAATAAAGTAATAAAAAATAAAATTAATGAGATTTTTAACAATCATTCATCAGATACGATAGAACCATCCACATCAGACATAAAAAATATAATATGTGAATCTAAAAAGAATAAAGATATTATTAATAATATTGTACATCCAATATTTTATAATACTCTTAATGAGATTCTAGATAATCATAAGAAGAACAAAATAGTAGTTGAAATTCCATTGATAGAAACTCTTCCGAATATAAAAAAATCCTTCATCACAATCGTCATAGATGCAGATCAGAGTATAAGAATGAAGAGATATTTAGATAAGAAGGGTAATGAACTAGAATTTTTTACAAGAATGAGTGAGTATCAAAAAAGTAGAGAATTTTACATAAATAATGCTGACTATATAATAACTAATAATGATACTATAGATAATCTAAAAGAGAGATTTAATAATCTTTATAAGACATTAAATGATGAATAATTTATCTGATAATCAAGTATCTATTTACGAGGAGCCTGTTCAAGAGAAAATAAGGAAGTTCATTAAAATAGAATTCTTGTTCAACAAGCTTTTCTATTTTAAACATAAAGAAAATAAACATGATAATTATATAGCCTTATTAGCTTTATGCGAGTTATATGAGATTCTTTCGAGAAGTGACATAAAATCTGAGTTGATTAGAGAAATTGAAAATCAAAATCACTATTTCAAAAAAATCAAAGAAATACCAGAGGCTAACTCTGAAAAACTAAGCTCTGTATTAGAAAAACAAAAAGTACTATTACAATTGATTCATGGCATAGAATCAAATTATCTAGAGTACTTAGAAAATGACATATTATTTAAAACCATAGCAAAAAATAGTATAAACCCATTGCAACCAACGTCTGTTGAGTTTTGGTTATCACGTGATATTGTTTTGCGTGAAAATCAAATTAATCTTTGGACAGAACCATTACTTTTTATAAAAAAATCTGTAGACTTTATATTAGAAGTTATCAGAAAATCTGGAAGATTTGAGGATAAACTTGCTGAAAAAGGTTTTTTTATAGAAAAATTAGATCCAAAAAAAAATATTTTACTTATAAGGATAACCCTAACATCTGATTTATATTATTATCCGCAAATAAGTGTAGGCAAACAGAGATTAAATATTATGTTCATGAGTAAAGATGATAAAAATAATTTAATATCCCATAAAGAAGATGTTGCTTTTATATTAACTACCTGTGTACTATAAATATTTACTCAATAATTAAAAATATCGAATCCCAGATATGCCATAGCCTCCATATTTATTAGACATAGACATATACTCATTATTATCTTTCAAACCACCTAATGCAAAAACAGGCATGTGCGCTATTTTTGTAAGTTTTTTAAAAGATTTCCAAGTAAGTGTTTTTCTTGAATCTTTTTTATATAAGACTGGAGATAAAAAAATAAAGTCTAGATTTAACTTATTAGCTTTCTCGATATCATTAGCATTATGACATGATGCAGAAATGGTTTGTAAATGATTGCTTCTTATGTACATTCTATCTTTTGTGAGATGATGTAAGATTCTAGAATTATAATGAACTCCATGGAATTGATCTAATTTTTTATAAGGAAGAGAATAATGGAGATCTGGTATATCAATTATTAGATTATTTTTATAATTTTTTTTTAGATTCTTTATTTTTTTATTATAATTTATTAATGAGTCAATATATAGATTTATATCTAAACTATCATTTCTTATTCTTATAGTCTTTTTTTTATACTGTTCTGGATTAATTTGTTCTTGTATTCTTTCTTTATCTTTACTATTAATTATACATATTTTCTTATTTAAATTTAGAAGGCGAAAAATTCTATATGTTGATTCCAAGTGTTTTTCATTATGGTATAGAGGATTCAAATATTTCAAGTCTTTATTTTCTTT
Organism: uncultured Gammaproteobacteria bacterium; assembly: GCA_913048065.1. Taxonomy (GTDB): domain Bacteria; phylum Pseudomonadota; class Gammaproteobacteria. The sequence continues at coordinate 8,916 of CAJWVG010000002.1, read as the reverse complement.
TGAGCTAATTACACTATCATCAGAAATTTTTACAGTAAAGACATATAAACGAACTTGGAAGTTGTCATAGTGATGAATAAAAGCAGGATGTTTTTGAATAGAAATAATCTGTGATTGTTCTACTCCAATTTCCTCATACAATTCTCTAATCAATGCATCTTGTGGTGATTCGCCATTTTCTAATTTACCTCCAGGAAGTTCATAAACATCTTTATAAGGAAATTTATCTCTTTTGAGGAAAACCAATTCATTTTTTTCTGACATGATAGAGCTTTGGTTATATACAAGACCTACAGAGCATTTTATCAATTCAATCATTTTCAAGTTGTATAAGTTGAATTGATGTGTATATATTTTTTAGTTAAATCAGATGTCATTATGCTGTGTATTGCCTTACCATTTCTAAGATATAGGTCTATGGCTATCTCTTTTTGTTTCATACTAGCATTTAGTTTATTAAGATTAGAATTCTTTGCAGGTATACCTTTTTCAAAAACAAGTATTTGATTAATTTTTAGAATGACTTTACCGGCATCATAATCAATGTTGTCTAATGATCCTAATTTAGCGATAATTCTTCCCCAATTTGGGTCTGCACCAAACATTGCTGTTTTAAATAAATTAGAGTTGGCTATTGCATAACATATTCTTTTTGCGTCAGATTTTTTACTTGCTTGATGAATGGTGATCGTTATAATTTTAGTGGCTCCCTCGCCATCCTTGACAATCATTTTAGCCAATGACTGACAAAACTGTATCAATTCGTTTTCTATTTTGGATAACATTTGTGGTTTATTTTTTAAATTTAGATCTTTATTTTCACCTGTAGCAATGATGGCAACGCTATCATTTGTAGACATATCTCCATCAACTGATATGCAGTTAAAGGAACTGTCAACGGCTTTTTTGAGTAGCTGTGATAGTAGAGTCTTGTTCAGATGTAGATCAATTGATATAAAAGCCAACATTGTTGCCATATTTGGCTCAATCATACCAGCACCTTTGCACATTCCTTTAATAGATATTTTTTTCTTACCAAGCATAATGGTTTTATTTAAATATTTATTAAAAGCATCTGTGGTCATGATTGACTTTGATGCAGAGATCCATGATGAATTAAATTTAAAACTATGATTAATAATTTTTTTTGATATTAATTTCATTGGAAGTTGTCTGCCAATAATTCCTGTAGAAAACATTAAGATTTTCTCTTTTTGACAGTTAAGCTTTTTGGCAAGAAGCATAGTGCATTCTATTGTATTTCTCATTCCAGTTTTACCTGTGCATGCATTAGCATTACCAGAATTGATAAATAGGTATTTGGGATTATTTTTAGTGATATTTATTTTATTGAGAATAACTGGTGCAGCTGCATATTTATTTTTTGTAGAGACCAAAGCAGTTGTTGCGTCATCAGGAATATTTATGCATACAGCATCGTTTCTGCCATTTTTGATGCCTATATTTAAAGTTTCAATTTCTATCTTATTGCTCATAATCTTCCACAGCACTGTTTGAATTTTTTATCAGTTACCGGACATTTTTTATTCCTAGGAACATTAGCATCAGCATTATTTAACAAACACCTGGGATCATCTGACTTCTTTAGTTCATTATTTTTAGAGCTATCGTCTTTTTTAACAATATCAGATATCCCGGGATCATTAATCTTTATCCTACTCAATATTTTAATAATTTCAAAATTATTTATCCCCAACATCTCTTCAAACATCTCAAATGATTCTCTTTTATATTCATTTTTAGGATTCTTTTGAGCATAGCTTCTTAAGCCTATCCCTTGTCTCAAATAATCCATCGAATTAAGGTGGTTCCTCCAATCTTCATCAATAACACTGAGGAATATATTTCTCATTAGTTCGTTTTTATCGTCATTATTTAAGATACTTAAATTTGTTGTTATATAGTCATTAATATTTTTTTGAACATAATCATATATTTCTTCTCTCACATTGCTACTACTTTCTGTAATTGCTTTTTCACAATCTAAATCGATTAAAAAATCTTTTTTAATACCTTCGTCGATATTCTTTAAATTCCATTGAGAGGTGGGGAGATCAATAGGAATATAGCTTGTAATTAGATCATCGCATGTAAATTTTAAAATATTCTTATATATCAAATCTAGGTCATCAGATTCTAGAATATCATTACGTTGATTATAAATAACCTTCCTTTGCTCATTTGCAATGTCATCATATTCGAGTAGTGTTTTCCTGACATCAAAATTATACGACTCAACTCTTTTTTGCGCATTTTCAATAGATTTAGACACCCACTTATGCTCTATTGCCTCGCCCTCTTGCATACCAAGTTTTTTCATTATGTCACTGACTTTATCAGATGCAAAAATTCTCATTAAATTATCTTCTAGTGATAGATAAAATCTAGATTCACCCGGATCACCCTGCCTCCCAGATCTACCTCTAAGCTGATTATCGACTCTTCTAGATTCATGTCTTTCTGTGCCAATGATATATAATCCTCCAAGAGCTTTGACTTCATCAGGATTATCAGTAGTAATTTGTGAAGAACTAGCATTATCCATCATATCAATGCTTTTGCCACCTAAAACAATATCTGTTCCTCTTCCAGCCATATTCGTCGCAATTGTAACCGATCCAAGCTTACCTGCTTGAGCTATTATCTCCGCCTCTTTCTGATGTTGTTTTGCGTTTAAAACTGAATGTTTAATGTTTACCTTTTTCAAAAGTTTTGATAAATGTTCTGAAGCCTCTATTGAAGTTGTACCAATAAGCACTGGTTGATTAGTGTTATGTATTTTCTGGACCTCAGTCACAATTGAATTAAACTTCTCATTCGTAGTTAAATAAACGGAATCTACATGATCTTTCCTAATCATTTTCTTATGTGGAGGAATGACTACGACCTCTAGACCATATATTTGCTGAAATTCTGTAGCTTCAGTATCAGCTGTTCCAGTCATGCCTGATAATTTATTAAATAATCTAAAATAATTTTGGAAAGTTATGGAAGCATAAGTTTGATTCTCATTTTGAATCTTTACATTTTCTTTAGCTTCAATAGATTGATGTAAACCTTCAGACCATCTTCTTCCAGACATTTTTCTTCCAGAGAACTCGTCAATAATAACTATAGCATTATTTTCAACGACGTAATCTATATCTTTCTTGTATAAAAGGTTTGCTTTTAAACTGGCATCAATTAGATGCAGTAATTGGATATTCTTTGGATCATATAAACTTTCATTTTTAGATATAAGTTTATTGTTTACCAATATATGTTCAACTTCACTATGTCCGCTTTCCGTTAATGAAACAGATTTTTGTTTCTCATCTATAGAATAGATTTCCTGATCTTTATTGTTAATAATGAGTAATTGAGTAGCTTTATTTATTTTAAGATATAGACTGCTGGATTCAGTAGCAGAACCAGATATAACAAGAGGCGTCCTTGCTTCATCAATTAATACTGAATCTACCTCGTCTATTATCGCATAGTTTAATTTTGTTTGTACTTTTTGAGTACTATCATAGACCATATTATCTCTTAGATAATCAAAACCAAATTCATTGTTTGTTCCATATATAATATTATTTTTATAAGTTTTTTTCTTTTCTTCTGGAGTCAAAAAACTAGTTACAGTTCCTACAGATAAACCAAGAAATTTAAAAATCTGGCCCATCCATTCTGCATCTCTCTGAGCCAAATAATCATTTACTGTAACTATATATACGGACTCTCCAGTAAGAGAGTTTAAGTATGCGGGTAAAGTTGACACAAGAGTCTTTCCTTCTCCAGTCTTCATCTCGGCTATTTTGCCATAGTGTAAAGCTATGCCGCCTAATAGCTGCTCATCAAAATGTCTTAAACCTAATGTTCTTACAGAAGCCTCACGAGTAATCGCAAATGCTTCAGGCAGAATTGTTAGTAAATCATTAGATTTTTTGTACTTTCCTTTTAATAATTCTGTTTCATTAATAAAATCAGCTTCATCATATTTCTGATATTTACTTTCGAGCGAATTAATCTTCTTAACGAGTATTTGATACTCCTTCAGAATTCTGCCATTTCTAGTTCCAAATATATTTTTAATTAAATCGGGTATCATTATCATTCATATAAGTTGCATAAAATAAGTATAATATCGTACAATTAAGTATAATAGTTATGAAAAAAATATCATCATTCATACCTGTGCATGTTATCAATAAGAATGACTTAATCAAAGAGTTAAGTTCTTATATTTATGAGGTTTTCCCAAAAGATATTCTTGATATGATAGATGTCAGCACAGTTAAAGATAATATCTTGATAATTAGTTGTAAAAATAGTTCTATAGCCACATTAATGAGATTTGAAAAGCAAAAATACTTAAACTTGTTGGACAACAATAAGATTTGTAAAATCTTAGATATTAAAATTACTCTCAGTGACTAAGATTCAATACTGACAGGCTCTGGGGTAGTATAAAAGATCGGTGCTTTATCGTTATTTTCTATAGTTACCTCTTCCCAAGCATCTTGATTATTAACTAATTCTCTCAACAGTAGATTATTTAGATGATGACCTGATTTGTAGGCCGAAAATGAACCTATCAATCCGTGACCAAGTAGATATAAATCACCAATTGCATCTAAAATCTTATGTTTAACAAATTCATCTTGGAATCTAACTCCTTCTTCATTGATTACCTTATAATCATCAATGACAATAGCATTATTTACACTTCCACCTAAAGCAAGATTATTCCTGCGTAATAGCTCAATATCTTTTGCAAAACCAAAAGTTCTTGCACGACTAACTTGACTTAAATATGAAACCGATGAAAAGTCAATCTCTGATGATTGTGTGGATTCATTGAATGCTGGGTGATTAAAATCAATTGTAAAAGCGACTTTGAATCCTTCAAAAGGTTCTATCTTAGCCCACTTTTCATCTTCTTTAACTTCTATTGTTTTTTTAATTTTGATAAACTTTTTTGAATCGTTCTGTTCTTGTATACCAGCAGATTGAATCATAAAAACAAATGGTCTTGCACTTCCATCCATGATTGGCACTTCAGGTCCGTCCAACTCAATATCTGCATTGTCAATACCCAAACCTGCAAGTGCCGATAACAAATGTTCAACGGTGGAAATTTTAACATGACTATTTGAGAGTGTTGTTGATAATCTCGTATCAAAAACATTTTCTAAAGATGCTCTAATAGGTTCGGCTTTTATATCTGTTCTTATGAAAGAAATCCCAGAATTAGTTGGAGCTGGTTTTAAAGTAAGACTAATTTTCTTACCTGTATGAAGACCCACACCAGAGGCCTTAATTTTACTTGATAATGTTCTTTGTTTAAGCATTTTTATTTAAGTAATATACTATTATAGTCTAAATGAATATCAAGTAAATTCAAGCCTTTACGGAGCTTATTTACCTGAATAATAATTTAAGCTATATACTTAGACAATAAAAACTTATTAAAGTTCTTTTTGAAAATATGTAGAAATTTTAGCCCAGAGATTTGAAATATAAGACACAAAAGGGTTGTCACTTTTTTGTCTATGAGGCATTTCTTTTAACTGCTCCTCTCTGTATAACAATAATCCTACTGCTGTAGAATATCTTGTGAGGCCATTGAGATTAGTTATACCTGGGATTGATTTTGGACTTCCAATTCTGGCTGGCATAGAAAATTTAGCTTCAGCATAGTCATCAAGTCCAATTATTTTTGAACCACCACCGGTAAACACAATACCCGCACGGATTTTTGAAGCCCAACCACTAGAATTTATCTGATCTTGTATTTGTTTAAATATTTCATCTATGCGGCAAGTAATTATATGAGTTAAGATTGGTTTACCAATTTCAGAGTCTGGTTTATCAGAAACTGAAGGCACAGGGATTTTCATTTCAGAATCATTTGCATCATTTACAAGGCTACCATACTTCTTTTTTATTTCTTCTGACGCTTCGAGTGAAGTACATAAACCTATTCTTATGTCATTTGTTACATTTTGTCCAGCTACAGGTACAACAGCCGTATGTTTAATATCGCCATCCGTAAAAATAGCAATATCAGTTGTTCCGCCGCCTATATCAACAAGACAAACTCCTAAAGATTTTTCTTCTTCAGTTAAAACTGAATAACTAGAAGCAACAGGCTGGAGGACGAATTCATCGACATCCAAAAAACTATTTTCAATACACTTAGTTAAGTTCTTTTTTGCCGTCGTGGAACATGTAATAACATGAACATTAACTTCCAATCTTTTTCCAGCCATACCAATAGGTTCTTTTATTCCCATTTGTCCATCAATTGTAAAATACTGAGGAATTCGATGAAGAATTTCTTGGTCAGGTGGAATACTTATATCACTAGCATTAAGAATCGCTTTGATTTTGTCTTCTTCTGTAACCTCATCATTTAAGATATTTACAGCTGCATTACCATTATAACTTTGTATATGATTCCCAGCTATGCCTGTTGTTACGGAAGAGAATTTGCAATTCGTCATAGCCCGAGCTTGATCTTTAGCCTTTCTTATACTTTTGACAGTTGCGTCTATTTCTGAAATAACCCCTTTATTGAGACCCTGGCAGTTTTCTTGACCTACACCAACTATTCTCAATTGCCCATCATCGTCGTAATCTGCCACTAGACATAAAACCTTTGTTGTACCGATGTCTAAAGCAACTATAAACTCATCTTTGCCTGAATTATTTGCCATGCACTATAATATCATTATTTACTGTACAGCAAAACCTGTAGGGTATCTTAAATCAATATTCTGGACGCCTTTTTTAGTCATTTTGGAGTTTATGAATTGATTATATACTGTTATGAACTCTTCTATTTTGATTTGATACATGGAATATCTGACAGAAAATTTATATTTAGATGTTGAAATAATGAGCATATCATCATCTTTATTAATCTTATTAATAATCAAATCTATTTTACTAAATAATATTTTTAAATCTTTATATAATTTGTACATAAATTGATGATTATCACTGCTACTCTCGATTATAAGGATATTTTTTAAATTTAATTCATCTGGCTTGAATAAAATGCCTTCGTCATCTACATATTGTTTTCGATTCCAAAGAAACATAGGTTTGCGTTCAATTATCTTCACAACTAAAATATTTGGTGAGTCAATAATAATCTGTGCGCTCTTAATCCAAGGATCTCTTTCTAATTGAGTCTTAAGTTCTCTAAGATTAATTGAATATATTTCTGTTCCAATTAAATCTGATAAATTTTTATTGAGTAATTTTTGATCTAAATAAATACTATTCCCTTCTGTCACAATTTCTTTAACAGTATTGGATTTAAAAAATATATCATAATTATAAATACTAAATATTATAAATAAAAAAGTAAAAAATATTAATATTCTCTTCATTATCCTGTATTAAGTATTAATAAAATAAGGTCTAGATATGATAAGTTTTTTTGTTTTGCTGACATAGGAACAAGACTATGACTTGTCATGCCAGGAATAGTATTCACTTCTATTAAATAGATTCCATTATCATCATCAATAAAAAAATCAACCCTGCCCCATCCTTTGCAACCCAATGATTTAAAAGCTTTTAAACATTTTGAATTAATTATTCTCTGTAAGTTCGAATCAAAACTTGGAAATGTAAAGCTGGTATCATCATCAACATATTTAGCTTGATAATCATAAAACTCTCTTTTAGTTTCAATTTTAATTATGGGGAATACAGTATTTCCTATTATAGGTGCAGTATATTCTGAACCAGAAATATATTTTTCTAAAAAGTTTTGACTTATAGTGTTTTCCAGATAATCTTTACTTAGAGATTCGCAATGATAGCTTAATTCGTTAGGGTTGTTAAAGATTTTAATACCGACGCTAGATCCTGAACAATCAGGTTTCAAAACATATCTATCATAACTTTCTAGAAAATTATTTATTTTCTTAATAGTTTCCTGTTTAAAAGAGGAATTATCATCAGATGGTTTGCTTTTATTATTCATTGAGATAGCTGCTAGTATCCAGGACTCAAGATCAACATGCGAAATGAAATCTGGAGTCTTTAATTTGCTTCTAATCCATATCTCTTTGGTTTTAGTTTTTGAAAAGGAAAGTCTTGAAGATTTTGAATTTGAACCAACATATTTAACCTGTAGATCATCCAACCATGACTGAATAGTACCATCCTCGCCACCTGTTCCATGTATAAGATTAAATATAATCTCTATTGAATATTTACTAATAAATTTTGATAATTCTTCTTTATTGTTCTTTAAATCAAATAAAAAAACTTTATAACCTGCATCCTTGAGTGAATCATAAACAGATGAGCCGCTCTCAAGAGATATTTCTCTTTCATCTGACCACCCACCATATAAAATGCCTATTATTGTATCTTTAGTGATTTTGCTCATTATAGATTAGTATATACAGATCTCTTTTTTCAGAGATATATTAAATTCTTTTTTAATTCTATTTTTTACATATCTAATTAGATTTTCCAAATCATTACAAGTACCGCTACCATCATTTATAAAATAATTACAGTGTTTAGATGATATATAAACCCCGCCAATTCTTTTTGATTTAATATTTAATTTATCAATCAATAAGCTGGCTGAATAACCTTTGGTTGGATTTCTAAAAATACAGCCTGATGAGTTTTGATTTATAGGTTGAGTTCTAACTCTCATTTCAGAATAAGAATTGAGTAAATTTTTATCAAACTTTATATTTCTATTAATTATTAAGTTTACCTGAATAAACATTGCTACGGAAGATTTGTCCACTTTACGATAAGATGTCACAAAATTCTTCTTTGGCAAAGACTCTACTTTACCTTTTTTATTGACAAATGTAACAGAATGAACATGATTCCATATTTCTTGTTTAAATGCTCCGGCATTCATGGCTA
>CAJWVG010000001.1 GCA_913048065.1 uncultured Gammaproteobacteria bacterium | reverse complement strand
CATCTTTGAGATAAATGTTGGTATGAAAAAAGATGATTTACTCTCAATCTCTCCACTTGATGGAAGATATTCAGAAATATGCAAAGATATAGGGAATATCTTCTCAGAATATAGCCTCATAAAATATAGAGTCCTGATTGAAATCAAATGGTTTATATATTTATCAAAATTAAATAAAATATCTGGCCTTCCTAAAATAACCACTAAAGATGAAAAATTTCTAAATAATATATTCTTAAAATTTAATATTAAAGATGCCAAAATTGTTAAAAACTTTGAAAAAACAACAAAACATGATGTTAAAGCGATAGAATACTTCTTAAAGTCTAAATTTGATAAATCATCTCAATTAAAGAAATTTAAAGAGTATATACATATTTGTTGTACGTCTGAAGATATTAATAATCTATCTTATGCCTTAATGATTATTGATGGAAGAAACGTAATATTAAATAAGATTGATGATATAAAAAAAATACTGAAAAAGTATACAAAGAAATTTTCAAAATGTATTATGCTATCTTATACTCATGGACAGCCTGCCACTCCAACAACAATGGGGAAAGAATTCTTAAATTTCTATCATCGAATTGATAAATTATCCCATAAACTAAAAAATATAAAGATAGAAGGAAAATTCAATGGTGCTACTGGTAATTATTCTGCTCATAAAGTAACTTTTCCAAATGTTAATTGGCCTATCGCAAACAAAAAATTTATCAATAGCCTGGGAATCGATGAAAATAAATATACAACTCAAATAGAGCCGCATGACTATATATGTGAGATAAGTAATATTTTATCTCATATAAATTCTATATTCATAGGACATTCCCAAGATATGTGGGCATATATTTCTAAAAATTATTTCATACAAAAAAATATTGCAAATGAAATTGGTTCATCTACCATGCCTCATAAAATCAATCCCATAAACTTTGAAAATGCGGAAGGTAATCTAGGTTTAGCAAATAGCATGTTAAGATTCTTATCTAACAAATTATCGATATCAAGGCTCCAAAGAGACCTTTCTGATTCAACTGTTTTAAGGAATTTAGGTGTAGGTTTTGGTTATTCTTTTCTGGCCTATGAGAATCTTTCGGTTGGGTTAAATAAATTGACAATTAATAAAACTAAATTAGATGAAGATCTAGAAAATTCATGGGAGCTTTTGGCGGAACCTATACAAATGGTGTCTAGGAAATATAATATTTCTAATTCTTATGAATTACTCAAGAAAGTTACTAGAGGGAAAAAAGTTACAAGAGATATTTTGCATAATCTAATTAATTCTTTAAAGATTCCAAAGATAGAAAAAAATAAATTATTATCTTTAACTCCTAAAAAATATATAGGTTATGCTATAGACTTATGTAATGATAAAAGATAAATATTATATAATTTCAAAAATTGAAATATTTATTCAAAGCTATAATCATGAGTATCAATCCATTGGAAATGAAATAAAAATATATTTAGAAGAATCAGAAATATCTATAGTGATAGATAAATATATAAATATATATACGCATGATAATGACGAACCATTTTCTTATCCAACACTTGATAAGGCGCTTTTAAAACTAAAAACTATAATTTCTTAGGTTTCATATGAGGAAATAGAAGAACATCACGTATTGAGGCACTGTCAGTTAAGAGCATTATAAGTCTATCGATTCCTATTCCTGCGCCAGCAGTTGGTGGCATTCCATATTCTAAAGCAGTTACAAAATCCTGATCATAACTCATTTTTTCATCATCATTTAATTCAACTTGTGCTTTAAAACGTTTTGATTGTTCAATTGGATCATTAAGTTCAGAAAAACCATTAGCTATTTCTCTACCCGCTATGAATAACTCAAAGCGCTCTACTAGGTCAGGAGACTCGTCGAAACTTCTTGAAAGAGGTGATACTTCAGTTGGGTAATGTGTAACAAAAGTTGGGTTAATCAATTTTTTTTCAATCACTTTTTCAAATATCTCCAAATGAATTTTAACAATTGAAGCATTATCTGAAATCTTAATTTGGTTTTGTGAACAATATTTTTTTAAGTATTCCATGTCGCATATCTGACTTATCAAAATATCAGGCGCATATTTCTCAAGAGAATCATAGAATTTAATACATTCAAAAGGTTTAGAAAAACTAATTTCTTGCTCTTGATATTTAATATTAGAATTGAGGCCAATAGAATTAAGCACATTTGTAAATAAATTTTCTATGATACTCATTAAATATATATAGTCTTGGTATGCACAATAAAATTCAATCATTGTAAACTCAGGATTGTGTTTAACAGAAAGGCCTTCGTTTCGAAAACTTCGATTTATCTCAAAAACTTTCTCATAACCTCCAATGATGCAGCGTTTTAGGAAAAGTTCAGGTGCTATTCTCAAATATAAATCAAGATCTAGTGAATTATGATGTGTTATAAATGGTTTCGCAGATGCACCACCGGGAATCATATGCATCATTGGTGTTTCAACCTCAAGATATTCTTGTTCATTAAAAAAATTTCTAATTGAAGATATAATTCTAGATCTTGTTTTAAAAAGTTTCTTAGTTTCTTGATTAATCATTAAATCTAAATATCTTTGACGATATTTAATCTCTATATCAGCAATTCCATGAAATTTCTCTGGCAAAGGTCTTAGTGACTTAGTCAATAATCTGATAGTTACGACATTAATGGTCAGCTCGCCAGTTTTTGTTTTAAATAGAATACCTTCTAATCCAACAATATCTCCTAAATCAAGATTATTAAATAAATTATATTGTTCTTCCCCCACTTGCTTCTTTTGAAGATAAATTTGTATTTTGCCGGCTTCATCATGTAAATTAGCAAAAGAAGAGTTGCCCATATTCCTTATAGTTAATAACCTTCCAGCTATAGATACATTAATATTTTTTTCAGCCAAGATTTCTTTTTCGGTATCAGTATGCTTAGCGATTAAATCTTCGGATTGATTTTTTTTTCTGAAATCATTAGGATATGGCTTATTATCTAGCTTAATAGCCTCTAGTTTCTTTTTTCTTTCTAAAATAAGTTTATTTTCTTCAGTCATCTAAAACCCTTCTTTCAAGCTCTTTTCGATAAATGCATCCAAGTCCCCATCTAAGACTGCTTGGACATTACCTGTTTCATGCTTTGTTCTTAAATCCTTTATTCTTGAATCATCTAATATATATGATCTTATTTGGTTTCCCCATGAGATATCAGATTTTTCTGACTCAACTTTATTTTTAATTTCATTTTTTTTATTAATTTCAAATAAGTATAGTTTAGCACGTAGTTGTTTCATTGCACTTTCTTTGTTCTTGTGCTGAGAACGACCATTTTGACACTGAGTGACAATTTTACTAGGAAGATGAGTTATTCTAACCGCAGATTCAGTAGTATTTACATGTTGACCACCTGCCCCGCTAGCTCTATAAACATCTATTCTAAGATCACTGCTATTTATTTGTATATCTATATCCTCATTGACTTGTGGATATGCAAAAACTGACGCAAACGAAGTATGTCTTCTATTGCCAGAATCAAAAGGAGATTTTCTTACCAATCTATGAACACCTGTTTCAGTTCTTAACCAGCCATAGGCGAAATCACCATTAACTTTAATGGTTGCACTTTTGTAACCAGCAACTTCACCCTCAGATAATTCAACAACTTCATGTTTAAAGTTTTTTGATTCAAGCCATCTCAAATACATTCTAAGCAACATAGCTACCCAATCTTGCGCTTCTGTGCCTCCTGATCCTGATTGAATATCAATATAAGCATCATTAAAATCTTCTTTTGACTTGAACATCTGAGTTGTTTCTAATGAATCAAGTTTTTTTCCTATGGTAACAAGTAAAACATTCATTTCTTCAATCATTTCAGCATTGTCATGAATATCATTATCTTTTATTAGGGATGTTATTGTGTAATCTATCAATTCAATATCATCTTTGATTGTATCTAGTGTATTTAGAGTACTTTGTTTTTGTTTTTGCTCTTTTTGCAAAGACATCAATTTAGATTTATCACTCCAGTTATCTTCAAGCGCTAACTCTGACGTAATAGCGTCTAAACGTTTTGTCATCATATCATAGTCAAACCAACCTCCGGATTTCATGAAATCTTTTGCTGTTTTGTTTATTATTCTCCAATATTTCTTCTACATTTATCATTTATTTTTCCAATAACCGTGAATATGCATCCAATCTCTCAAACCATTTTTTTTTATAATAGAAAAACTCATCAGATGAAATTGTTGTCTTTTCAAAGTCTCCATTTCTTATAGCAAGAAAGATTGTTGCAGAATCAATATTAGTGTTATGTTGCCAGTCATGTGCAACTGAGTATGCAGCTAATTGAATGAAATATTCATCCATTTCATTTTTAGTTTTTTTTCTATATGATGATTTAAAATCTATAATAGATAATTTATCATTACTTATTCCAATTAAATCTATTGTTCCAGCATATAAATTTTTGTATAAAACAGAGGCTTCAGATCCCCAGATTTCATCTAATCCATTTATAAAATTATCTATAATTATATGTGCTAGTTTCTTAGCAATATCATAGTTAACTGAGACATCATAGAATACCTCATCTTTAGATATGTAGTGTTCTAAATATTTATGCATCAAATTACCAATATCTATAGCTACTGTTTTTGTTTGACTAGCCCAATCATCATTGGAGCCAGATAAGCGAGTTTTCCTAAGAATACTTGTTACACTCGGTACATTAATTTCTTCTGAAACAGAATAGAACCGCATATTATCAACTCTATTTATATGATATTTTGGATAATTATATTTTTCCCTAAAGGATGGTAACATATTATTTTTTCAGAATAGATAATACATTTTCAAGATCTGATTTGAGTTGTTTGACCAAATGACTATGGGGTTTTTCAGTCGTTTTTTCATTTACACTACTAATCATATTAACAGCACCATCAACTGTAAAACCTTGATTTTGTAGTAAATCTTTGATTTGAAGAACTAATATTAAGTCTTTTTGTTGATAATATCTCCTATTACCTTTTCTTTTGATTGGGTCCAGCTCTTTAAATTCCTGTTCCCAATATCTTAAAACATGTGCTTTAATATCACATATCTTTGATGCTTCGCCAATTGTAAAATATCTTTTATTGGGAATATTAATACCTTGATTAGGACTCGGATTTTCCATCATATGCCTCTAATTTATGCTTTAGTTTTAAGCCAGACTTAAATGTAACGACCCGTCTCTCGCTTATTAGGACGTCTTCGCCAGTTTTTGGATTCCTGCCTGGTCTTGCAACTTTATCTCTAAGTACGAAATTCCCAAAACCTGAAAATTTAATATCCTTTCCTTCTTCAAGATTTTTCTTGATTGTTTCGAAAAATTCTTCAATAAATTCTTTGGCCTCTCTCTTATTAAAACCGACTTCATTGTGAATTATTTCTACAAGTGAATTTTTTGTTATAGTCATTTCTCTCTTCTAAGTTCGTATTTTTGCCTTAAAACTTTGTTTGATAAAAGAAAAAATCTTGTCCATTTCAGAATTAATAGTGTTATCAGTCAGCGTCCCTTTCTTATCTTGAAATATAAATTCGAATGACATACTTTTCATGCTAGGGCCGAATTCTGCCTCATTATAGAATATATCGCTTATTTTGCTATTTATCATATAGTTAAAAGATTTTCTTTCTATAGCATCTATTATATCTTGTCCTAAAATTTTATCATCAATTAAAACGGTTAAATCCCTCTTGATTTTCGGGAATATACTAATATTCGAATATTTTATAGACTCCTCATTGTTTAATTTATCTGTCATTATCTCAAAGCAGAAAACCTTATTTTTTAAATCAAAAAGATTATAAATCTCTTTCTTAGGCTCTCCACAATACCCAATAATATTTTTATCTTGATAAATATTAGCTTGGCATGATTTATCTAAATAAGAAGAATCTATCGAAGGTTTGAAAGATAAATTTGGAAATAATGATATCAAATCACCCTTGAGATCAAAAAATGTTAAATCTTTTTGTTCGCTCTTGATGTTCAATTCAGAATTAATGCCAGATATTAGTCCCGCAAGGATATTCTGCTCAATGATTTTAGATTTCGAAGATTTTTTGTAAGTCTTTCCATATTCAAATAGTTTCACATTATAGTGTTGTCGACTATGATTGTATTGACAAGTTCGCAGAAGACTATGAATTAATGTTAATCTCATTTCGGACTTGTCCGAAGATATTGGGTTCATAATCTCAATAATATTACTCTCAGAGTATTTTTTTTGCGAACCTTTAGGAAGAAAGCTAAATGATATGGTCTCATTGTATCCTCTGGAAGTTAAGATATTCGAATAAGAGTTAATTTTATTGAGTTTGGATGATTTATAAGAAATAGAATCAACTTTAAGGATAGGTTTGAAATTATCATAGCCATAAATTCTTGCGACTTCCTCTACTAAATCATGAGAAATATTAATATCAAATCTATGGCTAGGTACGGTAGTTTGTATAAATGATTTATTCATCTTTGGCTTGAAACCAAGATATTTTAAAGTTTTTATTATAAATTTTAATTGTATATCCGTTCCTAGCAACTGACTAAATTCAGATGGATGAATTTTAACAGTTTTCCCGACATGATTAGCAATTTTCTTGATTTTTATATTATTAAAATAATATTTATTGATGCTCATATGGTTTTTTATGATTGATAGCACTCTAGCAATAGCATATTTATTTATTTCAGGATCCACACCTCGTTCAAATCTATAAGATGCATCAGTTTGAAGTCTATAGGATTTTGCCGTCTTACGAATTATACTAGGAGTAAAGAAAGCAGATTCGATAATAATATTTTTTGTTTTTAAATTAACAGACGATTGAGTTGAACCTATAATGCCCGCTATAGCCTGTACACTTTTATTATCGGTTATTACAGGGGTTTCTGTTGATAAAGAGTATTCTTCTCCATCTAATGCATTTATTTTTTCATTTTTCTTTGCATATCTTACGCAAACCTTTCCATCAAATTTATCTTTATCGAATGCATGCATAGGTTGCCCTACTTCAAGCATCACATAATTTAAAACATCTACTATAAAATTTATACAACTAATACCACAAGCGTCTAGTCTAGTTCTAATATAAGTAGGAGTTTTAATTTTGTTATCAATGCCCATAATCACAAGCGCGCTATAAGCAGGACATATACTTTTATTAATGTTTGATAGATTGTTAGTTTTTGATTGGTTTAACTTTACACATTCAGGATATTTGACAATTTTATTATAAAGTGGACTGACATCTCTAGCAATACCAATGATAGATAGACAGTCGGCTCTATTAGGTGTCATGTCAATATCAATTATTGTATCTTTCTTTATTCTTTTGGCGCTAGAAACTTCTAAACCAAGTGCTGTCAATTCATTCACAAAAATATTATTTTTTTTTATATTTGGTATATATTCTTTGAGCCAGTTTAAACTTATTTTCATAGCTATTTTAAATCCTTAAACTGTGATAAAAAAGATATATCATTATCATAAAACATACGTAAATCAGTAATCGAATGTCTTAGCATCGTTAGCCTTTCAACCCCCAATCCGAAAGCAAATCCAGTATATTTCTTATTATCAATATTAACGTTAGATAAAACATTAGGATGAACCATTCCACATCCTAGAACTTCCAGCCATTTACCTTTGAATTTTATATCTATTTCCGCAGACGGTTCTGTGAAAGGAAAATAAGAAGGTCTAAAACGTATTTGCATTTCTTTACCAAAAAATTCTTTAATAAAATGTATCAATGTTCCTTTGAGATGACCAAAATTTATATTTTCATCTATATGTAGACCTTCAATTTGATGAAACATTGGAGAATGAGTTGGGTCGGAATCACATCTATATACTTTCCCTGGTGTCATAATTTTTAAAGGAGGCTCAGCAACCATCATAGATCTAATTTGAACTGATGAGGTATGTGTTCTTAATAATTTATTATCAGAAACATAGAAGGTATCATGCATATCTCTTGCAGGATGGTTGTCGGAAATATTTAGAGCTTCAAAATTATGAAATTCATCTTCTATTTCAAGTCCTTCAACAGATGTAAAACCATAGCTTCCCAAAATATCCATAATATCATTAATTGTAATAGCTATAGGATGTCTTGAGCCTAGCGAAATATTTTTTCCAGGCAGAGTTACATCCGTTGCTTTTATATCTTTATCATTCTCACTACTCAATAGATTTAATTTTTGACTTATTAAATCTTGCATTTCGTTTTTTAGAATATTTAATGACATACCAAGTTCTTTTTTTTCTGATAGCTTGACACTTTTTAATTTTATAAATTCATCAGCAAGAATACCGTTCTTACCTAAATAATATGATTTGATATTAGATAGTTCATGTGAAGAATCACATGTCTTTAACTTACCTCTAAGTTCTGATATTAGTGAAGTATGTTTTTTTGACACAGAGTAAAGGAAAAGTTATTTTTGGTTAGTTATAGAATTTACAATTGCTGTGAAACTTTCAGCATTGTTCATTGCTAATTCAGCCAACATTTTACGGTTAATTGAAATATCAGCTTTTTTTAACTGATTCATAAATTGACTGTATGACATATTATTTAATCTAGCTGCTGCATTTATTTTGGTAATCCAGAGAGATCTAAATTGTCTTTTTCTTTGTTTGCGGCCTATATATGCATACTGTCCTGCTTTTATGACAGCTTGTTTAGCAACTCTGTATACTTTACTCCTTGCTCCTTTATAACCTTTGGCAAGTTTCAATATTTTTTTATGTCTTGCGTGTGCTACTACACCACGTTTTACGCGCGCCATGTTTATCTCCTAAATTAGTATGGTAACATCCTTTTAACTAGAGCCTTATCAGCCTTACTGATCATCAAATCATCTCTAAGATGTCTCTTGCGTTTAGTGCTTTTTTTAGTGAGAATATGCCTGCGATGGGATTGCGCTCTTTTCATTTCTCCAGAAGGTGTCTTAGAAAATCTCTTTGCTGCACCACTATTACTTTTCATTTTTGGCATTGGCTTCCTCTTATTTAAGCTTAAAAACGATATAAGTATACAGGATTTATTTCTTCGGCGCTATAACCATTACCATTTGTCTTCCTTCAAATGAAGGTATTTGCTCAACTATTCCGTATTCATCCAAATCCTTTTGTACTCTATCAAGAAAATCACGCCCAATAACTTGATGTGCAATTTCACGGCCTCTAAAACGCATAGTTATTTTAGCTTTATCTCCACCATTTAAGAATTTAATCAAACTTTTTAGCTTGACTTGGTAGTCGGCCTCTTCTGTGTTTGGTCTAAACTTAATTTCTTTTACTTGAGTTTGTTTTTGCTTCTTTTTTGCTGCATGAGCTTTTTTTTGACTATCAAATTTATATTTACCATAATCCATTATCCTGCATACTGGAGGAGTTTGATTTGGCACTATCTCGACTAAATCTAATTCTTCTTCTTTGGCTAGCTCTAAGGCTTTAGCCGTGTCTATTACACCAACTTGATCGCCATTAGATGCAATGAGTCTGACTTCTTGGACGTTTATCCTAGAGTTCATTCTCATTCTTTTATTAATTGCAATAACATTACTCCTGGTTGATATTTAAATTTTTACTCTTCTCATCTACAAGAGTTTCTACCATTTTTACAAATTTATCAACATTCATTACACCCAGATCTTCGCCAGTTCTGGTTCTGACTGATATATGGTTGTCTTTCAACTCTTTATCCCCAATTATGAGTAAATATGGGGTTCTCATCATACTATGATGACGTACTTTATAATTAATCTTTTCATTTCTTGAGTCTACAGAACATCTTATGTTTGCTGAGTTTAGTTCATCAGCTAGTTCTTCACAATGATTTGCTTGGTTTTCAGATATATTCAATATAACGGCTTGTACAGGAGCCATCCATAGTGGTAAATCTCCAGCATATTCCTCTAATAGGATGCCAACGAATCTCTCTAATGAGCCAAGAATGGCTCTATGAATCATCACAGGAGCAATTTTTTCTCCACTAGCTCCAATATAATTAGCATCCAGTCTTGTTGGCATAGAAAAATCTAGTTGAATAGTTCCTAATTGCCACTCTCTTTCCAATGAATCCAATAGAGAAAAATCAATTTTTGGGCCATAAAAAGCTCCATCCCCCTCATTATGTTCAAAATTGATACTGCTAGAATTTAACGCCGAAGCTAAAGCTTTTTCAGATTTATCCCATATCTCATCACTTCCCACTCTCTTTTCTGGTCTAGTTGATAGCTCAACTTTAATCTCGGTAAAACCAAATGTATTGTAAAGATCATATATATCATTTATGAGTTTTTTTATTTCAGATTCAATCTGATCTGGTGTACAAAATATATGAGCATCATCTTGCGTGAATCCCCTGATTCTCATCAATCCATGCAAAGTACCTGAGGGTTCATTTCTGTGTACTATCCCAAATTCCGCATACTTAATTGGAAGGTCTCGATAACTTTTTAAACCTTGATTATAGACTTGGATATGACCTGGGCAACTCATTGGTTTTATTGCAAATTCTTTACTTTCTGAAGTTACATCAAAAATTAAATCTGAGAATTTATCAAGATGCCCAGATTTTTTCCATAATGACTTATCAAGAACTTGAGGTGTATTAATTATTTGATAATGGTTTACTCTGAGGTATTGAGTTATAAAATCTTTGATAATATTAAAAAGACTCCATCCTTTATCATGCCAAAACACCAAGCCAGGCGCTTCTTCTTGAAAATGAAATAGGTCGAGTTTTTGACCAATTTTTCTATGATCTCGTTTCTCGGCTTCTTCTAATTTATTAAGGTATGATTTTAAGTTATCTTTCGTATCCCAAGCTGTCCCATAAATACGCTGTAACTGTTGATTTTTTGAATCACCCTTCCAATAAGAACCCGAAACCTTCATGAGTTTAAAAAAATTAAGAAATTTTGTACTCGTTAAATGTGGTCCTCTGCACATATCGATATATTCTTCATGATGGTAAATTGCTATAGTTTCATTTTCTGGGATTTCTTCGATTAGTTTAAGTTTATAATCCTCATTTCTTTTTGTGAAAACTTCTTTAGCTTTATCCTTATCAATAACCTCTCTTATTATTTTGTAATTTTTTTTAGATAACTTCTTCATTAATTTTTCAATTGATGATAACTCTTTCTCCGAGATGCTATTATCTGAGAAAATATCATAGTAAAACCCATTATTTATAGTTGGTCCTATAACCATTTTTGTTTCTGGATAAACTTGTTTAATTGCATGGCCAAACACATGTGCACACGTGTGTCTAATAATCTCAAGACCTTCTTCATCAGAAGATTTAACAAGACTAATGTCGCAATCTGATTTAATTAACTGGCTTAAATCTACCAAAGTTCCATCCACTTTAGCAGCAACAATATCATCATATGAGAAATTAGTTTTAACAAGCTCCTCTATTGAGATTTCTTTGTTGGACTCTATAACTTTATTATCTACAGTAACTTTAAACATAATTCTATTTTTAGGCACGATTGGACTCGAACCAACGACCTCCACCATGTCAAGGTGGCGCTCTAACCAGCTGAGCTACGCGCCTAAGTCATGTAAAATTAACATGCAAATACGCTATTCTCAAGCTAATTATATTTGATAATCTCACCCCCGTCTCTTCTTATCAGTGCTTATTGACTGACTTGGCATATCTAAAAAATTTGCTTGAAGAGATTCTATTTGATCTCTGATTTTTGCCGCTTTTTCAAATTCTAAATCCTTTGCATGCGAATACATTATTTTTTCTAAATCTTTTATAACAGAAACAGCATTATCTCCTTTAATTTTAGGGAAGTTTTTCTTAATATTTGAAATAAGAGTTAATTTAGATATCTTCTTATCAGAAACATAAATATCTTGATCTAAAGCTTCATTAATTGCTTTCTGGATGCCTGCTGGTTTTATATTATGTTTTTTATTATGAGCTAATTGAACTGCTTTTCTACGCTCTGTTTCATCAATAGCAGTCTGCATGGATTTAGTTATAGTGTCACCATATAAGATTACTCTGCCTTTTATATTGCGGGCAGCTCTACCTATTGTTTGTATTAAAGATCTATCTGATCTTAAAAAACCTTCTTTATCTGCATCAAAAATTGCTACGAGCTCTACCTCAGGTACATCTAGTCCTTCCCGCAATAGATTAATTCCTATAAGCACATCAAATATACCTAATCGTAAATCTCGAATAATTTCGGATCTTTCAACTGTATTAATGTCAGAATGAAGATACCTAGCTTTATATTTAAACTCATCGGTAAAATACTCGGCTAAGTTCTCAGCTGATTTTTTTGTTAATGTCGTCACTAATATTCTGTTTTTGTTTTTAACTACTTTAGAAATTTCTGATAAGAAATCTTCTACTTGATTAGATGAAGGTCTAACTTCTACAGATGGATCAATTAATCCTGTAGGTCTAATTACCTGCTCGGTAATTCTATCAGATTTTTCAATTTCATATGGTCCAGGAGTTGCAGATACATAGATTGTTTGAAAGCCATATTTTTGAAACTCCTCAAACATTAAAGGTCTATTATCCAGAGCTGATGGTAATCTAAAACCATAATCAACAAGTGTTTGTTTTCTAGATCGATCGCCTCGATACATTCCACCTAGCTGAGGAACTGTTACATGGCTTTCGTCTAAAATTATTAATCCATCTTTAGGAAGATAATCTAATAAACAGGGAGGAGGCTCGCCGGGTTTGCCTCCTGAAATATATCTTGAATAATTTTCTATACCAGAACAATAACCCATTTCAGCAATCATCTCTAAATCATAATTGGTTCTTTCTTTTAGTCTTTGTGCTTCTAAAATTTTATTTTCTTTTTGAAAATGAATTAACCGTTCTTTTAATTCGGCTTTGATTTGAATGGCAGCATTATCCATTATTTCTTTGGGTGTGACATAATGAGTTTTTGGGAAAACAGTGAATCTTTTTAATTTTTTAATAATTTGACCTGTCAATGGGTCAAATAAATATAAATTTTCAATTTCTTTATCAAATAACTCAATCCTTAGAGCTTCTTTTTCAGAGTCAGCTGGAAATATATCGATTATCTCTCCTTTGACTTGAAAAGTCCCTCTTCTTAACTCTAAATCATTTCTAGTGTACTGTAATTCACTGAGACGCCGCAATATCTTCCTTTGATCTATTATATCGCCCTCAACTAAATGCAGTTTCATTTTGAAATATGTTTTTGGGTCACCTAGACCATATATGGCAGAAACACTAGCTACAACAATAGCATCTTTCCTTTCTATTAAGGATTTTGTGGCAGACAGTCTCATCTGCTCGATATGTTCATTTAGTGAGGCATCTTTCTCTATAAATGTGTCTGACACAGGGACATAAGCTTCGGGCTGATAATAATCATAATAAGAAACAAAATATTCAACAGAATTGTCAGGAAAAAAATCTCTCATTTCCGAATACAGTTGAGCAGCCAATGTTTTATTTGGTGCCATTATTAACGTGGTTTTGCCGGTTTGTTTTATAACCTCTGCCATTGTGTAAGTCTTACCGGATCCAGTTACACCTAGCAAAGTCTGATGCTTTTCATGATTGCTGATACCATCAATTAGAGAATTTATCGCTATTGGTTGATCGCCAGCAGGGCTATAATTAGATTTAAGATTAAACTTCTTCATTTGAATATATTTTAACATGAAGTTGACTTAAAAGACTTATTTAAGCTAATATTACATATCAAGGAAATACGTTGACGTTCTCAAATAGAATAAAATTAATTAAACCATCTTCTACAATGGCTCTGACATCCAAGGCGAATGAAATGCGTCAGAATGGAGAAGATGTTATTGTTCTAACCGTAGGTGAACCAGATTTTGATACTCCCCAGTATATTAAAGATGCTGCTAAAATAGCTCTCGATCAAGGTAAAACGAAATATACTTCTGTAGACGGGACGCCTGAACTTAAAGAAGCTGTTATTTCAAAATTCAAAAAAGAGAATAACTTAGATTATTCCAAGGATGAAATAATTATATCCGCTGGATGTAAGCAATCAATATTTAATTTATTACAAGTATTAATCAATGATGGCGATGAAGTTATAATTCCACAGCCATACTGGGTATCATATGCTGACATGGTAATATATTCAGGCGGAAAACCAATTCTTCTCGAGACTAATTATGATGATAATTTTGAAATAGATCCAAATCTTCTTGAAAGTCTTATCACTAATAGAACGAAACTTTTTATGCTTAATAGTCCAAACAATCCCAGTGGAAAATATTTTAATTCTATGCTGCTGGAAAAAATAGGAAAAGTTTTAGAAGAATATAAAGACATTTTTATATCATCAGATGATATCTATGAACATATTCATTGGCATAATGAAAAATTTCACAATTTAGCTAATGTGTGTCCGAATCTAAAAGAAAGAATAATAATACTAAATGGTGTTTCAAAAGCATATTCAATGACTGGTTGGCGAATTGGCTATGCTGCTGGTAGTAAGGATATAATAAAGAAAATGAAAACATTACAATCTCAGAGCACATCGTGTGCTAGTTCAATTTCGCAAGCTGCAGCATGTGCAGCACTATCTCAGGATTGTAAAGAACTACCATCCATGAAAGAACAATATAAGATAAGGCACGATTTTGTCGTAGATCAATTAAATAAAATTGATGGGGTAGTATGTAAAGAAACAGATGGAACTTTTTATGTTTTTCCATCATTTCATGGATATATAAAAAATAGTGCTTCTATTAAAGATGATAAAGAGTTAGCGTTGCACTTATTAAACAATGCTAAAGTTGCAGTAGTCCCTGGTAGTGCATTTGGCTCAGAAGGGCATATAAGAATATCTATTGCTATAGATATGCCTACTCTTGAAAAAGCAATGAGAAGAATTATCGATTCGCTCTGATTTACTCCTCGGGACGGACTCGAACCGCCGACCTGGTGATTAACAGTCACTCGCTCTACCAACTGAGCTACCGAGGAATAATTTAAAGCATCATAAATGATAAATCCAATATCATCAATGTAATTTTTAAATTTTTATATTTTTCAAATATTTTTTAAAATCTTTACTTACTTCTTTATGATCAATAGCATATTCGACTGTTGCCTTGAGATAGCCAATTTTGCTACCACAATCAAATCTCGCTCCATCAAATTCATAGCCATAAATATTATGATTATTAAGTAGAGATGAAATAGCATCGGTTAGCTGAATTTCATTTGAGGTTCCGGGCTTCAATTTGCTAATATAATCAAAAATATTAGCAGGTAAAATATATCGTCCGACTACACCTAAATTAGATTTAGCGGCCTTTGGCGAAGGTTTCTCAATAATTGACTTGATATCATAAATATTTTTTTCTTTAGATTGAAATTCGACAATACCATACTTATCCGCATCTTTTTTATTAATCTTTTCAAGTGCTAAAACTGCTGATTGTTTATCATTATATATATCAATCATTTGTTTCAGGCAAGGTGTTTGAGATTTGATAAGATCATCAGCTAAAATAACAGCAAAGGGATCATTATTAATAATATTTTTAGTACAGTAGATTGCGTGTCCAAGACCTGCAGGTGAATTTTGTCGTACAAAAATACAATCAACATTTTTTGGTACAATCTTTTGTACAATTTTAAGTAATGCTGTCTTTTTTTTATTAATTAATTCAGATTCCAGCTCTGGTGCCGAATCAAAATGATCTATGATTGTGTTTTTTGTTCTTCCAATAACAAATATTAGCTGCTTAATACCAGAGTTCACTGCTTCCTCAGCAGCATATTGAATTAGGGGTTTATCCACAATGGGCAACATTTCTTTTGGACTTGCTTTCGTTGCTGGTAGAAACCTAGTACCTAAACCAGCTACAGGAAAGACGACTTTTTTTATTTTTTTCATGTGCAAATATTAATAGTTTAGTGCAGAATAAATTCTATGACATATGTTATCACAGAAAATTGTATAAAGTGTAAATATACTGACTGTGTTGAAGTCTGCCCAGTTGATTGTTTTCATGAAGGTCCAAATTTTTTGGTAATTGATCCAGATGAGTGCATAGACTGCAGTTTATGTGAACCTGAATGTCCAATAAATGCAATAGTTTCTGATGAAGATATTACAGATATAGATAGAGAGTTTTTAGAGATAAATAGAAGATTATCTAAAAAATGGCCTATATTGACTAATATCAAAGATGCTCCTATCGATGCTAAAGACTGGGAAGGTAAAAAAGGAAAATTAAGCCTATTGGAAGAGTGAGTTATTAGTATTCACCTACCCCGTCATAGACTTGGGGATGGTGATCCTCAAATCGTGTACAGTGTGGTACGAATGTAAGTTTTATAAATCCTGTTGGTCCATTTCTATGTTTTTCTACTCGTATTTCAGCAATATTTTTTTGATCGGTGTTAGAATCATATACCTCTTCTCTATATAAAAAAATTATTAAATCTGCATCTTGTTCAATAGACCCCGACTCTCTTAAGTCAGATAAAAAAGGTCTTTTATCATTTCTAGATTCTACACCCCTATTTAACTGTGAGAGAGCAACAACAGGAATATCCAGTTCCTTTGCTATTGCTTTAAGTGAACGTGTAACTTCTGCTATCTCGTTAACTCTATTTTCAGAATAGCGCGGGATAGACATCAACTGCAAATAATCAACAACAATCATATCAATGCCTGATTCTCTTTTTAGTCTTCTAGCTTTTGATCTAAGGTCCATTGGAGATATAGCGGCGGTGTCATCAATGTAAAAATCACAGTCATTCATCATTTCAATTGCTGATGTAACTGATTTAGTGTCTTGTGGAGAAGCTTCATAATCGCCTGTACGTATTTTTTGTTGTGAAACAGAGCTAAGAGAAGAAAGCATCCTTAATGCTATTGATTGGGCGGACATTTCTAAACTAAAAAATGCCACTTTCTTATGTTGTTTAAAGACAATGTCCTGGGCAATATTCATTGCAAAGGCAGTTTTACCCATAGATGGACGACCGGCGATGATTATAAGGTCCGATTTTTGAAGTCCAGCAACTAATTTGTCGAACTCTTTGTATCCAGTTAAAAGATAATCTAACTCATCATTATTTTTTTTATCATAAACTGTTTCAATATATGAGTGGACGACAGGACCAATTTTCTTTAAACCATCATTAACACTAGACATTTCCGTTATACCGAAGATGTCTGATTCTGCTTTATCAAGTATATTTTTTACATCACCTTGTTCGCTTTGATGGACTGTCTGAATAGTTCTAGTGCTTATATTAATCAATTCTCTCATAATTGATTTTTCTTTAATAATATCTGCATAAGCTTTTATATGTGCTGAGGTTGGAACTTTTCTAGCTAACTGTCCCAGATACTGTATGCCACCAACTTTATCTAATACTCCCTTACTACGTAAACAATCTTCTAAAACAACGACATCTATAACCTGACCTGCAGAAGCTAAATCATATATTTCAGAATATATAATTTTATTATTCATATCAAAAAAATCTTTTGCTTCAAGAATATGGGAGACTTGATCCCAAGATGAAGAGTCCATGATTAACGAGCCAAGATATGCCTGTTCTGCCTCTAAAGATTTAGGTATAGATGGTAGTTTAGTTTCCATTACTTATCTTAACTGAAAAGCAATGGATTTTGTAGGGGTGTTATCTTTTATTCAGAAGTAGATGAATTGGTAGTATCAAGTACAGCGCTACCAACTGAAACAGGGGCGGGGGCAGAATTTTTGACTAACTTTATAGGAACTGTAACATTTATATCAACATGAAGACCGATATTAATACTATAGTCTTCACCAAAATTTTTTATTGGTCCTGATGGAAGATTAACTTGTTTTTTCTCAAGCTCAAAACCATCTTCTCGCAATTTATCGATTATATTCTGGAGTGTTATTGAGCCGAAAAGCTTATCATCTTCTTCTTGGACATTGACTTCAAAACTCATTATGTAACCATCAAATTTCTCTTTTTGAGAAATAGCTACTGCTCGCAATTCCTCTTCTTTTTTAAGTAATTCCTGTTTTTGCTGATCTATGATAGCAAGATTTGCTTTTGTCGGGAGCATTGCATAATTCTTAGGTATTAAATAGTTACGCGCATAACCAGATTTGACTGAGACTTTACTCCCAATTTCACCAAGATTTTTAATATTTTTTAGAAGTAAGATATCCATTATTGTTTATGATTATCACAGAATGGCAATAACGCTAAATGTCTGGCAATTTTAATTGCTTTATTAACTTTTCTTTGCTCCTTGGCAGAAGTACCAGCTACTCTGCGTGGTGAGATTTTTCCGGACTCTGATATAAATTTTTTCAAGAAACCAAGATTTTTATAATCAATTTGATCGATCATATCTGACTTTTTCTTTGTTAATTCTTCTGTCATTTTTTATGCTCTCTCTTTATTTTGCATCATTATTGAGGGTTCTGTGATTTTTTTATCTTGTGATATAAACATATGTCTCAAAATATTATCATTGAATTTAATAAGTTCAGATAGTTCTTTTAAAACATTGTTATCAGCTTCAAAATTGAGCAGTATATACCTTGCTTTATTGATTTTGTTGATATTATATGCCAATTTCATTATTCCCCAGTCTTCATACCTATCAACAGTACCGCCTTTAGTAGATACAATATCCTTATACTTGGCTATAGTCTGCTCAGTAGACTCATCCTGATTGACATTAAACATTAATAATAATTCGTAATTTTTCATACTTTTAGTCCAATATGCGAATACTACTTTAGTATCAAAAATATATCAAATAATCATTTAATTTTTTTAATATTTTTCTGTATCTGATATAGAATGATTCCAGTTGCCACAGCAACATTAAGACACTCAACAGAGCCATATATAGGTATCCTGCATGTATCATCACAAAGTTGTAACAACGAATGGCTTACACCTTCTCCTTCAGAGCCGACTATAACTGCAACCCCAGAATCAATAGGTTTCAAATCATAGATACTCATTGGAGCGTTATCTGATGTACCTAGTATTGTTATGTTATTCTTTTTAAATTTTTTGATTACGTTAGGAAGATTATTTACTTCTAAGAGAGAAAGACCCTGGAGACCTCCTGAAGCGGCTTTATGGACTAACGGTGAAATCTCACATGAGTTCGATTTTTTTTTAACTATTAAAGAGACACCTGCGGCATTTGCAGATCTGATGCATGAACCTAAGTTTCGAGGATCCTGAATCGAATCCAGTATCACTATAAATGGATTCGGCTCTGTTTGTAAAAATAAATCAATGTCGAACCCAGATGTGATATTTTCAGATAATTCAAAAATGATACCTTGATGTTTTGCAGATAAACATAATGTTGTCAAAAAATCTTTATCAACTTCAGAAATTTGTAATTTATTTTTTTTTATTTCATTAATTATACTTTTGATTTGATTATTAAAAGGTGGTTTTTTAATATAAATATTTTTTATGTTAGTGGGATTTAGCTTTAACTGTGCATTACATGTGTGTAATCCATAAATATATATTGGGTTTTTTTTAGGTGTCATATTTTATGAGAAAATATTTTTTACGGATATTATTTGATTTCTTGATGGTCCCGTAGAAATCATAACAATTGGTCTTTTTGATAATTCTTCAATAGTTTTAATATACTCTATAGCTTTTTTTGGTAAGTCAGCCATATTTGTAATTCCTACAGTAGATGATTGCCATCCTTCAAGTTCAATATACTCTAAATCATCCACTTCAAAAGTATCATAATTAATTGCACCATAGCTTGTGCAAATTTTTATTGACTCAAGATTATCTAAAACGTCAAGTTTCGTAAGAGCAATTCCATCTATACGATTTAGTTCAATAGATTTTTCTAAAATCTTCAAATCCAACCATCCACATCTTCTCGCTCTTCCTGTTGTGGCACCGACTTCTCCACCCCATTTTGCAATATTTAAACCAAGTTCATTATCTAGTTCAGAAGGAAAAGGGCCATGTCCGACTCTAGTAGTATAGGCTTTCGTGATTCCAAGTGAATAGTTAACTTTATCAACGCCAATTCCGGTACCAGAAATCATGCCTGAAAGAGTGGTGTTTGATGATGTGACGTATGGATATGTTCCATGATCAACGTCTAACATCGCACCTTGTGCTCCTTCAAAAATTATATTCGATTGATTATTGAGTTCTAATATCAAAGGTATGACATCACAAATAAATTTTTTAATTTTATTAAAAATTGGCATTAGTGTGTTTAGAGTATCATCGACCGAGATAGACTCTTCTTTATAATATTTAGTCAGAATAAAGTTATGATACTCCATTGATTTTTCGAGCTTTTTTTTAAGATTTTGATGATTAAAAAAATCAATTAATCTTATGCCTCTGCGGGCAACTTTATCTTCATATGTTGGCCCTATACCTCTGCCTGTAGTGCCAATCGAGGATTTTCCAAGTGATTTTTCCCGAGCAATATCTAAAGCTATATGAGTAGGTAATATTACATGACAAGACTCGCTAATAAATAATTTATTATCAATCTTAATTTTTTTAGATATTAAATCATCAAGCTCTTTATTCAAAGCCTCTAAAGATATGACTACTCCATTTCCAATTATAGACTTAACTTCGTCTCTTAATATTCCTGAGGGAATCAAATGAAGTATAGTTTTAACATCGTCAATAACTAATGTATGACCTGCATTATGCCCGCCCTGAAATCTAACACAACCTGATACTGATTCAGACAGCACATCAACAATCTTACCTTTGCCTTCGTCTCCCCAATGTGTGCCTACTAAAAGTACATTAGACATGTATATCTCTTCTCCCCAATGATAGATTAAAAATATCTTTAATATCTAAACTGAAACCAGTAGCTAATCTAATATTCTTAGAGTTAATATTATAAGCATTATATCTACCACCTCTTGCAGCTTCTTTTCTTAAATGTGGAACAAAAGCCGCATAAATTAGACTTGATTGGTAATTGAAACCATGTAGTTCGCATAAATCTATTTGTACTTCTGAGATTCCTCTAAATTTGTTTATAGCTTTAGCTATAGATGTTAGATCATTAAATTCTTTGGATAACTTAAGCTTAAATGACTTAATTAATATTTTAAGTTCTTTAAGTACATTAATATCTCCTGATAAATTTAACAACTCGATTAATAATACTAGCTTTTTGTTATTTAATTTATTCTTTTTAAAAAAATCATTAATTTCTAATTTTGACTTAAAATTAATTAGATCAATTAATATGGCTTTATCTTCTGGGATTAGTTCTAGTTCATTAAGTAAATTATTAACAAATGATAAATCTCCAAGTTCAATTATAATTTTTTTTTGTTTTGAGAGAGAAATAATATCAATCATTAATTTTATTATCTCTATATCTACTGATTGAGAGATTTTACCAAAGTATTCTGCGCCAGTTTGATAAGGATTTAATCTATCAAATGGTCCTGGTGATAATCTAAGTATATCCCCCATATATGAAAATCTTGTATTACCTTTTCCCTTGCTAACTTGATAGTCAATCCTAGAGATTTGTGGTGTGATATCAGCTCTAATACCAACCTCGCTTCGTGATGATTTATCTAGAACAAATGTAGTCTCGCTATCTAAATCTGTAGACTTAAGATTCAAGAGATTGTCTAAACTATCAAA
Source organism: uncultured Gammaproteobacteria bacterium (assembly GCA_913048065.1). Taxonomy (GTDB): domain Bacteria; phylum Pseudomonadota; class Gammaproteobacteria. The sequence continues at coordinate 57,345 of CAJWVG010000001.1, read as the reverse complement.
AATAGGTGGAATAATATATTGATATTTATATTTTGAATATATGTTTAGTATCTTGGATTTAAGCTTTTCAAATTTAACCGCATCCTCTGGCATGAAATATTCAACGCCATCAGGTATAAAAAAATTCTTTGATTTCATAATTATCACGCTAAATAACCAATAAAAATATAGTTAACCCCAATATCATACAGATAAGCCCTAGTATTCTCAAAGAATTATCGCTCAGATTGTTAAAATATAAAAGAAGATTTCTAAATGCTCGAGGCGAAATAAACAAAATCATTCCCTCTATAATTATAGATAAGGATATGGCAAGCAAGACTAACAGCCAGAGATCTATTAGTTCCTACCTGATGAGTTATTGAAATACTTGAAAAAATCAGAATCTGGCTGAATAACTAACACATCTTGTTTTGCATCAAAAGTCTCTTTATATGCTGTTAAGCTTCTATAAAAAGAGTAGAATTCAGGATTTAAGTTATATGCTTTTGCATAAGTTTCGGTGGATATTGCATCCCCTTCACCTTTAATTTCTTGTGATTTCTTATAAGCTTCGGCTATTATAGTTGCGGATTCCCTTTCAGCGGTTGCTGATATTCCTTGAGCCTCCTCTTTACCTTTAGATCTAAATGATTTTGCTACAGTTGCTCTTTCTTTTACCATACGAGCATATACAGAGTTACTTACCTCATCGGGAAGATCTACTTTTTTTACTCTAACATCTACTACCGTAATCCCTAAAGCCTCAGATATTTGATTTGCTTCTCTTCTAACAATATTCATTAATTCAACTCTATCACCAGAAACAACCTCATTAATTGTTCTTTTACTAAACTCACTTTTCGTCAAATCATTAATAATTTGTGATAATCGATTAATTCCTATTCTCTCATCACCTTTAGATGATCTATAGAAGTTTTCCGGGCCAGTAATTTTCCATTTAACAAATGAATCAACTATTACATTCTTTTTTTCATTTGTTAAAAACTGTTCCGGTTTTGAATCCATTGTGAGTAATCTTGAGTCATATTTTTTGATATTATTAACAAAAGGTATCATAAAATATAAACCAGGTTCTTGATATGTTCTGACTATTTCACCCAATCTAAATTTTATTGCAACTTCCCTTTCATCTACAATAAATGTAGAAGATACTATGACGATAAATAACGCTAAGATAATTGTTAATATATTTCTATTATTCATTGTATAGGTTTCTCTTTCTATTGTTAAAGCTATCTCGATTATTTCTAATCTTATCTGCTAATGAGTTTTTATCACTGTCATTAACAAAGTTTGATGCACGATTACTGTTAGACATTCTTGGTTCTAAAATTTTATCAAGCGGTAAATAAAGCAAATTATTTCCACCGTCAATATCTATCATGACTTTTGTAGTGTTTCCGAGAACAGCTTCAACTGACTCTAAGTAAAGACGCTCTCTCGTAACATCAGGAGCTTTTTGATATTCAGTGAGAAGTTGTGTGAACCTTATTGCTTCACCCTCAGCAGATTTGACTAATTTTACCTTGTAAGCTTTTGCTTCTTCAATAATCTGTTTTGCCTTACCGCGAGCAAGAGGTATGATTTCATTTTTATACGCCTCAGCCTCATTAATATATCTTTGTTCATCCTCTCGGGCACGAATTGCATCGGAAAAAGCATCTTGAACCTGCTCGGGCGGCTGTGCCTCTAGGATATTGACCGATTGAACATTAATGCCTGAATTATAGCTATCTAAAACAGTTTGTAATAAATCTTTAGTAGATGCAGCTATGGACTCTCTTCCTTCAGTTATGACAAAATCCATTTTATTTTTACCCAAAACTTCCCTGATTGCGCTTTCACCAGCTGCTGTTAATGTTTCATCTGGGTCTCTAAGATTAAAAATAAAGTCACTGGCATCTTTAACATCATATTGAATAGCAAAATTAACGCTAACTATATTCTCATCTTCTGTTAACATAACGGCTTTTTGTTGGACGGATCTAATTTTTGAGACATCCACAATTTCAGCTTTTTGAATTATTCTAGGTACCCAATGTGGTCCTGGTGTAGTGATAGAATGGAATTTACCGAATTGAAGAATTACGCCTCTTTCACCATCATTAACGATATAAATTCCAGAAAGTAGATAAACAACTACAATAATTGCCCCTAATATTGAGGTATTCTTCTTATTTGGGGTCGTGGAAGGACCTCCTCCATTACCACTTAAAATATTTTTAAAAAAACTATTTATATCATTGAGAATAGTATCAATTTCTGAGTTGTTTTTTGTTTTCCGACCCCAAGGATCCTTGTTTCCGCCAGGTTCATTCCATGCCATATAATTACTCCGTGACTATAATATAATACAATCTTTCCTAAGCATCAATTTCTAATTTAGTTGGCTTACTTGGTACAATTGTAGATATAGCATGTTTGTACACACATTGTGTGGTTTTGTTTTTTAGTAATATTGTATACGGGTCAAAAGCCTCGACAATACCTTCCAACTTTATTCCATTAACTAAGAATATTGCTACAGAAATTTTTTCTTTCCTTAAATTATTAAGAAATTTATCTTGAAGAATTTCAGTCATAATAAATTCTCTTATTCAAAAATGCTTAATCTCTTCCTTATAGTGACACTATTTATATAAATTGCAAATAGTTGTCTATAATCTGTTTTAATTTGTCAGTTTTGTTAGTTGAAATATCAATATCAATAATATCAGTAAATTGCTTTAGCCATGTATGCTGACGCTTGGCTAACTGTCTGGTAGCAAATAAACACTTATTTTGTAAGTCATTTACAGTTTCTTTCGTTTCTAAGTACTCTAAAACATGTCTATAACCTATAGACTTCATTGATTGCGAATCTTTTGAAAGAGAATACTTATCTCTAACATAAATTACTTCATCAATTAATCCCTTTTTAAACATTTGTTGGACTCTATGCGATATTTTCTCATGTATGTCTTTTCTGCTACTAATGGTTAGTTTAATATTTATAAATTTATAATTAACTTCTAATAAATTAGTTTTATTGAAAAAAGAAGTAATTGGTTTACCAGAAGACATATAGACTTCTATTGCACGCTCTATCCTTTGTTTGTCATTTTTATTAATATTATTATAGGATTTTTGATCAAAATGTTTCAAACATTCATGTAACTGTGTTGATGTATAAAAATTATTAAGATGATTTATTAATTTACGATCTGAAATACTTCTTCCAGGGATTTGCGATAAACCTTTAAAGAGTCTATTAAAATACATCATAGATCCACCAACCAATAGAGGTACTTTTCGATTAGAATGGATTTCTGTGATTACATTATTAACATCACTATAAAAATCACCCACATTATAATTTTGATTTGGGTTTCTTATATCTATCAAATGATGTTTTTTTGATGCCAATACATCATGCGTAGGCTTATCTGTACCAATATCCATATCTTTATATATCATGGCAGAATCGACACTTACAATCTCTATGGGGTATTGATCATACAGTTCGAGGGCTATTTTAGATTTTCCAATAGCAGTTGGGCCGAGCAGCGCTATAACTGGAATTCTATTATTCATGAGAATAGGATGAAACTTTAATAAGCCTAGAATTATCCAAGATAGTAAAGTTAATCTCAATATCTGGTTTTGGTAGATTGGAAAGGAATTTTTCTGGCCATTCAAAAAAATGATAACCATCTTGTTCAATATAATGGTCTATTCCAATTTCTAATAGCTCTCGTGATGATTTCAATCGATATAAGTCATAATGATAAATATTGTTTCCATTCACTTTATATTCATTGACTAGAGTAAACGTTGGACTTGTTACTTGGTCATCAGCATTCATATAGTTCATAAATAGTCTAACGAATGTTGTTTTTCCAGAACCTACCTCACCATTGAGAAATAAAAATGCTTTGTTATATTTTTTGATATTTAGGTTATCAAATACTTTAAGCAAAGATTTTTCTTTTTTAAAATAAAAATACTTATATGATATTCTTTTTGACATATATTGTTATATTTTATTATTTAATAATTTATTAACTTTTCGCATAACATTACTAGCGAGTAATCCTATGGTGCCTTTTTCACTTTTTATTAAATCACCTGACAATGAATGTACTCCAACGGCATATAGTATAGATTTAATATAATCTTTATTATCCACCATACTAACCATGGATAATATTATGCCAGCTAGACAATCCCCCATACCAGCAGTTCCCATTCCATGATTTCCATGAGAACATACATAAGCATCATGATTATCTTTGATAATTGTACCCGGTCCCTTTAAAACCACGACCCCACCAAATTTTTTCTGTAGTCTTGTAGCTGCTTCTAATCGATTTTCTTGAATTTTCTTTGTGCTGGTATTCAAAAGTTTAGCTGCTTCACCAATATGTGGAGTAAGAATCCAGTTGTCAAATTTAAAAGGATAACTGGATAATATATTTAAAAAACCGGCATCAGCTATTATATTCTGTCCTATATTATTGCTGAGCAAATGTTTTTTAAACTTTTCGAAAATATCAACTGACCATTTATTTTCTGATAAACCAGGGCCTATTAAAATATTTTGGAAATCCTTGATAACTTTATATAGTTTCTCAACTGAGTAAGAAGTTATTAATTCAGGTTGATAAGTAGCTAATATATTAGCATGAGTTTTTGTTGAAAAAGCTTCTACATATCTTGAACCAGAATATAATGCTGATCTACTTGATATAATTATGGCGCCTAAGTAGCCTTCATCGCCACCAATGATGAGTGTTTTCCCATAAGACTTTTTATATGTGTTCATGTCTCGAATAATATCAAATGATAAGGGTTTTTTTTTGCTTAAACCAGAACTAGAAATTAATGAAAAAGACTGACAATTCTGATTTTTTTTTATAGATTCAAAATATAACTGATAACTCATATCTCAATATGTTATACCATTTGTACCATATGTTATTGCTGGATAGTTTAGTATAGTATTTAGTAGTTCTTTTAAGACATTCTTCTTATTATTGTAAGTAATCAAATTAATATTATTAAAATATTTTTCATTGACATCATAGATGGATGCAATCTCATCTACTAAGCCAATTTTAGTAGCTTCATCGCCTGTCCAAAATAATCCTGTAAATACATTTTGACCATCTATTTTTGAACTACGTGATTTTTTAATGTCTTTAATAAATTGGTCATGGATATTAAATAATAGTTTTTTCAGATGAGCTTTATGCTCTTCTGATAAACTATTATATGGATCTAAAATTGTCTTGTCTTTGCCAGAAGAGATAACCTGTGATTTAATGCCAAGTTTATTCATTAATGGCCCAATGTTAAAGCTATCTAACCTTACACCTATAGAGCCTACTATGCTAGAAGTACTAGAGAATATTCTATCTCCACTGGCAGCAATATAATAACCACCAGATGCGCCAACATCTTCTATCACGGAATAAACTTTTTTAGCATTTTTTGACTTAAGCTTATTAATTTCATCAAAAATTATTTTAGATTGTGTTGCACTACCACCAGGACTATTAATTTTTAATATTACTCCATTACATGTTTTATTATTAAATGCATTTTTTACGAATGGTATAATATTTTCAACATTTACTGGCCCGCCTGACCCTATCATTCCATTTATCTCAATAACAGCAACATGAGACTCGGCATAATTATTCTGATTAGATGATGATAAATACATTAATAAAATAATGAATAAAAATAAAATTAAAAATCCCGCTCTATAGATTAATCTATATCTCCTTTCAGAATTTCGATCCTTGAGCAAAGATTCTACTAAATTTTGCGTAATCTTATTATCATCCATATCAATTCTCCTATAGTCTAAGAAACATCTTATAACTCATTTTTTAAATTAGCAATAACAAGAGACAAATCTTCTGGAGTTGGTGCATTTATATGATGTTGTTTTTTAAAATAGAAAGATATATTTTTAGAATGTAAAAACATTCTTTTTAAACCATAGCTTCTAAATAGCTTATTAGTTTGAATGTTGCCATATTTAGTATCTCCACATACCGGCTGTCCTATGCTTGCTGTGTGGACTCTAATTTGATGCATCCTGCCAGTTTCAATTTTTATATCAACTAAACAACATTCTTTAAATTGTTTAATCAATGATATGTATGACAAAGCCTTTTTTCCTTTATCGGATATACTGACTGAGTTATCATAATTATTTTTATTTCGGATTAGAGATTGATCTATTGCAATCCTGTCTCCTTGCAATGCACCCGCTAATAATGATAAATAATTTTTTTCTATATTACTGGCTTGAAACATTTTTCCTAGCGCAGATGCAGTATAATAATTCTTTGCTAATATTAAACAACCACTCGTATTTTTATCCAGCCTATGCACAAGCGATATATTTTTATATTTTTCTAATGATCTTAAAGATGTAATGATATCATTCTTTATTTTCGATCCCGAATGAACAGCTATTCCCGCTGGTTTATTTATAACCAGAAAATCATCATCTTCATGTAGAATTATCTTATTTAAATCTTTTATTAGAAATTTTGACATGATTTCAGGCTTAGAATCCACAGATACCGGGGGTATCCGTACGATATCATTTTTTTTCAACCTATAAAGTGGTTTTACTCTGCCGCTATTTACTCTGACCTGTCCATCTCTGATAATTTTATATATAAGACTATTGGGAACCCCGGACAGAGCTTTTCTTAAGTAATTATCAAGCCTCTGTCCTTCCTGTGACGAAGGAATTTTAACTTTTTTAACCGTTATTTTATTAGAAATAGACACAATAGTATTTGAAGATAGTTTAAATCATTGATATATTAATTCAAAGATTTTTGTATTGTTTAAATATTTAGTCAAAAAATGGCTAAAGTATTGAAAAAAATAAAATAAATTGATTTGTATTATGCAAATAGTCGTTTTTAAGTAAAAACAAGTAAATAAAAACAGATTAAACAGTACTACTATTAAATAACGAGTGATAAAGCTTACATATTTAAATAATAGCTACCTCATAAGATTAATAAAAATCATGGTTATAGAGAAATGAATTACAGGATTACAAATGAAACAAATACTAATAAATGCCTCTCAGCGAGAAGAGCTGCGGCTGGCTATTGTCGAGAACAACAAGCTTATAGAACTAGACATAGATTTACCATCAAAAAATATCAAATCAAATATTTACAAGGGCACAATATCTAGGGTAGAACCTAGTCTAGAAGCGGCCTTTGTTAATTTTGGAAGGACTCGACATGGCTTCTTGCCATTCAAAGAAATATCACCAGATATCTTTACAGCAGGTAAATCTAAATCAGCAAGAGATTGTATAGAACAAGGGAAAGAAATTGTAGTTCAAATTGATAAGGAAGAAAGAGGCACAAAAGGGGCTGCTCTTTCAACATATTTAAGTCTTGCAGGAAAATATTTGGTTTTATTACCTCGAAACCCAAATACAGGTGGGGTTTCCAGAAGATTGGAAGGCAATGATCGTTTGGCTGCGAAAAAACTGCTAAATGACATAAATGTTCCAGAAGGTATGAGTGTTATTCTAAGAACATCTGGCCTAGACACAACAAAAGATACCTTGGAATGGGATATGAATTATCTGATTCAGATATTTGAATCAATATTAGAAAATTCAGTATTAAAAAAAGCTCCTTTCCTTATATATGAAGAAAGCAGTATGCTGGCAAGAGTTGTCAGAGATTATATCGACGAATCTATAGATGAGGTAATTATTGATGATAAAAAATTTCATGATGATTTCTTAAATGCTAAAGAACATTTTATACCTCACTCAAATATCAAAATTGAAAATTATATAAAATCTGTACCTATTTTTAGCAACTTTGGAATTGAAGCGCAGGTGCAAAGTGTGTATAGGAGAAAAGTAACTTTACCTTCCGGAGGAAATATAGTTTTTGATACAACAGAAGCTCTAACGAGTATTGATGTTAATTCTGCAAAATCTACAAAAGGTGGAGATATTGAAGAAACGGCTCTTAATACAAATCTAGAGGCGGCCATATCTTTGTCTACTCAACTCAGATTAAGGGATATTGGTGGATTGGTTGTTGTGGACTTTATCGATATGATGTCATTAAATTCTCAGAAATCAGTTATGAAGAAAATGGCTGAATTAGCAAAGCTTGATAAGGCAAAAATCCAGTTTACTAGGATATCAAAATTTGGATTAATGGAGATATCACGACAAAAACTTAAGTCATCAATAATAGATAACAACAGTGAACAATGTCCTACCTGTGGAGGTTCTGGCCAAATAAAATCATTATCAACTTTATCAATTAATTTAGTAAGAATGCTTGAAGAAGAAGCAATGAAAACAAATAAACCATTGACAGTATATTTGCCAGTGAGATTAGCAACATATTTATTAAATGATAAAAGAGAGTTAATTCAAGGTATAGAAGAGAGACAAAAAATATCAATTAAAGTTGTACCAGATAACACAATCGAAGGTGCAAACTATCATATTGATAAAGATAATTTGACAGCAGAAGCCTTTAAAGCATCTTTGAATAATAAGTCTATACAAAAAAATAATAAAACATTAAATGAAACAAGCGCACACTATGAGGAAGCTTTGGTTAGTAATGTTACACCAAATACTCAACCTCCAAAGCCTGTTATACGAAAAAACAAGACATTTAAGAAAAATATAGGTATTTTTGAAAGTTTAATAAATAAAATTAAAAGATTATTTGGGTTAAAGCCAAAAAAATCTTATAAGAATAAATCTTATAATGGAAGAAAAAGATTTAACAGTAGAAATCACTATTCAAAGTATAATAAATATAAATCTTACAATAAAAGAAAAAATTACTCTAATAAAAATCATATAAATAATAAAAAAAATAATAATACAAGTAGTAAATCAAAAATTAGTGACTAATGATAAAGTTTTTATTAAGAATATTTTTTATATCTATTGCTGTAATAATCTTCATTTTCTATGCAAAAGATTATCATCCTTTTGATAAAAATGATTATCAAAGAATTATTGATAATAACCAAATAACGATTGCAGTGAGATTTGGTCCAACAAGTTACTATCAGATTAAAGATAAAGAAATAGGTTATACCTTTGAAATAATGGAACTTTATGCTAAATATCTAAATGTAAAACTGAATATTGTGACGATAGATGATTTAGATGAAGCTGTTGAAATGTTGAATAATCGTGATATTGATATTTTGGCTGATATGGGAACTAACCAGGATGTTAAATTATCATACCCATATCATAAAGTAGATCAGTATTTGATTTATAATAAAAAATATAACAATCAACCTTTATCTATATCTAAATTAATAAATAAAAAAATAGAAATTATAGATTCACATATTATAAAAAATAATTTAGAAAGCTTTTTAGGTGATAATGTTAATTTTACTATCTCAGATAGAAAGAATATAGACGAATTAATACATTCATTAAAAGATAATAATATTGATTTTACCATTGTAAATTCTGATGAACTACATTTATACCAAAAATATTATCCGGAATTTGAAGTAGCTTTTAAAATAAAAAAAAATGTTCCATTGACATGGGCTATACCCAAAAATACCAATAATCTATTAGAGAAAAGTATTTCAGCTTTTTTTACTGAAATGTTGAAAGTGAATAAGTTAAGTCTCATCTATAAAAAATACTTTAGCGATAAACTACAATATACTTTTGTAGGAACAAGAAGTTTCTTAAATGATCTGGTGACCGTGTTTCCTTTATATGAATTTTATTTTAAAACTTATGCAAAAGAATATAATCATGATTGGAAACTCTTAGCTAGTATTGGATATCAAGAATCTCGTTGGAATAAAGATGCTGTTTCTTATACAGGTGTTAGAGGTTTAATGATGCTAACCAAAGATACCTCTAAACATCTTGGGATAAAAGATAGGACGAATCCCAAGGAAAGCATTCAAGGTGGGTCTAAATATCTACGCGAACTTTTAGGTAAGATTCCAGAAAATATTCCCAAAGAAGAAAGATTATGGTTTGCCATAGCATCATATAATATAGGATTCGGACATGTAGAGGATGCTATAGCCCTAGCAAAAAAAAATGGAGTGACAGTCAATGACTGGACTTCAATTGAGCCATTTATTTTGAAATTGAGTCAGTCAAAATATTATAAACAAACTAAATATGGTTATGCGAGAGGATGGGAAACTGTTAAGTATGTCCAGAATATTAGACAATATTATGATATACTTGTATTCTTAGATTCACAAGATAACGTAATTGATAAAGAAGATTCAAATAATAAAATTCCGGGTAGTTTATGAATAAAGATGATATAGAAATAATTGAAAACGCATATGATACAAATTTAAAAGATTCTGATTTGGACGTTGTTGAGAATCTTGTGGAAGATGTGATTAATGGATTAAATGAGGGGAATTATAGAGTTGCTCAATACAAAAATGATTCGTGGTATGTAAACCAATGGGTAAAAAAAGCTATTCTTTTATCATTTAAATTTAGAAAAAATAAAATTATTGATACTGATTATACAAAATTCTACGATAAACTTGGTTCAAGATTTAGAAACACTGAAGAAACTTATCTCAAAGAAAATAATATTAGAATAGTACCTCAAGCTATCGCAAGAGAAGGAACTTTCGTTGGAAAAGATGTTGTGCTAATGCCCTCATTCGTCAATATAGGTGCTTATGTTGATTCAGGAACAATGGTTGATACATGGGTCACAGTTGGTTCATGTGCTCAAATTGGCAAAAATGTCCATCTTTCAGGGGGTGTTGGTATCGGCGGTGTTCTTGAACCACTTCAAGCTAATCCGACAATTATAGAAGACAATTGCTTTATTGGAGCAAGATCAGAAATTGTCGAAGGCGTCATTGTTAAAAAAAATTCGGTAATATCTATGGGTGTGTATATTGGACAAAGTACAAAAATTTTGGATAGACAAACAGGTGAAATTACTTATGGAGTAATACCTGAGGGCTCAGTTGTGGTATCTGGAAATTTGCCATCAAAAGATGGTAAATATAGTTTATATTGTGCAGTAATTGTAAAAAAGGTGGATGAAAAGACTAGAAGTAAAGTGGGTATTAACGAATTACTCAGAGAAGCTTAGATAAATCTTTTTCTAAAATTATATCAATATTTAACTCTAATGCTTTTTCGTGCTTTGAGCCCGGGTTTTTACCGACTAATAGTTTAGATGTAGATTTTGATATTGAACTTGTCACCTTACCTCCTTTGCTAATAATTTTTTCTTCAATTTCTATTCTTGAATACTTTTCAAACGTACCAGTAATTACAAACGTTGAACCATCAAGTTCTCCAGACCTATTAAGATTCTCGTAAACTATGCTAAGCCCAGATTTTCGTACTTTATTAATATTTTTAATATTTTGTTTAGATCGAAAATATTTATATATATTCTCTGCTACAATTGGTCCAACATCTTTTATGGATTCTAAATTTTCTTTTTTAGAGTTAATGAAGTCTTTGATATTGGGGAAATGATTAGCAAGCATTTTAGCCGTAGTGACTCCGACTTCTCTTATACCTAGTGAGTATATGAATTTATCAAAAGAAATATTTTTTGATTTATTAATAGAGTTTATTATATTTGTAGATGATTGGAGAGCCATTCTATCTAAGCTCATAAGAGTTTTAATCTTTAAAGAATATAAGTCTGAGTAATTACTAATAATTTTATTTTGAACTAATGACTCAATGATACTTTCACCTAATCCAATTATATTCATCGCTTTTCTTGATGCAAAATGTTGAATGGATTGTATAATTTGTGGTTCACAAGTAAGTTCATTAGGGCATTTATATATAGATTGATTCGATATTTTTACTAGAGATGTTCCGCATGCAGGGCATAATTTAGGCATAATTACTTTAGTAGTTTTTTTTCTTTGTTGAAAACAAACTCTATCAATTTCTGGGATGACATCACCAGCTCTTTTGACAAAAACTTTATCATTTATCATTATATCTTTTTTAATAATTTCATTCATATTATGCAGAGTTGCTCTACTTACTAGAACACCGCCTATAGATATTGGCACTAGTTCTGCAACGGGTGTGATAACACCAGTCCTGCCAACCTGAAATGTTACATCTTTAAGAAGTGTAAGGCCTTCTGCAGATTGGAATTTATAAGCAATTGCCCAACGAGGAGCTTTTGATGTAAAACCATATATCTTTTGTAAATCATAATTATTAATTTTATAAACAATACCGTCTATCTCATAGGGCAATGTATTTCTAATAGAATTTATTGAATCATAATAATCTTTAGCTTCTTTTAAATTATTAATAACTTTATTATGTGTACAGATTTGCAAGCCAAAAGATTTTATAGTTTGAAGAGAGCTAGATTGGGATGAGTTTGTAAAAGAATTATCTATTTCAAGTACACCATGAAAAAATATTTGAAGATTTCTTTGAGATGCAATATTAGGATCGAGTTGTCTTATAGATCCTGCCGCAACATTTCTGGGATTAGCAAAAGTTTTCTTATTCTCTTTTGTCAGTTTTTCATTGAGTAAATTAAAGTCATTGAGTGTCATGTAAACCTCAGCTCTTAAAACTAAAGTTTTAGGTATTTTTTTTCCTGTAAGCTTTAGAGGTAATGATTTGATTGTTTTAACATTAGCAGTAACATCTTCGCCAGTTTGACCATCACCTCTTGTTACTGCTGAATAATATTTACCATCCAAATATGTAATACTGATAGCAAGACCATCAAATTTTGGTTCAGCATAAAATTGTATTTTTTTCTGTTTTAAATCAAGATGTGTTTTATCATAAAAAGCGGAAAATTCATCAAAGTTTGCTGCATTAGCAAGTGATAACATTGGATGAGAGTGTTTTACTTTAGCAAAACCAGTTAAAATTTTTGAACCAACCCTTCTGGTTGGTGAGTCATCTGTAATTAATTCTGGAAACTGACTTTCAATCTCCTTGAGTTCAGCATATAGTTTATCATATTTAAAATCATCTATTTTTGAACTATCATAGGTGTGATATTGACTATTATAATAATTTATCTTATCTATAAGTAATCTTAATTTTTTTTTCGTAGCTTCTTTATCGAGGGACATTATTTTAATTTGGTTGATTTAAAGAATCTTGAGGTTTTTTTGGATTCATAGTTAAATCAACTGCCTCATTAACGTTTACAGAAACAAGCTTAGAAACACCTGCCTCTTTCATTGTCACACCAGATAAAATATCGGCTAACTCCATCGTAGATTTATTATGGGTAATAAAAATGAATTGTACAGTTTCAGACATTTCCTTGACTACATTACAAAATCTATTATTGTTAGCTTCGTCAAGAGGTGCGTCAACCTCATCTAGTAGGCAAAAAGGGGCTGGATTAATTTTAAAGATTGAAAAAACAAAAGCAATACCAGTACCTGCTTTTTCACCACCAGACAAAAGATTTATATTTTTAACTAATTTACCAGGAGGTCTAGCCATAATTGAGACACCTGTATTAAGCAAATCATTATCAGTTAGTTCTAGATACGCCTTGCCTCCTCCAAAAATCTTGGTAAAAAAATTGTTAAGATTATTATTAATTTGATCAAAAATCTCTTTAAATTTAGATTTAGTTTCATTGTCAATTTTTTTAATTGCACCTTCTAATGTAGCTACAGATTTAGATAAGTCATCGTACTGATTATCAAGGTATACTTTTCTTTCCTGTTGCTCATTTAGCTCATCAATAGCTGCTAAATTAATAGCGCCAAGATTGTTAATTTTATTTTGAGTTTTATCTATCTCTTTTTGTGTTATTTCAACATTGTTGGTTATATCAGAAATTCTCAATGCTTTTTCAATTTCTTTAATTGGAATTTCTGAGTTATCTTTTAATGAGTCTCGTTGCGCAGTTTTTTCGCTAAGCGATATTTTTTCACTCTCTAGTTTCTCTCTAATTTCTGAAATGATTAAATTTACTTCATTTTTTTCTGATTCATATGAGGATATCTTGTTGTCTAATGTAGATAGAGTAGTTCGTGAAGTTGCTAGCTCTTTTTCCTTTTTTGATTTCTTTTCTAAAAGCTTCTTTAATAAATTCTGCATATCTGTTGATGGTTTTTTAGACGTTCCATCATTTGAGAGTAAATGTAGTTTTCTATCTTCTAGTTCATTTTTATCTTTATCCAGTCTCGATATATTATTATGAGTTGAAACTTCATCTGATTGTAAAGATGATAGAGATATATTCAAATCATTTTGGGTTTTTTGTAACTCATCGGATTTCCAAACAATTTTATCAATTAATTGCTTGAACTCGATACGTTCTTTTTCTAAAGCAATTTTTTTCCTATCATTATCTTTTATTTCTGAAATTAATGTATCTAATATTTTATTAGATTTAACAATTGAGGAGTCATAATCTTTAATTTTAGTTTTGACATCATTTATTTCATCTTGTTGTGATCTTAATAATGATTTAATCTTTCTAATTAGACTTTTAAAATTATCTGATATAGAGCGTATATTTTCAGGTATAGACTGTAAAAGCTTATCGCTTTTATCCTTAATTGAATTAGATCTTTGTAAATCAACCCCAATAGATGATATTTTATTTTGAATATCATCAGCATCACTTAAGATGATATTTTTGTCTGATGAATTTTTATCTTCATTAATTTTATAAGACTCCAATATTTTAAGTCTTTTTGATAACAATGTCAGAGATTTTTCTGATGCATCTATTTTTGTCTTCTCAACTTCTTGTTTGTTCTTTGTCTCTAATTGTTTAGAAATAAATTCATTAAATTTTGTTTGCCAATTTTGTAATGCAAAATTTGAATCGGCTTTCTCTTTATTAAGATTCTCTAATTCCTTGCTTACTTCTACTAGATTATCTTTTTTCTCTTTAATGGTCTTTGTTAATTCTAAAAGTTTATTGCTTTCCTTGGTCTTCTCTAGTTTAATATTGTCAATACTAATAATGATTTCATTGATATTCTGTTGCCTGGAAGATTCAGATTCTTGGGAATGCTCTATATCTTTCTCGCATTTTGCTATTTCACTGCCAATATCATAAAAATCAGCCTGAGTAGCGTTAAAGATGTCTTGTTCGGTACCTCTTTTAAGTCTAGTTTCTTCAATTTTTTTATCTCTATTAGTTAATACTGATTTTTGTTTCTCATGTTCAATATTGTTTTTGCTAATCATTTTATCTAGACTTTCAATTTCAGTATTATAGTCACTCCATTTAATACACAGCAGGTCTAACTTTAATTTTCTTTCGGTGTCCTTTAAGACTTTATAATCATTTGCAGCTTTAGCCTGTCTTTCTAGTTTACCTAGTTGTGAATTTATCTCCTTCATTACATCATTGAGTCTATTTAGATTATCTTTTGTATGTTTTAATCTAAGTTCCGTTTCTCTTCGCTTCTCTTTATATTTGCTAATACCAGCCGCTTCTTCTAAGTATGTACGCAATTCCTCTGGCTTTGCTTCTACTAATCTTGATATCATACCCTGCTCTATGATTGCATAGCTTCTAGGCCCTAGACCAGTACCCAAAAATACCTCTCTAATATCTTTTCTTCTGCACTTGGTAGCATTTAAATAATAGTTTGATGAACCATCTCGAGAAACCTCTCTTCTTATCACTATTTCTGAAAATCTAGCAAATTTAGAATCTAATGTATTAGTTTCATTATCAAAATATAATTCTATGAATGCTTTGCTTACCTCAGGTCTTGATGACGATCCAGAAAATATGACATCTTCCATTGAGTCTCCGCGAAGATTTCGGGCTGAAGACTCCCCCATCACCCATCTTATCGCATCAATTATGTTTGATTTACCGCACCCATTTGGTCCAATTATGCCTGTAAGGTTGCTTGGAAAAGATAAGGTTGTTGAATCAACGAAAGTTTTGAAGCCAGCTAATTTAATTTTTGTAAGACGCATAGAAAACCCTTAAATAGATTATAATATTATCTTAGGTATAATACTACTATCAGGAGTTAACAATAATGCAAACAAAAGATAAAATTCTAGATACTTTCGAAAATCCTCAGCTCAAAGAGGATTATCTTATAACTATGGAAATACCTGAATTTACCTGTCTATGTCCACTAACAGGACAGCCTGATTTTGCAGAATTTGTTATTAATTATGTTCCTGATAAGTTATGTGTGGAGTTGAAATCTTTGAAATTATACATGAGCTCATATAGGGACATAGGGGCATTTCATGAAGATAATACAAATACTGTTTTATCAGATATTGTGAAATTAATTAAACCTAGATATGCCTCAGTAATAGGATATTGGAAAGTCAGAGGCGGTATTATTACTACAATTACAACGAAATATACGAAAAAGGGTTGGAAAGATAAAAATAATATCTTGGACTAATTAAATGAGGATATTTAGACTATTTTATTTATTGATAAATATATTTATTTTACAATTAATTCAAGTTGCTCATGCTGAGACTGAGCAAGTCATAAGACAAGGCGGTCTTTACTTAGAGGAAATCTCAGAAAAAGACTCTCAAATGCATATTATGCACGACTCAAATAGATTAACTACTGTAGAGTTTAATCAAAAGTATTATTTATTATATGGAATCCCGTATAATACAAAAATAGGTGCTCATACAGTTGAAGTTACAGCAAACAATCAAAAAAGATTTATAAGAATGAATCTAAAATCAAAAAAGTTTGATACACAATATATAAAGATTGCAAATAAATATATATCACCGAGTACGAATACTTTATCAAGAATAGAAAAAGAAAGAGCAAATATATCTCGAGCAAAAGAGATGTGGCTAAACTCTAATCCTGACATAAAATTTATAAAGCCAGTTGACGGAATTACCACAGGAACATATGGTACTAAGAGGTTTTATAATAATGAAGAAGGAAATTATCATAATGGTTTAGATATTGCCGCACCAACAGGGACACATATATTATCTCCATCATCAGGTAAAGTTATATTAACCGGTGATTATTACTATAACGGTAAATTCATATATCTAGATCATGGTAAAGGTCTTAAAAGTATTTTTATTCATTTAGATAAAATACTTGTAGAGACTGGGCAGATAATAACAAAGGGTGAGGTCATTGGCAAAGTTGGTAATAGTGGGGCCTCAGCTGGACCACACCTACATTGGTCTGTAATGCTAAATAAAACTTATATTGATCCAGAGATATTTCTTAATCATAGAATAATTAGATATTTTTCTCTTGAAGATTAAGGCGATACATAGCAAAATAGTTCATATTATAAATATTAAGGAGGGGTAATTATGCCGCAATATGTAATAGAAAGAGATATTCCAGGAGCTGGAGATTTAGGACAATCTGATCTTCAAGGTATTTCACAAAAATCATGTGGAATATTAAAAGATATGGGAACAGGGATTGAATGGGTTCATAGTTATGTGACTGGTGATAAAGTTTACTGTGTATACAATGCTGATAATGAACAGCTAATAAAAGACCATGCCTCAACAGGTGGTTTCCCAGCAAACAAGATATCTGAAGTTAAGAATATCATCAGCCCAAAGACAGCTGAATAATATACTTCACTATAAATTAAAAACCCATTCATTCGAATGGGTTTTTTTGTTTAGATAAGGTAATTTTTATAGGGATCCCGATGAGATTTAATTTATCAATATAGAAGTTCTTAAGATATTTTTCATATGATATGGGTAGTTTATCAGTCTGATTTCCAAATATAATAATTGATAGCGAATCAGATTTAGCTTGTTGAGCAAATTTTAACTTAATCCTTCTATTATTAATCATTGGAGGCTGATGTTCATCTGTAGCCATATTTAAAATATTCGTCAGTAAAGACGATTTATATCTCTTATAAATAGAATATGAAATCTTTCCAACTGTATGTAATAGCTTCTTAATATTTATATTATTTAAAGCAGATATTAAAATAATTGATGCATTATCTACAATATTTGAAAAATATTCTAATTCTTTTTTCAATTCTTTGATTTCTTGTTTAGACTTATTATCTATTTTATTCAAGACTATTATAAAGGCCTTATTATATTTTTTTATAATATTCAATATAGTTTTATCTTGTTTTGTAACTCCCTCTTGGGCGTCAATCATAAATATACAAATATCTGTAGTTTTAATAGTATCCAGTGTTGAGCCTATGCTAAATTTCTGAAGGGTTGACAAAGTTTTAGATTTACGCGTGATGCCTGCAGTATCGTAGAGCAAAAAATTATTATTCTTAAAAGTGAAAGGAATCTCAATAGCATCTACTGTGGTGCCAGCCATGTCCGAGATAATCATTCTCTCCTCATTTAATAAGTTATTAACTAATGTTGATTTTCCAGCATTTGGTTTACCAACTATGGATATTCTTCTAAATATATTTTTTTGTTCAATAAATTTAGAAGATTTAATAATTATTAGTCTATTTCTTAACTCATCTAATCCAATATTATTTTTGGCTGATATAATAAATACTTCTTTAATACCTAATTTGTAAAATTCACTAATCGGCTGAGATTTTTTTGTTAAATCACATTTATTGATGACTAGAATAATCTGACGATTAAGTTTCCTTAACATTTTACATATATCATAGTCTTGGTTTGTAAGACCATCACTAGCTGATACTACAAATACAATTAAACTAGCTTTTGAGATTGAATTAGAAGCTTTGTTTATTATTAGTTTACTAAAATCATCAAAGCTTCCAGGTATACCTCCAGTATCCTCGATATAAATATTTTTATTTTTATATTGCATATAGCCAGTATTGATATCTCTGGTAACACCATGATAATCTGCCACTAGTGATTTTCTAGCCTTGGTTAGTTTATTAAATAGCAGTGATTTTCCAACATTAGTTCTGCCAACAATAGCAATTGATTCATTCATTTTTTCAACTAATTTATTTTAATTGCGTTGAGTCTACCATCTTTGCTTGCGATATAAAGTATTTTATCACGCATAACGCCTCTGGCTTGTGAATCTACATCTCCTATTAATGTTTTAAACGACAGAAGCTTTCCATTCGCCTTATCTATTATAATGATATGACCTTCATTACTAAGGCTAACTGTGTATTTATCATATAGAAACTGTTGTGTAGAATTAACACTTCCATTCATACTTGTTTTCCAAATATTACGACCGCTATATTTATCAATTGCATATACATTACTAGAATTATCTGAAACATAAACATTTTTATCATCTACGCTTAAGTTTGATAAAACAGACATTGATTTAGTCCAAAATATATCACCAGTAAAGATATCTATAGAAACTAAATTTCCTTGATAAGAACCAACAAATAATGAACCATCACTAATAATTGGTGTCATTTCTATATCTCTTAATGATTCAAGCTCGTTTCTTCCTGATCTGGGTGATATAGTTGTGAGCCAGTTTAATTTACCTGTGTCATTTTTTAAAGATATTATATTACCATCATCTCTAGGTATATAGATATTATCGCTATATTGGGCAATAGCCCCTGAACCTTTAATGCTAAGAGGAACATTTTTTCCTTTATAGTTCCACTCAATTTCTGAATTATTAATATTTATAGCCGTGGTATCACCATCATCTAATTTAATATATACCAAATTATCAACACCAATTGCAGCAGATGATGCTTCGCTTTTAAGCTGAATTAGGACATCTGGATCAATTTCTGACTTATCAAGCATATTAATAATATTAATTTTATCTAAAAAACTATATTTAGACATTAATCTGTTAATAGCATAGCCGTAAAAATTACCATCATTAGTGCCAAAGAATAGCATGTTATTATGAACGCATAACCCAGAAGATACATTAAGATTTAGATTATATCTCCAATTAATATTACCAGACAGTATATCTATAGACGTTACCAATCCATCAGAGTCAATAGTATATGCGGTATCATCTTTGAATGCAGGTTGTAAAACCCCTGTCTTGAAATCTCGTGATTCACCAATGTCTATAGACCATAGTAATTGAGCATCAATAGTTGACCTTTCCTCCATTACAGATGATGTATTTTTGATATTTATTAAGGGGATGTAGTCAACAAACTCACCAGTAATGAACGAGTTGTAAGAACAACTCGTTATAAAGAATGAAAACAAAAGAGGTAATATTTTATTCATAATAGCTTAGTTTATAGAATTAAGTTTATTTTCAATAATTTTACGCTTGTTGGGTGTTAAATTTTGACTCAAAGAAGATTCATAATATTTTTTAGCGCCTATAATATTATTACCATGATATTCTATATCGCCTAATATTTCTATCATCAAAGGATTATTTTTATAATATGGTATTGACATTATAAATATTTTTGCATTTTTTTGCTCATTCATTAAAACAAGTAATCTGGCATATCTTATTTGTGCAATAGTGATAATTTCTTTTGATTGGCTATTATTAATTATAAAATCTAGGGCATTTAAAGATTTATTGTATTCTTTATTTTCATGATGAATCTTAGCTTCATAAAGACCAATCATCGCAGTATATATATTGGTAGGATAATTTTTTTTAAACTTCTCAGAGACAATAATAACTTCTTTATAGTTACTGTCTTCGTACTGATCAATTACATTTTGATATTCTAAAGATAGTTCATATTGTTTATTAGATTTAGAATTTTCATAGTATTGAAAACTTAAAATTAAAGATAAGCCTATAATAACTCCATATACTATATTTTTGATATTTTCTTTAAACCAGGTAATAAGCTTATCTTCATCTTCATTATACTGTCTACTCATCTGGTTCTCCCGGCGTCTCAAAATCATCATCTAGTTCATCTTGTACCGAACAATCATCGTCATGCAGTTTTGATAGCATCTCTAATAATTTATCCTTAGTAACTATTATATCATTCATTTTGTTAGCATGAGTTTTAACTGTAAAACTACTATCCTTAATGTTTTCATCTGTAATTAATATAATAAAATGACTATTCATTTTCATTGCATGTTTTAGTTGTGAGGATAGACTTGATGTTGAATCTGTATTGAAGAATCTTTTTTGTGGCATTATTTCTCTTAATTCACGGCATTGTAAAGCACAATAAGTATTATTTTCGGAAGTTATATTAATAATGGGTATTATATTATATATCTCGGACAGACTTTGATTAACATGTTTTAGTATCTCAACTATTCTTTCTATACCCATTGCAAAGCCAATCGCTGGCACAGGCGTTTGATTAAGCTCTTCAACCAAATTATCATATCGTCCTCCAGCACAAATAGCATTCTGACTTCCCAAAAGTTCATGTCTCCATTCAAAAACAGTGTCATTATAGTAATCTAAACCGCGAACAATAGTATTATTATGAATATATTGGATTTTCATACTATCAAGTTTCTTTAATAACAAATCATATCGACTTTTAGATTCCGTTGACAATATATCATATAGAGGAGGTATTCCCTCTAGAATATCTATCATATTTTCGCTCTTACTATCTAGTAATCTCAGTGGATTATTTTTGAGAGTCTTTTTTTGGTTATCATCAAGTTTTCCAATATTTTTATCAATATGCTGCTTAATAATATTTTTATAATTAAGGCGATCTTCTTTTGTTCCTAGGGAATTAATATGCAAAGTAATTCCATTATCAATGGATAATCTCTCAAAGATTAGATTTAATAAAAAAATTATCTCAATATCACTTTCAGTGTTTTTAAACCCAAAGTATTCGATGCCAAATTGATTAAATTGTCTAAATCTACCTCTTTGTGGTTTTTCATGACGAAACATAGGTCCGTAATACCAGAATTTCTGCTTCTTAACTCCTCTGTCATAAATAAGATTATGTTCTAAAGCACATCTGATTATAGAAACTGTACCCTCAGGTCTTAAGCAAATTGAATCTCCATTCTTGTCAATAAAATCATACATCTCTTTATTAACGATATCAGTATCATTTCCAATTGATCTATTAAATAACTCAGTTTTTTCAATAATGGGGACTCTGATTTGACTCACAGAATATTGTTCTGTGACATGTGCAATAACATTTTCGATAAAGTCATAATAACCAACCTCGTCTGGTAAAATATCTTTGAAACCTTTAATTGACTGAATGGTGTTTTTTGTCATATTTTATATATTAAAAAAAAATTCTATTTCGCGTTTAGCATTTTCTAAACTATCTGAAGCATGTACAGAATTTTGTGTTGTATTTAATGCGTATAATTTTCTTATGCTTCCTTCTTTAGCTTTATTTGGGTCTGTTGAACCTATCAAATCTCTATATTTATTCACTGCATTATCACCTTCTAAAACCATAACTAAAATTTTACCAGATGTCATATAGTCTACTAACTGGGTAAAAAAGGGTTTTTCTTTATGTATTTCATAAAACTTAGAAGATTCCTTTTCTGATAATTGTAACATTTTCATTTCTATTGGAACAAGATCTTGTTCTTCAATTTTGTTGATTATATTGCCAATCAAGTTTCGTTTAACTGCGTCTGGCTTTATTATAGAAAGAGTTTTTTCAATTGCCACTTATTTCTCCTCGATCCAAGCCATTTGAATGGCTTCTAATATTTTTTCATTTGACTTATCAGGATCATCTTCAAATTCTTCAAGATTACATACCCACTGATGTAAATCAGTAAATCTAATCGTCTTTGGATCAATATCAGGAAATTTCTCATCTAATAAAATTGCGATATCAATACTATCTGTCCATTTTAATTCCATTAATGTCTCTCTGATGCATGATTAATTGTATATCTAGGAATCTCTACTATCAGGTCTTCATCATTTATAATAGCTTGGCAACTTAAACGAGAATTTGATTGTAACCCCCAAGCTTTATCAAGATAATCATCCTCGTCTTCAGTAGCATCTGATAATGACTCCAGCCCCTTTGTAACATATACATGACACGTTGTACAAGCACAGGATAGTTCGCATGCGTGCTCTAAAGGTATCCCATGATCTAAGGCTGCTCTACATATACTTGTACCTTTAGGGACTTCAATAGTAATTCCTTCTGGGCATATATCTGCATTTGGCAAAAAAGTTATCTTTGGCATTTCGTTTTACAGTATATCATCTATACCTTTACCTGCAATGAATGACTTTATGCTGTTATTCATTCTTCGTTCAACATAAAATTCTGATTCTTTTTCAAGCTCATTAATATTTTTCTCAATGAGTACTGAGTCCTCAGACGTTATACTTAATTTTAGTGATTGCAGCTTATCAGTTATTATATTAAATTCATCTTTAGATAAAAGCTCTTTGCCATCACTTTTAAGCGCTTGTTCTAGAGCATAAATAACTCTTTTCCCTTCAACTATTGATTCATTAAGTTTTCTCAATTGTACATCTACTTCAGCACTATTGTTAGATTCATTTATCATTCTAGTTATATCTGCTTCAGTTAAACCATATGATGGCTTTATTTCAATAAAAGATGAATTTCCAGTTGTAGTTTCAGTAGCAGAAACTGATAAAATACCATCTGCATCAATTTGAAAATCTACATCTATTCTAGGACCACCTGCAACCATAGACGGAATATCTTTTAAAATAAATTCACCAAGTGAATTACAGTCTTCAACAAGTTCACGCTCACCTTGAACCACATTTATTAATAATTTAGACTGCCCATCCTTAAATGTTGTAAATGTTTTTCTAAGTTTAATTGGAATAGGTGTATTTCGTGTAATAATTTTCTCTGCTAGGCCTCCATATGTCTCAATACCTAATGATAGTGGGAGAACATCCAATAAAAGAATATTCTCTTTATTGTTACCTGATAATAATGATGCTTGAATAGCAGCACCATGGGCAACGACTTTATCAGGATCTATATCATTAAGAACGTTACATTTAAATTTATTAGTTAATAACTCTTTAATGCATTTTATGCGAGTTGAGCCACCAACTAGTATAATATTTTTAATATCTGCTGGAGCGAGTTTCGATTCAAAAATAGCATTTTTAACAATATTAAAAGTTCTATCTAATATTGGGTTAATAAGTTCATGAAATATTTTTTTAGGTAAAACTATATCATGATTATCAATAGTGATTGAGGAACATTCATCATCATTTATTGATGAAATTGATTCTTTTAGTGATTTTGCAATTTCCTTAACTTTGCTAAATTTATAGTTTTTTAGAAACAGAAAATTATCAATCAACCAATAACTCAATATATTGTCAATATCATCACCTCCAAGATTAGTGTCTCCATCAGTAGATAGAACCTTAAATAAACCTTTTTCTAATGACAAAACAGATACATCAAATGTACCGCCACCAAAGTCATAAACGATGAATGAGCCTGTTTCTTCAGATTCGAGACCATACGCCAGAGCGGCTGCAGTAGGTTCATTTAATAAACGCAAAACATTAATTCCAGATAATTTAGCAGCATTTTTAGTTGCTTGCCTCTGTACATCATTAAAATACGCAGGAACAGTAATAACTGCGCCATCAAGAGATTTATTCTCTTGGGACTCAGCTATTTTCTTAAGATGAGAGAGTATTTTAGAGGAAATCTCAACTGCAGAATATCTATTATTATATACATCAATATATGGAAGGTTATTTTTTCCATTTATAATTTTCAAATCATTGATAAATTCTATACTTTTCATGTCTTGGTATGACAAGCCCATTATTCTCTTTATTGAAGAAATATATGTGGTATTCGTTTTATCTAAATTATTGACTGCTTCGACACCAACCATAATATTTCCAGATTGATCAATAGAAACAACAGATGGAATTAAGCCAGAGGAGTTATCTTTATAAACTTTTAATCTATCATCAAAGATATCGCAGTCTTCATAATATGTTGCTACTAAAGAATTTGTAGTGCCTAAATCTATTCCAACAACAAATTTTTTTAATTCGTCATTCGTTTTAGAAGGATCAGATATTTGAAGTAAGCTCATGATTTCCTCATTTTGATTAGATTATTAATATTTTTTATATAAAATCTAAGTTTTGATAAATGTTGCCACATGGTTTCATAATCTTTAGATTTAAAAGATAGCTTAATATCTTCAATAGAATTTTTTAAAAGCAACTTAATCTTATTTAGATGATTGCGAACTAAATCATCGTCATAATGCTCTTTCAAGGACTCTTCAAGCTCATTATACTCTATTTGTTCTTGTAGAAAACTAGCATCATTAATCGTCTTAGACTCATCTTTGACAAAGTTATTAATCTTAAGAATGTATTCAATCCTCAAGACAATATCGCTTAATATTTTGTATCCATCATTGATATGTGATGACAGTTGCAGAGCTAGTCTTTTTTCAACATCTGAGCCACTTGCAAACTTATCAGGATGGAATTTGATTTGTAAAGCTTTAACTTTCTCATCGAGTTCTGACTTATTTATATCTACAGCAATATCAATATTAAATAATTCAAAAAAGTTCTTTTTTAATATATCCATTAAACATTAAAACTCTCGCCACATCCGCACTTATCTTTAACATTGGGATTGTTAAATTTAAAGCCTTCATTCAAACCCTCTCTACCAAAGTCTAATTCCGTGCCTTTTAAGTATGCATAACTTTTAGGATTTACAATTAATTTAACACCATTATGTTCAAAAACTTTATCGTCACTCTCTATCTTATCGGCAAATTCAATTACATAAGCTAACCCCGAACAGCCCGTTGTTTTAACGCCAAGACGCAAACCCACCCCCTTTCCTCTTGTTGAAAGATGTTGATTTACATGTTTCGCAGCAGTATTTGTAATAGTTATACTCATGACTAATGGGTCGCCCACTTGACAGTTTTTAAATCTATGCCTTCTTTATACATATCCCATAATGGTGACAGTTCTCTTAGTTTTGCTACAGCATTGGTGAGAAGTGTAACTGCATGTTTAACTTCATCTTCAGTAGTATATTTTCCAATGGTTAACCTTATAGAGCTGTGCGCTAACTCATCTTCTCTACCTAACGCTCTAAGAACATAACTAGGTTCCAAGCTAGCTGAAGTACAGGCAGATCCGGAGGAAACTGCAATATCTTTAATTGCCATTATCAAACTTTCTCCTTCTACAAAATTAAAGCTAATATTTAAGTTACCTGGAATCCGTTGCTCTAAATCACCATTCAAATAGATTTCCTCGATATCTTTAAGTCCATCCCACAGCATATCTCTAAGAGATTTAATCTTTTTATTATCAGCAGTCATTTCTTGTTTAGCAATTTTAAATGCTTCTCCCATTCCAACTATCTGATGTGTTGGTAATGTTCCTGATCTGAATCCTCTTTCATGTCCACCACCATGCATCTGTGGCTGTATTCTAATTCTTGGTTTTCTCCTCACAAAAAGTGCTCCTATGCCTTTAGGGCCATATGCTTTGTGTGCTGATAAAGCACAAAGATCAATGTTAAATTTATTAACATCAATATCAACTTTTCCTGGGCTTTGTGCTGCATCTACATGAAATACAATTTTATTTTCTCTACATATTTTTCCAATAGATTCTAAATCTTGTATAACTCCTATTTCATTATTTACATGCATTATTGATATCAGTGTTGTTGTTGGTTTAATTGCCTTTCTAAGTTCATCTAAATCTAATAAGCCATTATCTTTAGGATCAAGATAAGTGACCTCAAATCCTTCAGATTCTAAAAACCTCATCGTATCTAATACAGCTTTATGTTCAGTTGATAAAGTAATTAAATGATTTCCTTTGTCTTTATAAAAATATGCTGCGCCTTTAATTGCTAAGTTATCAGACTCCGTTGCGCCGCTAGTCCAAACTATTTCTCTTTTATCAGCATTTAATAAATCAGCGACATTTTGTCTAGCTTCATCAATAAGTTTTTCGCTGTCCCATCCATATGGATGAGATCTTGAGGCTGGGTTACCAAAGGTACCTTCAATAGTTAGACATTCTGACATTTTTTTTGCTACCCTTTCGTCTACTGGTGTAGTTGATGAATAGTCTAAATATATAGGTATACTAAGTTTATTTTTTTTGTCTTTGATAACTGCTGACATTTTTATTCTCCCTTAAAAAAATGATATTTTTAACGTCTTCTCTCAATGCAATATCGTTTAAAGTTATTCCTTCCATGTATTGATTAATCTTATTATTTAAGTCTGTCCAAATGAAATGCGTGAGACATGGTTTCTCATTGTTACAATTCATATCACCGCCGCATTGTGTCTGGTCAATTTTTTCATCAACAGCAGTAATCACATCAAGTAAATTAATAGAAGATGAGTCTTTGCTGAGGATATATCCTCCACCTGGACCTCGAACACTTTTAACTAAAAAAGCCAATCTCAATTTAGCAAATAGTTGCTCCAAATAAGATAGCGATATATTTTGTCTTTCAGATATATCCCGTAATGGAACAGGACTTATCGTACCGTTTAACGCTAAATCTACCATTGCAATAATGGCATATCTTCCTTTTGTAGTTAATTTCATGCCATAATTATCCTATAACCTAGTAATCTTATCAACTATTTATTGAGTTTTTTGGTTATGGAATTGAGCATGCCCATTAACATATTAACCTCATCTGTTTCAAGGTTTGATTTGTTAAAAAGTATATGGATTTTCTTAGTTAATGATTTGGTGTTTTTATCAGTTATAAACCCTGTTTCGATCATTAAATTAATTAAAGATGATAAAAAATAGTTTTTTTCTTTGGATTTAGCTAATGTAGATAATTTTTTATTATTTAATTTAGATTTAAATGAGTTTTTAAATAATTCATAAACTAAAATCTGCACAGATGCGGCAAGATTAAGGGAAGTATATTCTTTATCAGTTGGTAATGTTAAAATATAGTCACATTTAAGCAGATCTTCATTAGATAAACCTGATGATTCATTTCCAAAAATTAAATTATATGTAATATTGCTATTTTTTATAATTAAATCTACACACTCATCAATGTGCAATGATGGAATTGTCGCTTTTCGAGATCTCGCTGACAATCCTATATTAACGATATTGTTTTCAATTGCTTTAGAGAGACTTGTGTATACTTCAGCATTTTCTAGCACATCTTTACATCCTACTGATAAAGCATCAGCTTCTGGTGATGGAAATGTTTTAGGGTTGACAAGTAAGAGTTTTTTAAAGCCCATTACTTTCATAGCTCTAGCCGTGGAACCTATGTTTCCTGGATGTGATGTATTTACTAAAACAATATGAACATTTGTTAACATATTGTAGTATTATGGTTACTTTATTAAAGTAACACAATATGCAACCAAGATTAAATATAGCATTAAAAGCATGTAGATTAGCATCAGATTTAATATTAAAAATTTATAAATCAAAAGACCAGGATGATTTACGATCATATAGTAATATAGGCGCTCTTATCTACAAGCATCTAATTGAAATAATTAATGAGTCATATCCTCTTGGTGTTGATGACTTTTTAGGCCCAACACATATAAATAGTGAATCTATAGATAAAAAATATAATGTTACTGATTTAAATATTGAGGATAAATTTGTTTGGATTATTAATCCTTTAGATAGCTATGAAAACTTTTATAATAAATTGCCTCTGTTTAATACTACAATTACAATTTTTAGAAATTCAGTAGCTGAAGCAGCTTTAATTTATAATCCAGTTGAAGATACTTTAATTACATCGATAAAAGGAGAAGGAGCTTTATTTGAAAATAGAAAAATTAGAAATAGAAGTAAATCACAAGAAAAAATGCTGTATGTTATTGATGACAAAAAAATTCAATATAATCTTGAGAATATTATACTAGGGAAGCCACGATTTATAGGATCCAAGTCTACAGAACTTGTTTATTTGGCAGAAGGAAAATTAGATTTAGTCATATATCCTCATGTTGACATCTGGGATAGTGCTGCTGGCTCTATGATATGTAAGGAATCCGGTCTTATAGTAACAGCATTAAATGGCAAGGATGAAATGTTTAAAAATAAATCGATAATCTCTGCGAAAGATTGGTTACATCAAAAAATATTGCATGAGTTAAATTAATCTCCGTCTTTATTTATATCAACACCAAGATAATAAAGGCTAGTACTTGCTATATATATCGAGGAATATGTCCCTATCAATATACCTATAATCATAGCTAGCGCAAAGTTTTCGACAGCAGCTCCACCTAAAATATATAAAGATAATAAAACAAATAGTGTGGTTAATGAAGTAATAACAGTTCTGGATAAAGTTTGGTTGACTGATGAATTCAATACATCGATAAACGAGTCATTTCTAACAGTTCTGGAGTTTTCTCGAATCCGATCATACACCACGATTGTATCATTGAGTGAGTAACCAATAACTGCAAGAACAGCCGATAGTACACTTAAATTAAACTCTAATTGTAATATAGAAAAAATACCCAATGTTATTATAACATCATGTATAAGAGCTATAATCGCACCAATGCCGAATAAAAACTCAAACCTTAAACCTATATAGAGGAGTATACATAACAAAGCCACTAACATGGCCCATTCACCTTTTTCCCTAAGTTCTGCGCCGATTTGAGAACCCACAAATTCAAGTTTTAAAATATCAAAGTTGTAATCTTCAGATAGTGACTTGGTAAGGAAATTATTAACAGTATCTTTACTGAAACTACTATCTTCTTTGAATTTTATTATAATTTCATTATTACTTCCAAAATATTGGATTATTGAGTCAGAGACTCCATTTTTTTCAAAAGCATTTCTAACATTCGAAATATTCAAATCTTTTTCAAATTTCAACTGGACGATATATCCACTTGAAAAATCAATTCCAAAATTCAAACCTTTCACAGAAAAGCTTAATATGCTGAATATAATTAATATAGATGAAACTATAATCGCAAATTTTTTTTTCGATAAAAAATTAAAATTACTTTTATGTTTTATCAATGTAAACATTAAATAGATAATCCTTTATTATTTTTATTTTCATAAATTAAACTTACCAATGCCCTTGTTCCTAATATAGATGTAAACATTGAAGACAATATACCAATAACAAGTGTTATAGCGAAACCTTTGACTGCACCAGTACCAATAGTCAAAAGAGCAATGGCTGCTATAAGTGTTGTGATATTTGCATCTGAAATAGTAGAAAAAGCTTTTTGATAGCCAGAGTATATACTTGCGTTTGGTGTATTTCCATTTTTTATTTCTTCTCTTATTCTTTCAAATATCAATACATTAGCATCTACAGCCATCCCAACTGTCAACACTATACCAGCAATACCTGATAACGTAAGAGTCGCCTGAAATATTGATAATACTGCAACTATAATTAATATATTTGCCATTAATGCAATATTTGCTATCAATCCAAACAATCTATAGTAAATTAACATAAATAAGCCAACAAGCAACAACCCAAAATACATGGAATTTTTTCCTGCTAAAATATTATATTTTCCAAGACTTGGACCAACAGTTCTTTCCTCAATAATTTCCATGGGTGCGCTTAGCGCGCCTGAACGCAATAATATCGCTAAATCCTGGGCTTCGCTCATATCTAGTCCTGTGATTTGAAATCTTTTGCTAAAAGCTTCTCTAATGACCGCTACATTGATTACTTCTTTTTTATCTTTTTCAACAAATATCACAGCCATCCTTGTACCGATATTTTTTGATGTTGTCTCTAGCATACGTGAAGCTCCATAATCACTGAGGTTTACGAAAACCGCAGGAGCATTATTTGAAGCATCAAAGCCAGAATTAGCTCCTTTAATATCACTTCCACCAACAATTACTTTACGTGACAATAAAATCGGCGAACCATCTCTCATCTGATACATAGCAGATGAATTTATTGTCGGCGTACCTGATATTTTTGAATTATACCAGTCCTCTGTGGTACCTTTGGTCAGTCTAAATTCAAGAGTAGCTGTAGAACCTAGAATACCTTTTGCTCTGGTAGAATCCTGTAGGCCAGGTAACTGAACAATTATGCGCTCTTTTCCTTGTTTTTGTAGGATTGGTTGAGCAACACCAAGCTCATCAACTCTCGATCTTAAAATTGTTAGATTCTTAGCCAGCGCACTCTTTATATCATTTGATATCATAGACTCTGCTGGCTTAATTTCAATTTTTACATTATCTCCATCAGTCTTTTTTAAAATTATTAAATCTGGAATAGATTCATTTATAGTTTCAATAATTTTAACAATAGGTTTCTGTGAATTAAATTCAATAACTAAATTACTATCAGTTTTAGAAAATGCGTTATATCTATATTTATTATCGATAAGGATTTTTTTTACATCACTTTCTATTTCCCTTAATAAATTTGTATTTATATTTTCTTTATCTACCTGTAATAAAAAA
Organism: uncultured Gammaproteobacteria bacterium; assembly: GCA_913048065.1. Classification (GTDB taxonomy): domain Bacteria; phylum Pseudomonadota; class Gammaproteobacteria. The sequence goes on along the minus strand of CAJWVG010000001.1, from coordinate 25,990 downwards.
TGAACACCTCCTTTTAAATCTAGACCTAAAAACATAGGATATGCATTAATAGAGGTGAGCCATGATGGAATATCCACATAATTACTTAATGTAAATGTTGTAGGGATATTAGCAGTTCTTAATTTTCCATAAACCTTAAGCTGATCTTTTGTATCATTAAACTTCAATATTACTTTGCTATTTTGCTTTACAATATCAGAGATAGTATTTTCATCTTCAATCATCTTTATTATTTGATTAGATGATATTTGATTATTGACACTAACTTCTATAGCCGGATAAGAACTATAAAGGTTTGGTAATGAATAAATAAATGAAGTTAATAAAACTAAAATAACTAAAATATATTTCCAACGTGGGTATGATGACATGCTATTTTATGGACCCCAAAGAATTTTTAGGTAATATTTTATTCACAGATGTTTTTTGTAGTTTTATCTCCACATTATCAGAAATTTTTAATTGGATAAATGATTCTCCTACTTTTAATACCTTCCCTAGGATTCCGCCTGATGTGGCAATTTCATCACCCACCTTTAATTCTGCAATCATTTGTTTATGTTCTTTCAATTTTTTTGACTGTGGCCTTATCAATATAAAATACATTAATACCAATATAAATATTGGTAGAAGAAAACCAAGTGCTGATGGCTCTTGAGCATCAGATGCAGCATGTGCTAGATTAATAAAATTCATTTTATCCTCGTCATTCTATATAATTATGTTCAACGTTCTTTATGAGATCGTCTAAAGTATTTGATTCTATAGCAAACCTTATTTTTCTCATAAATTCCTGATAAAAGTATACATTATGAATGGACATAAGTCTTCCCGCCAATATATCATTACACTTATCTAGGTGTCTGATATAGGCTCTAGAATAATTTTTACATGTAAAACAACTACAATTTTCATCTATAGGGGTTAAGTCAGATTCATATTGTTTATTTCTTATATTTAAAATACCTGAAGAAGTAAAAAGTTGGCCATTTCTAGCATTTCTAGTGGGTATTACACAGTCAAACATATCAATGCCTTGAGATACCGCATATATTATGTCTTTGGGCTTGCCAACTCCCATTAAATATCGAGGTTTATCTTTCGGGAGTTTATGTGTAATTTTTTGAAGGATATCATTTCTAAGAGCAGATGGCTCACCGACAGATAGTCCTCCCAAAGCATAGCCATCGAAATTAAACTTAAGAAGTTCTTTTAAAGAAGTTTCACGTAAGTCACTATACATTCCACCCTGCACGATTCCAAATAATGGCATAGACGAGGTATTAGCTTTATGAGACAGTTCTGCCCAATACAAAGATAATTCCATAGATTTTTTAGCTTGTTCCTTATTAGCTGGATATGGAGTACATTCATCAAAAATCATCATAATATCACTACCGAGATTAATTTGTATCTCAATTGATTTTTCTGGTGATAGAAAAACCTTACTACCATTTAAAGGTGATTTAAACTCCACTCCATCTCTAGAAACTTTTGTTTGGCTTGATAGGCTAAATACTTGATAGCCGCCAGAATCAGTTAGAATTGGTTTATTCCAATTCATAAATTTATGAAGGCCTCCAGCTTTCTCAATTATTTTCTGATCTGGTCTTAACATTAAATGATAAGCATTACATAAAATAATTTGTGCATTACAATCTAGAAGTTCATTATTAGTTAATGATTTGACAGAACCATAGGTACCAACAGTCATAAATGATGGTGTATCAATAATCCCATGCTTGAGATTTAATTTTCCAATTCTTGCATTGCCTGATTTTTTAGTTATATTAAACTTCATTATTTATTTTCTAAAAACATACTATCGCCATAACTATAAAATCTATATTTTTTCTTAATTGCATGAGCATAAACATTTAAGATTTTTTCTTTATCTGCAAAAGCACATACTAAAAGTAATAAAGATGACATAGGTAGATGGAAATTTGTAATGAGGCAGTTAATAGATTGAAATTTGAAACCAGGATAAATAAATAAATTAATATATCCATAAAAAGATTTTTTTATATTATTTGCATAGCAAAACTCAAGTGTCCTCGCAACTGTTGTTCCTACAGCTATTATTCTTGAATTACTCATTTTAGCATCACTAATACATTTAAAAACTGATTCATCTATTTCTATATATTCACTACCCAAATCATGATCAAGATAGTTCTCTACAACAATAGGTTTAAACGTATTATAACTTATATGTAAAGTTATATATTTTATAACAACTCCTTTATTAATTAATTTTTTTATCATATCAGTTGTAAAATGTAAACCTGCCGTTGGAGCAGCTATAGACCCTTCCTCAGATGCATAGACTGTTTGATATTTTTCTTTATCATAATCACTAACAGGTCTTTTAATATATTTAGGTAATGGCATTTCACCATGATTTTGAAATATAGAAAAAAAACTCTCATCATGTATAATTTCTAAGACAAGATATTTGCCATTAATAGATATGACTTTAAATAGGTGTTCTTTTTTAATATTTAATAATGAATCAGGTTTTGGTGGTCTAGAAGAAGAAAATATGACTTCTATTGTTTTACTATTTATTTTTTTGTTAAACAAAATCTCAATATTTCCACCAGTTTCTTTTTGCATATAAATTCTAGCCGGTATAACCTTTGTGTTATTCATTATTAATAAATCACCAGCACTAAGAAGTTCCAATAATTCGCTAAACTTGTAGTCATTATATGTTTTGCCCTTCAAATTATAATGCAACATCCTTGAGTCAGCTCGTTTATCTAGTGGACTAGAGGCGATAAGACTATTAGGTAGGTTGTAGTCGAATGATGATATTGATGTAGTTCTCATGTATGCAAAATAATATCTTGTCTAAAGTTTAAGTCAATGAAATTGTATATTAGTAAATACTTATATTGATTTATTACAAATTATTTGTTTTAATTAGAGTATGAGTTTGATAAATAATTTTCCATATGATGGGATAGTCACAATTAATCGCGTTATTTTAAAACCAGAGTATACTCTTGATGACCTACAAGAACGCGTTGCAGTGATGTGTGAAAATGTAAAAACTTATCACTCCGAAACAGGATTCATAGGTGGTATGGTTGTACTAAATAGTGGTCAAATATCTAACGAAGGAAGTCAGTTAGGTAAAGCGTTAGACTCAGAACTGAAAGACCGTGAAGCTCTTATAATAACTTTCTGGAAATCGTATGATGATCATGAAAACTCACATAAAAGTAAAACATTTCAACCGCTCTTCCAAAAAGTAATTGATGTTTGTGAAAATGGGAATGAAGAAATAGTCTATAGTATGCTCTGGCAAGGTGAAGCTTATAGTCCAGAGATGGCAAAACTTGCAAAAACAGCAAAAGAAGACAACAGCTAAATCATATTATAGGTGGATTCTTTTTATTTGTTCTCTTATGTCTACCGCCTATAAGCTTGTGTTTTTTAAGCTTTTCTTCAATTTTTTCCAATGTTGTATCTTTAAGGGATATTTCTCTAGCTAACCTAATTTGTTTCATAATATAAAATATAGCAAAAATTAAAATTAAGCTTACTAAGATATAAATGGATAAGTTCATGAATAAATTATACCATATTAGAATCTAAAATATTAGTTTGCTACACTAAATTTATAATGCCACTGTGGTGGAATTGGTAGACACGAGGGATTCAAAATCCCTTTTTCGCAAGAAAGTATCGGTTCGAGTCCGATCAGTGGTATTATTAGGTAAAAATTATGAGAAATCGATTCAATAATCACTTTGATAATATAATACATACAAGCGTTAAATATTTAAAAAAAGTGCTTAATGATAAAGAGTATGCTGACTTAATAAAAAAACTTTCAAAAAAAAATCCTCACAGTCAAAAAGATTGCATAAAGATCTTCAATGATATATACCAAGATATAATTAAACATAAATATCAATCTGAATATAAATTATCTGATAAAAAGTTTAATGCTTTTCTTAAAAATAAAAAATCTAACACAAAATTAATTTGGGGTAATTGTTTGGATGCTCTGAAATTAATGGATTCTGAATCAATACAATTAATGGTAACTTCCCCGCCATATTACAATGCAAGAGATTATTCTCAGTGGGATAATATAAATTTATACCTTGATGATATGAGAGAAATCATCAGAGAAAGTTATCGTGTCTTGGACAATCATAGAGTATGGGTTTTTAATGTCGGTGATATATTTGATAATCCAAATACTAAAACAAAATCGGTATGGGGTAAAACAAGGATCCCGCTTGGAGCATATTTTACAAGAATTTTTGAAGAGGAAGGGTTCACTTTTGTTGATGATTTAATCTGGGATAAAGGTGAGGTTCAAAGTCAAAGAAATAAGAATGACTCTAAACCTTTTCCAATGTACCAATATCCAATAAATTCATATGAACATATACTCATTTTCCATAAACATAGATTAGACTTAACCAGATACCCGTGCCCGAGATGTGGGACACTAAAAGTTAATGGTAATACTCAAACAGAACCAGGATTACAAAGTTGGGAATGTAAAAATAATAACTGCCCTGAACGAAGTGAATCAAATAGAGGTAAGAGATTTTCACTCAAGACAAACTTTACCCAATCTATAGATAGAGAGAGTGATTTAAATATGATAGATAAATCTTTAATTAATAAATGGAGAAAAGATATTATTAAATTCTCTCCTGTAATTAAGATTAACTCAAAAGGTGAGAATACATTAGGTCATACGGCACCATTTCCTGATGACATTCCTGAGATGGCAGTAAAAATGTTTACATATGCTGGAGAAAAGGTTCTAGACCCGTTTGCTGGAAGTTTTACTGCGCCCAAAGTTGCTGCCGAACTTGGAAGAATTGGCATAGGTGTAGAATTAAATAAGAAAATGTTTAAAAAGGCAATTAAGAAAAAACTAGATAAAGAAAGTGGTGATATGTTTAAAAAGATAAAATATGAAGAATGGGATATATAAATTATTCTTTGTTTTTCTCGAAAATTTTATGCCTCCTATTGACTCTTTCGGCTTCTAATGTAATGTACTCTTCAAGAATATGGTTTTGTTGAAGCATGTTAGAAGTATGATACATCCAAAACATATTTGTTGGTCTCGCGGCTGATACTATACACCCATTAATTTTATCAAATTTTATAATTTGTTTATCAGCTGACTCATTATGACATAGCGCTATATGCTCTGGTTTTTTAGTATTTTGCTCCTTAAAATCATCAACACTTATTTTTTTAACTTCTATAGGGTCAGTTAAGATACCTTTATTATAAGTTAAGCATGGATTCGTAATACAATATTCATAGAGATTATTTTCATCATAATCCCTTGTTCTAAGATAGTCTTCACACTCTTGTTTTATGTTAGTAAAATCTTCTAACTTATCATTAAACTTCTGATCAATATCATGACAATGTATAAAAAAATAAAATAAAGTGATGTATAAATCATTACATACCACATCATTTGCATATTCATTAGCCGAATTAAAAAGATTTAGCTTGTCTTCACTTGTATGACTTTTTATTGAATCCTTTTTCTGTTTACCACCACTAATATCATAGTATGCATTTCCTTTCCAGAACTCGTTCTTTTGGCCTGGAAATCTTGCATAACCAGCATCAACATGAATTTTTTTTGATACTCGTTCAATTTTTTTTAACTCAATTCCAGATTCTAAGCTTTCAAACTTTTTAAAACTTTCTCTTGCCACAGTAGCGCCAGGATCTCCATCCTCTACTCGAAAAGTGATAATAGATGATACATTTTCATCTGAACCAATTCTATTTTTTAACTCTTTATACGTCTCATCAAGTTCAGAAATATCGTTCAAGATGTCATCATTTATAAACTCGACACATATACCATTTTTGAAAGTATTTAGCTGACTAATGGTGAGTTTATTTTTTTTAACCGTTTTCCAAGATATTAAAGCTCTGTTCCTCCTATGTGTTCTATCTGGATAAAGTTTTTTTGGAACAGCTACTGGATTAGTCTTTCCATTAATATTTTTAAACTTTTCTTCTATTTCAGGTCCCAGAGATTTTATGAACTTCCGGGCTTTTTCATAGACAACCTCATCAGCGGTAGGTTCTTTTTTAACTTTCTTTTTAACTTTCTTAGACATGATACGCTTAAACTAATATTTTTATAGATATTCTTTAATTATAACAATATGAAGATGGTTTAGTAGTTCTTTATTTAATAATCATACATCAACAAATTGTGATGTGCATGTCTAAAATTTTCTGCCATGCCTGTGGATAAAACTATAGCGACATGACATACACAGGTAAAGAAGTTGGTGCTTGTTAATATAGAACAAGCATTACACAAACATTTATCTGTGTTATTCTATAGGTCAATAAATATAAGGGTTTGCGATTCATACAGTTTACTCAAAATGATTCAAAATCCCTTTTTCGCAAGAAAGTATCGGTTCGAGTCCGATCAGTGGTAGTAGATTATTTATAGAGATAAAATATGAAAAAATATAAATTATATGGCATTGGTAATGCACTATTAGATTATGAATATAAAGTAAATGATTCAGTCTTAAAGGAACTTGAATTAGAAAAAGGATGCATGTTACTCAATGAGTATGATAAACATTCTAAATTACATCAGTCTTTGAAAAAAATGAGACCGCCAGAAAAAATCATACCAGGTGGTTCAGTTGCTAATTCTGTATTTGCAATGGCTCAGTATAATGATAAAGTCTGTTTCTCTGGAAAGGTTTCTGATGATGAGTCTGGAAAAAACTTTATAGAGTGTCTTAACAAATCAGGTGTAGAAACATTCATTTCTAAGCTTGATAATAATAAAAGTGGCGAATGTTTAGTATTGATAACACCTGATAATGAAAGAACAATGAATACATTTCTTGGTTCATCGAGCTTGTTAAGTATTGATGATATCGATAATCAATCTATCAAAGATTCGGAGTATTTGTTAATAGAAGGTTATCTCGTAACATCAGATGAAACAATGAATGTAAGTATCGAAGCATTAGCCATTGCTCAAGAAAATAATACAAAATCAGTTATAACTCTGTCGGATCCTAATATTGTAAAATATTTTCGCGATAATCTATTAAAACTATTTAATAATAAATCACATATAATCTTTTGTAATGAACAAGAAGCATTAAATTTTTCCGAAACCACAAATTTATCTCAAGCCCAGAATTTTCTCAAAGAGATTACAGATATATATATAATAACATTGGGCTCTAAAGGAGCTATTTGTTACGATGGGACTGATACTTATAAAGTTGAAGGTTTGGATGTAGATTCTAAAGATTTTACAGGAGCTGGAGATATGTTCTTAGGTTCATTTATGCACAAATATGATGATGGAAATTTTCTAGAATCATTAAGCTTTGCTAATTTTTCTGCTTCAAAAATAATACAAATATATGGCGCTAAATTTAATAATAAGTCAGACTACCAAAATTTATTAGAGAATTTTAAATATTAGAATTAATTTGATTAATTACTAACATTGGGTCACTAGCTTCAGTAATTGGCCTCCCTATAACCAAATAAGAACTACCTAAATTGATAGCAGATTCAGGAGTATATGTTTTAGCATGCTCATTACTTACATCATTAAGTCTTATGCCAGGTGTAATAAATTTTAAAGAATTTTTATGCTTATTAATTATTTCGATGTCACCCGGAGAACATACTACTCCATCGATTTCTGATTCAATGGCTATTTCAGAAAGGTTTTGTACGACTTCTTGTCTAGTGTTTGCATTAAAGTATTTCAAATCATCATGATTATGGCTAGTCAATAATGTAACACCGATCAGATTAAGCTGTGGATTTATAGAATCTCTTGCTTCTTTAGCTGCCATAATCATATCTTTGCCACCTAATAAATGTACATTCAACATCCAAACACCCAGCTTATATGCTTCTAAACAAGCTTTATGGACTGTGGTCGGTATATCATGAAATTTTAAATCTAAAAATATTTCGAAACCAAGATTATGAATTTTTTCTATTATATCAGGTCCATACTTTGTAAAAAGCTGTTTACCAATTTTTAATCTACATTCTGCTGGACTCAATTTATTGCAAAGATCAAGTACATCTGTTTCATTATCGTAATCAAGGGCAATAATTATCAGTGGATTATTTTGCCTTACTTTATTCATTTATATTTCCATCTCTAATTATATCTATAGCAGATTTAGGCAGTATTGTTTCCCATCGATTACAACTTGGACATTTCCAGTTTAACTCATTAGACTTATAACCACAATTATTACAAATAAAATGGAAATTAGCAGCAAAAATATTTTCATATGAATTAACCATGTTGGTTAGATTGCCATCAGTCTTATCTCCATTATCTGAAGCTGCCAATACATGCGAGATGACAAAATTGTTTACAGTATCTTTCATGTCAAAGGTATTAATATATTTCTTAGCTGCAATATCGTCTTTTTCATATAATATAAAATAATAAATTTCAGGTATGAATGGAATATCTTTGTGTTCAGCTATCGATACTAAAGTTTTTATTACAGTTGAAGAGTTGTCTACTCTTTTAGCTAATTGTATTATTTTGCTAGTAATATAGGGGGCAAATAATTTATCTTGCATAATCACTGCATTATAATACTGTGCAGATATTCCAATATCATTTTGTGAATAATATTTTGCAAGTTGTAAATTTGCTCGAATGCATCCAGTATTTGTCTTGAGGGCTTTTTTAGATATGGCTATTGCTTTTTCTATTTGATTTTCTGTTTCATAGACAGAAGATATTTCACAATAATATTGTGCTAGCAAAGAATTAGTTTTCTCATTATTTATATATTTCGTATCAATTGTTTTTACTAGGTCAATAGCACGCTCCCACTCTTTAGTACTTTCATATATTTTGATTAGATACTCCAACGAAGATTGTTTATAACTTTTAATTTCTGAGAGATTATTAAAGATTCTTTCGGATCTATCATATAAACCTGCGGAATAGAAATCTTTTGCTAATTCATATAAAGCTTGATTCTTAAGTTCTGTTTCTAATGTTGGTCGTGCTAGCAAATTTTGATGAATTAATATAGCTTTATCAAACTCACCTCTTTTTCTATATAAACCACCTAGAGCTAGATGTGTTTCTATGGTAGAACTATCTACATCCATAAGTGCTGTAAATATTTTAAACGCCTTATCTTCCTCGTTATTGAGAAGATAATTTAATCCTCTATAATATTCGGCATTAAAAATATTCTTGGTGACTTTTTTTGCTGGCTTTAAATAAAAGTATGCTGATGATAGAATTATCACCACAATTAAGATTAATATGTATATCATTCGTGATCGTCTCTAAGAGGGTTTTTTCTCAAACTATCAATCTCATCCTCTTTAGTTTTCATAATTTTTTTTAAATTCATACTTTCATGTTTATGTTTGATATATGCAGTTAGAAAAAATAACAAAGCTAAGAATGAGCCTGATAAAAAACTTATAAATAGAAATAAAGGTAGCGGCCCTGTGAAAATATGTATATATAAATCAATATCAATAGGTTCTGGATTGAGCATAGATACCGTAATAGCTAAAGCTAACAATGATAATGTGACAAGAAATATTAAGACTCTAAACATAATATATAATATATTATTCTATTAAGAGTATTAATTGAAGAGGAATTGGTTTTTAATTTTTATTATTTACTCTAGATTTCAATTCTTTACTTGGCTTGAAATGCACACTGTATCGTTTTTCTAGAGCAACTAGTTCTCCTGTTTTTGGGTTTCTTGCTGTCCTAGAATTATGGTTATGTAATGAAAATGTTCCAAAACCTCTAATCTCTATTCTGTCTCCTGAATACAGAGACTTAGATATATGTTCTAGAATTTTTTTTACAGAATAGTCTATGTCTGAAGCCGTAAAAGATTTAAATTTGCTAGATAATATAGATATTAGTTCAGATCTATTTAATATCATTGATTAAAACTCACGTTATTGTTCTTTTAGCATCTACATTTTCAGCACTATTATCATTAGCCTCAGACGCTAGTTGTTTAATACCAAGTGAGACTCTCTCGCGTTCAGAATCAATTGATAAAATAACAGATTCTAATTCATCGCCTTTTTTAAAAGATCTAATTAATTCTTCTTGTTTAGCTTCTTCAGAAGTGATATCAGTGATATGTATGAGTCCATCAATGCCGCCATCTAGTCCAATAAAAATTCCAAAGTCAGTTATAGATTTAATTTGGCTTTTAATAATGTCACCTTTTTTATGGGTATCCTCAAATTGAATCCAAGGATTGTCTAAACATTGTTTATGACTGAGTGATACTCTGCGTTTTTCATCATCAATCTCCATTACCTTGACTTCTATTTCATCCCCAAGATTAACAACTTTATTTGGATTTATATTTTTATTAGTCCAATTTAATTCTGATGTTCTTACTAAGCCTTCAACATTATCACCTAAGTCAACAAATACTCCGTAATCTGCAATATTTGCAACAGTACCTTTGTAAGTTTCATTTAAAGTAAGTTTTCCAGGTATTTTGTCCCATGGGTCGTCTTGCAATTGTTTCATTCCAAGGCTAACTCTGTTTTTTTCTGTATCATACTTAAGTACAGTAACTTTAATTTCATCGCCAATTTTTAAAATTTCACTAGGATGATTAATTCTTTTCCATGAAATATCCGTAATATGAAGCAGGCCATCAATTCCGCCTAAATCAATAAATGCTCCATAATCTGTTAAATTCTTAATAAAGCCAGTGACTACCTTTCCTTCTGTATATTTTTCTGCTACTTCTTCTGGACTTGATGTTTGGTCTAATAAAACTGCCTTTCGTGATAACACAATATTATTTCTTATTTTATCCATTTTGATTATTTTAAACTCTAGAATTTTTCCTTCAATATAATCAGTCTCTTTTGTTGGTCTCACATCAACTAATGAGCCAGGTAGAAATGCTTTTATATTCATTAATTCAACAGTAAAACCACCTTTAACTTTTCCGCATACTTTTCCTTCTATAATTTCTTGGCTCTTTTGTATTTTCTCTAACTCTGACCAAACTTTAGTTCTTTTAGCTTTTTCACGGGACATGATTGTTTCACCATATCCGTCTTCAATTATATCTAGAGTGACCTCAACTTGATCACCAAGGGCAATTTCTAGTTCACCATTAAGATCGAGGAATTGATGTTTTGGTATAATACCTTCAGATTTTAAGCCTGCATTAATAACTACATAATCATCTCTAATCTCGATTACTGTTGCAGTTACTATGCTACCGGGAGTCATATCAATCTTGCTCATGCTATCTTGAAATAGAGTTTCAAATTCTGTTTGGGCTTCCATCAATAAATATACCTCTTTTGTTTTAAACTCCTGATATCTTATACAATTCAAGGATTTTATCAAGGATAGACTCAATATTTAATTTACTTGAATCAATTATAACAGCCTCTTTTGCAGCTTTTAATGGAGATATTTCTCTATTAATATCCTTTTCATCTCTATCTACTAGAGATTTACGGATGTTTTTAAAGCTTGGTTTGCTTCCCGATTTGAGTAATTGCTCATATCTTCTTTCTGCCCTAACATCTATATCAGCTGTAAAATATACTTTTAATTGAGCATTAGGAAAAACTTTTGTCCCCATATCACGACCATTAGCTATCAGGCCAGGCATACTGACACATCCTTGTTGAATAGGTAATAAGAGATTTCGAATATCTTCATTTTTTGAAATTTCAGAAGCTGCCAAACCGATTTCTTCTTCATAAAGATTATTAGAAATATCTTTATCTTTATATGTTACTAAAAAATCAAGATTCTCTGATGGTTTAAGATAAATATTGTTTATGACTTCATTTAGTAAAGATTTAGAGGAAAAACTATTTGGCTCATTAATTTTAATATAAGCAATGGCCCTGTATAATATACCGCTATCTAATACAAAATATTTTAACCTTTTTGATAATAATTTAGATACGCTAGACTTTCCTGAGCTTGCTAAACCATCTATTGTTATTACCGGTATATTATCAGTCATATTTTGTATATATCTATATTTTGTTCTCTTAGAATATCTATGAAAGTTGGAAACGACGTATTTATATTCTCTGTATTTCTAACTGTTATTGGCTTTTTTGATACTAGTCCAGCAATAAGAAAAGACATTGCTACCCTATGATCACCAAAACTATCAATTATACCACCATTGATAGAACCTCCAATGATGGAAATTGAATTTTCGGTAGATGTAACATCTATGCCTAATTTTTTAAGTCCGGTTTCCATAGATAATATTCTATCGCTCTCTTTATATCTTAATTCTTTAATATCATTTATTGTTGAAGTACCATCACATATTGCACAAGCAATAAAGAGAATTGGTAATTCATCAATTAATCGAGAAATTATTTTACCTGAAATATTTATTGAGTTAAGTCTAGAGTATTTAATTCTTATATCAGATACAGGTTCATCACCAATTAAGCGATTTTTTATTAGTTTAATATCAGCACCCATAGCAATTAGAACATCTATGATTCCTGTGCGTAAAGGATTTGTGCCGATATTGGTTAAAAGAATATCAGACCCTTGAGTAATTAGTGCGGCAACAATAAAAAAAGCCGCAGAAGAAATATCCGAAGGAATATCAATAGCTCTTGCACTCAAACTACCATTACCTCTAATGACAATTGCTTTATCATTAACTTCAAACGGATAGCCCAAATATTTTAATAATCGTTCTGTATGGTCACGCGTTTTAGTTTCTTCGCTTATAACTGATTCTCCATCTATGAATAAAGCTGCAAGTAATAAACAAGATTTTATTTGTGCGCTTGGTATTGGACTTTTATACGCTATTGGTATTAGTGAATTAGATGCTTTGAAAGATATTGGTAATTTATAATCTTTAGATTTAATTATTGCACCAAGACTTGTTAAAGGATCAATAATGCGCTTCATGGGCCTTGAGTTTAAAGATTCATCGCCATTTATAGACGAGTCGAAGTTCTGACAAGATAATATGCCAGAAAGTAGTCTTGCTAGAGTGCCTGAGTTACCAGTATCCAGAATTTCTTTAGGTGCTATCAAAGACCTCAAACCCTTGCCAATAATTTCTATACTACAATCATTAGTTTTTATCTCGACTCCCATTTGCTTAAAACATGAAATTGTTTTCAAGCAATCTTCTGAGAAGAGACCATTGCTGATTATAACTTTGCCAGAACATAAAGACCCTAGAATAATGGCTCTATGAGTAATAGATTTATCTCCAGGAATCATAATATCACCAATTAATTCCTTGGAACTATTTATTATAAGACTTGTATTATTCATCATTTCTTGTTTAATTTAATTTTTGTATCTTTAAGATATTTAAACAATGAACTATCATTTCTGTTGATTATTTTTTTTATATCCTGTAGTTCTTTGATTAATAAGATGATAGATTTGGTGATATTTTTTTTATTACTCCAACATATATCTTTCCACATCAAAGAATCACTATGTGCAAGGCGAGCAAAATCTTTAAATCCGCCGCCAGTGTATGCTTTAATATTTTTGATTGATTTACTATTAAGTATGATATTGACTAGAGCAAAAGATACTAGGTGTGGTAGATGACTAGTTTGAGACATGACCAAATCATGTACTTCTGGTTCTATAGATAAAACCTGGCATTTAAGCGATGACCAAAATTCACATACACTAGTATTAAGCTTTTTGTCGGTTTTAGATGTAGGTGTTAATAAAATAACAGAGTTTTTATACATGTCTTTATCATGGTTATTTATAGTACTCTTTTCTTTTCCTGCCAAAGGATGTGAACCAATGAAACATTGATTATTATTTTTTAGTAATTTAGAGGATAATTTTATAATATCAGATTTTGCGCTACCAATATCCGTTACAATTGCATCATCTTTCTTATGTTTATTAATTATTCCAAAAACCTTTTTATATGAGCTCAGTGGGGTACAAATAATTATCAAGTCTGCTTTAGAAAGTAATTTAAAATCTTTTGAGTCGTAATCATTAATTATTTTATTTTTTTTTGCATATTTGAGATTTTTAATCTCTCTATCAAATCCATAAATTTTATTAGCTACCTTTGCCTGTTTAATTGAGCAAGCAAGGGAGCCGCCCATCATTCCTGTTCCGAAAATGTATATTGAGTTAAACATTATGTTTTAAACCCATAATGCTTTTAAGCTTAGTAATAAAATAAGCATTTTCTTTAGGTGTTCCTACTGTTACACGCAAATAGTTCTTCATCTCATAGTTATCTAAAGGCCTTAGGATAATGCCATTTATGAGAAGTTTCTTATAAATTAAGTTAGCTTTATTTCCAAGATTTATAGTGATGAAATTTGTATAGGATTCTAGATATGAAATTCTTAACTTATCAAATTCTTTTTTCAAAAAGTCCATTCCTTTGTCGTTATCTAATAAACTTTTTCTAACAAAAGATGTGTCCTTAAGTGATACAGCTGCCATACTTTGTGCTACATAATTAACATTGAATGGTTGTCTCATATCATTAAGTCTTCCAATTATGCTCGCAGATGCTAAACCATATCCTACACGAACACCAGCAAGCGCAAATATTTTAGAAAATGATCTAGTAATTATTACATTACTAAATTTTTTAATGAGGTTTATAGCACTTTTATATCCTTTATGTATCGCATACTCACAATATGCTTCATCAATAACTATAATTATTCTCTTTGGCATACTTTTGACAAATGATTCAAGTTCTTTATAGGTGAGAATTGTTCCTGTTGGATTATTCGGATTAGCAATAAACACAACTTTTGTTTTTAGAGTCACCTTAGACCTCATTACATTTAAATCAACACCCATATAACCTAGACCTTTTTTAGTAATCGGCATAGATTCTATAATTTTTGCTTTCATATTATTACTAATTATCTTATATACTAAGAACGAGTGTTTACTAAATATGACTTCTGATTTTGTATCGAGATATACTCTTGAGATCAATTCTAAAATTTCATTAGAACCATTTCCTATAATTATATTATCTGTTTTAATATTAGTTTTAGACAAATATTTTTGGAGATTATTTTTCAAATCAAATGACTTACTATCAGGATATCTATTAATATCCTTGATAGTTTGATTGGCTAGTAATATTGCTTTCTTACTAGGCCCGCTTGGATTTTCATTTGAAGCTAATTTAATAACATTCTTAAGATTATATTTCTTTTGAATATTTGCTATACTTTCTCCAGGCTTATAAGTTGATGTAGATGTTTTTTTTACCATACTGACTTAAATACTTCGAGGGTAAGACCCTAAATTTTTAAAAAATATACTCTTTTTCTGTATTTCTTTAAGAGATTCTTTAACAAGCTTATCATCTATATGTCCTTCTATGTCCAACAAAAACATATATTCCCAATTATTTATCTTTGTAGGTATAGATTCAATTTTAGACATACTAATTTTATTTTTGGATAGTGGCTCAAGTAATGAATTGAGTGCTCCAGATTTATTATCAATAGATATTAATATTGATGTTTTGTCATTACCACTTCCGCCGATATTTTGATCCCCAATAACAATAAACCTAGTTGTATTATCAGTATTATCATGTATATTATTTTTTAATATAGGTATATCATAGTGAGCTGAACAACTATTACTTGCTATGGCAGCAGAATCTTTTAATTTTATAATTTTTTTAACAGCTGCTGAATTACTAGATGAAAATAGTCTTTTTACATTGGGTATATTTTTAGTTAACCAGTCATTACATTGGAGAAATGTTTGTTCATGAGCGTAAAGTTTTTTTATAGATTTAAGATTTTTTGCTTTAGATAATAAGCAATGTTTAATCACAAGATTTACTTCTCCACATATCATAACATTATCCTTGATTAAATGTTCCAAAGTTAATTTAATACTTCCTTGATTTGAGTTCTCAATAGGTACAATTCCATAATTAACAGCACCTTTCTGAACATTAGAAAATATTTCATGTATAGAATCACTAAAATGCATAGTAACAGCAGAACCAAAAAATTTTTTTGCAGCAATATTACTATAAGACTGCTCAGGACCAAGGCAACCAACCTGCAAATCTGTTTCAAGAGCTAGGCATGAAGATATAATTTCCCTAAATATTACATGCAAGTGGTCATTTGGTAATGGTCCAGAATTTATATCTCTTATATTTCGAAGAATTTGTGCTTCCCTTTCAGGTCGGAAAATATTTTGATTTGATGATTGAGATTTAGCTTTTTTTATTTTTTGTGCTAGAACACCTCTTTGATTAAGAGATTCGATAATCTGTTTGTCAATTTTATCTATTAAGCGCCTAATTTTTTTTAAGTCTTCATTCATCATTAACAATAGTTTCTGTTGATATTGCTACAAGTTTTTCATCTTCTTGTAGAACCTGTAATCTAACACCTTGAGTATTTCTTCCAATAATCGGCATATCATTAATAGCTATCTTAATTGTTTTGCCTTTATTTGTAATCATAATTATTTGATCATTTTTGTTAACATTCACTGCGCCTACAACTTTGCCATTGCGCTTGCTAGTTTTAATGCCAATTACACCAACACCGCCTCTTTTTTGTATATTATAATTCTCTGCTAATACTCTATTTCCATAGCCATTTTCAGTTACAGTGATAATTTCTCCATCTAATGGTTTTAGTATCGATACCAATTCTACTTTATTCGCTAAATTAATACCCTTTACACCAAGTGTTCCACGAAATCTTTCTCTAACGTCATTTTCAGAGAATTTTATTGCTTTACCATTATCTGCAACAAGCATAATAAGTTCATCTTTTTTGGTATAATGTGCTCCTAAAAGTTCATCATTAGGCTTTAGTAAAATAGCCTTTAGGCCTGTTGCACGAATCTTTTTAAAAAGTTTAATTGGTATTTTGTTAATCATTCCTAATTTAGTTGACATAAATAAATATGCATCTTCTTCGAATGAATTAACAACAACAAAGGTGCTTATTGACTCATCACTCGCTAACGGTAAAACATTATTAATAGGCCTTCCTCTGGCCTGCCTACTTGGGTCAGGTATATCAAACGCTCTAATTGCATAAACCTTGCCCAGCGTAGAGAAACATAGAATGATATCATGTGTATGAGCTTGACATAATAATTTAGCTTCATCGCCATCTTTGAACTTGGTAGCATTAATTCCTCTCCCACCTCTTCTTTGGCTTTTGAAGTCAGCGGCAGGTAGTCTTTTTACATAATCTGCTTTTGTGAGTACTACAATAACTTCTTCTTTTTTTATTAAATCCTCTTTTCTTAGTTCCCCTTCATCATTAGATACCACAGATCTTCTTTTTTCACCGTATTCATTTTTAACTTCATCTAGTTCAGTTTTCATTACCATGTCTAATTCTTTAGTATCTGTAAGAATTTTGATATATTGCTTTATCTCACTTATAGAGGCTTCATAGTCAGAGAATATCCTTTCTTGCTCAAGGTTGGTGAGCTTATTTAATCTTAAATCAAGGATAGCTTGAGCTTGCGTAGGTGATAGTTTATAAAATTTTTCATGAAGTCCATACTGAGCATCACTTTTGATGAAACCTTTAGTTTGTTTATCAACAACGCCCAAAAATTTTGTTAATTGTCCAGGTGTCCAACTTTTAGATAGTAAGGATGTTTTAGCCTCAATAGTATTTTTGGATTTTTTAATCAAATTAATAATTTCATCTACATTTAATAGGGCAATGCCAAGTCCTTCTAGTATATGAGCTTTATTCTTAGCTTTCTCTAAATCAAAAAGTGTTCGTTTAGTTATTACTTCTCTTCTGTGTTTAATAAACTCATTTAGAATTTCAACAAAACCTAAAGTTTTTGGTTCACCATCAACTAAACAAACCATATTTACAGAATAGGAAGTCTGAGCATTTGTGTGTTTATATAAAGAGCCCAGCACAACTTCATGTTGCTCACCTCTTTTTAGCTCAATTACAAGTCTCATCCCATCTCTATCTGATTCATCTCGTAACTGACTAATTTCATTAATCTTTTTATCTCTTACTAATTGGGCTATATTTTCAATTAATTTTGCCTTGTTTACTTGATAAGGTAATTCTGTGAAAACTATTGATGTCTTGTCGTTATCTTTCTTTTCTATTACATGTTTAGCTCTTATCTTAAAAGAACCTCTGCCAGCAAATAATGCATTTCTTATTCCGCCATCATCTTTAATCTCTCCATATGTCGGAAAATCTGGGCCTTGTAATCCACTCATGGTAATAAGTTCATCAATATTATTTTTATCCGCTAATGAAGGATTGTCTATTATAGCAATCGTTGCATCAACAACTTCAACTAGATTGTGAGGGGGTATATTTGTTGCCATACCAACTGCTATCCCGGTTGAACCATTAACAAGTAAATTTGGGATTCTCGTAGGTAAAACGGTGGGCTCTTTTTCTGATCCATCATAATTAGGCGAGAATTCAACAGTATTTTTTTCTATGTCTTGTAATAATTCCTGAGATAGTTTAGACATCCTAACCTCTGTATATCTCATTGCAGCAGGAGAATCTCCATCCACAGAGCCAAAATTCCCTTGGCCATCAATCAATGGATGCCGCATTGAAAATGGCTGTGCAAGTCTAACGATAGTATCGTAAACTGCTGAATCGCCATGTGGATGATATTTACCAATTACATCTCCCACAATACGGGCTGACTTTTTATAAGATTTATTCCACCCATTATTTAATTCATGCATTGAATACAAGACACGTCTATGGACCGGTTTAAGACCATCCCTAACATCAGGCAATGCCCGACCAACAATTACACTCATGGCATAATCAAGGTATGACTGCCTCATTTCTTGTTCAAATCTTATTTCTTGGTTTTCTGGCATATATTGATAATATTCCTTTATATGTTATTAAAATACTATTTTATCATAATCCCGTTATATACACGACATAAATTATAAATATCCATAATTAGCTTAAGAATTAGTTTTATGGCTATTCAACATTTTTACTGAGATTTAAATAACAAATTTAGTATAATCAATAAATGATTAAAATAGACCAAGCAATTTCATCTAGATGGATGATAACAATGAATGGGAAGAGTCTTATAGAAGACCATTCTATTGCCATAGATGGCAATACAATCAGAGAAATTCTGCCTACGAAAGATTTACTCAGAACTTATGAAGTTACAAACCATATTAATCTAAAAGAACAAATAGTATTGCCAGGACTTATAAATAATCAGATACATTCTCCTATAGCATTAGGGAATGAAAATAAATATCAGCTAAAAAGAATCTCTCAAAAAGAATATTCTAATATAATTATTAAATACATGATTGCAGAGATGCTAAAAAATGGCATCACAACATTCAGCGATGTTGGTCTGAGCCCCGATATAACAATAGAACAAGTGAATCAAACAGGTATCAGGGCAAATATTGGGTTGCCGATATTCAAATATAAAAGTTTTTGGGCAAAAGATGAAAAAATATATTTATCCAAATCTTTAGCCATATATGATGAATTTAAAAATGATCCAAATGTGAATCTATCTATACATCTTGATTCTATTGCTAAATTATCAAAAGATACGATATTAAAAGTTTCAGAAATAGCAAATGAACTTGATATACCTATAAGAATGAGTTTGAATGAGAGCCAAAAAGAAATCGATAAATGTAAGAGTAAATATAAATTGAGACCCTTGCAATATTTACAAAAAATCGGAATTTTAAGCAATACTTTTTCAGGAATGAACATGGCTATTTTCAGCAACATTGATCTCAATATAATTAAAAAACATAAAGCTAATGTAATTAATTGTCCAAATGCTCATCTCAAATCATATCTTGGAATATGTGAAACAAAAAAACTAATGGAAAATAATATTAATATATCTCTGGGAACTGGCGATTCTCATCTAAATCATGACATTGATATGCTTGATGAAATAAAAATTACTGGGCTTTTATCAAAACTAGATAAAGTTAAAAAAAATGATATTAAATCGTCTGATCTTCTAAAGTTAATTACAATAAATAGTGCAAAATCATTTGGTTTAGATCATAAGATTGGCAAATTAGAGGTTGGGCAATTGGCTGACATTATATCTATTAAAGTAGATATCCATAAATATAAAGAGGGTTTAAATACCAATACCTTAAATAATCATCTAAAATCTACTAACATTACGAATGTATGGATATCAGGAAAACATATAGTAAAAAATAAAAAGCTTCTGACAATAAATGAAAAATTGTTATATGATAAGCTAGTAAAATTAAGAAAATAGATCATAAATGAATTTAGATAAAAAAGAAATATCAAACTTTGATGAACATGCTCATGAATGGTGGAATAAGAGAGGTCCATATAAGCTGATTCATAATTTGACACCATTAAGAATGGAATATATAACAAATCAAATTACGCTAGAAGATATGGAAATTTTGGACATTGGGTGTGGTGGAGGAATATTGGCAGAAGAATTGTCTAAAAAGGGGGCAAATGTAACTGGCATTGATGCTTCTGAAAAAACTATTGAAATTGCAAAGCAACATTCACAAGAAAATAATCTTAAAATTAATTATGAATGCTCAACTTTAGAGGACCATTTAAAAAAATCTAAAAAAAAATATGACTCTATAATATGTTTTGAATTAATAGAACATGTTCCTGATCAGTTAAAATTAATAAATGATATTAGTAAAGTATCTAAAAAAGGAAGTAAACTATTTTTATCTACTATAAATAGGAATATTGTATCTTTTTTATTTGCCAAAGTTATTGCTGAATATATTTTAAAAATAGTGCCACAAGGTACTCATCAATATGAGAAATTCATCAAACCATCAGAGCTTAATAAAATATTAGAAAAATCAAATTACAAAACTATTGATATAAAAGGAGTAAAATTGAATCCCATTGATTTCACTTTTTCGTTTTCTAGTATAACAAAAATAAATTATTTTATGACCTCTACTAAACAATGAAAACAGAATGTATTTTATTTGACTTGGATGGAACGCTCGCTGATACATCAATAGATATGTGTAATGCGTTAAATAAGGTTTTGACAAAATATAAATTTAAAAATGTTGACTGTTCTGGATTAAAAACACATATTTCCAAAGGAGCGGTTGGAATTATTGATTATGCATCAGTAATCAATCAAAGGTCTATTGATTCTTCTTTGTTAAGATCTGAGTTTTTGCAAGAATATTCTGAAAATACGTTTATTTACACAAAAATGATTGATGGAATGGAAAAATTATTAGAACATATTGAAAAAAATAATATTAAATGGGGAATTGTCACTAATAAGCATTCTAAATATGTTAATAAGATACTTGAAGGCTTTGCATTAAGTAATCGTGTTAAATGTTTAGTGACAGGGGATATGTTACAAGAGACAAAACCAAATCCTGAAGGATTATTGTTAGCAGCTAATATTTTAAATGTAAATTTAAACGATACTATATATGTTGGTGATGATGAAAGAGATATTATTGCTGGAAAAAATGCTGGCATGAAAACAGTTGCAGCAGATTTTGGTTTTGTAAACAAAGATTATGATATCTTTTCTTGGAATGCAGACGGAGTTATAAAAAAGCCAATGATGTTGAAAGATTTTTTAATTTAACTTTCTAAAATTAATACAAGCATATTTTCGGTAACATTTTCAAATAATTTAATAATATCATCATTATTCATTCTAATACATCCGTGTGATGCCTGTGTACCAATCTTATCCTCATGGGCAGTTCCATGAATATAGATATATCTATTATAAGAATCAACGTCTCCTCCTTTGTTAATTCCTATCTCATGGCCTTTAAGCCAAAGTATCCTTGATGTAATTACATCATCAAATTCCTTGAAATGGCGTTTACGTAACTCTTCGTTATTTTTTTTTTCAAAATCTATTAAAGTTAGGTTCCCAGGTAAAGGTTTTCTGCCTTTAAATATTGTAAATCTCGGCATATCATGACCGATTTTTTTAGCTATATAATGTAATCCAGTAGGTGTTTGAAAAGATTCATTTTGATTTCCTAATCCATATTTTGATGTTGAAATATTATATGTCGATATAATATTCTTTTTTACTATATGAAGAAGCTGTTGTTTTGATGGCAACACTAATAGAAAGTTTGAAACTTCAGTATTTGATGCTTTATTTTCAAATACTTTGTATGCGGCATCTATTAAATGATTACTCATTTCCATTGTTAATAAACCATAACATCATCGTTGGAGTCTGGAATATCTTTATTTTTTGCAGCATTATTTCTTAACTCATCAAGTTCTTTGAGATACTCATCTGTGACGCCACCGGTTACATATTTACCGTCAAAACAAGACGAATCAAAACCATCAATTAGAGAATCTTTGTTTTTAACTGAAGATATTAAGTCCGTTAAGTCTTGATAAATAAGCTTATCGGCACCAATTAGTAATCCAATTTCTTTTTCAGTTCTGCCATCAGCAGCAAACTCATTGCTAGCTGGCATGTCTATTCCATAAACATTGGGAAACTTAACGGGTGGTGCTGCAGAGGCCATAAATACCTTTTTAGCACCTGCTTCTCTGGCCATATCAATAATTTGTTTAGAGGTTGTGCCTCTAACAATAGAATCATCAACGAGCAAAACATTTTTACCTTTGAATTCAGATGCTATCGCATTCAGCTTACGTTTTACAGATTGTACTCGTTGTTTTTGCTCAGGCATTATAAATGTCCTACCAATATATCTATTTTTAATAAAGCCTTCCCTAAAAGGCACTTTCAAGGATATGGATAATTCTAATGCAGATATTCTACTAGTATCAGGTATTGGCATTACAACATCTATATCAGGGTTCTTCCAAGTTCGGAGTATTTTTTCTGCCAACTTTTGCCCCATTTTCATGCGTGCAGAATACACAGATACTCCATCAATAATCGTATCTGGTCTCGCAAAATATACAAACTCAAAAATACAAGGTGAGTAACCAGTTTCTTCTGAACATAATCTTGAATGTATATTGCCGTCAATATCAACAAAGATTGCCTCACCAGGTTTAATATCTCTTTCTAACTTAAATCCTGCTGAATCAAGAGCGACTGATTCTGAAGCTATCATTGTTTCGGTTTTTCCATCAATCTTGCGTGTGCCAAAACATAAAGGTCTAATTCCCATTGGATCCCTGAAAGCTACTATGCCTCTATCTGAAATCAAGGCAACAACAGCATATGCTCCTTTTACTCTTCTATGAACACCTGCTACAGCATAAAAAACATCATCAGGAGTAAAGGATTCCTTACTATGTAGGTGTAACTCATGTGCGAAAATGTTTAATAGAATTTCAGAATCAGATTTCGTATTAATATGTCTCAGATCTTCAGAGAATAAGTTGTTTTTTAGTTCCGATGAGTTAATAAGATTTCCATTATGTGCTAATCCTATCCCATATGGTGAATTTACATAGAATGGCTGTGCTTCAGCGGAGCTTGCGGCATGTCCTGCTGTTGGGTATCTTACATGACCTATACCTAAATTACCTTGCAATCTGCTTATATGTTTAGCATCAAAGCCATCTCTTACAAGGCCTAAGGACTTTCTGAGTGTTATTTTGCCATCATGATTTGTAAGAATACCAGATGCATCCTGTCCACGATGCTGTAAGACAGTTAACGCTTCGTAGATATCGCGAACCACATTATTTGACCCGTAAACAGCAACTATACCGCACATATGCTATATATTATATTTTTAACTCCAAACTATCAAAGAGTGATTCACTAGTTTTGATATATTTATCCAAAAAATAGTCAAAATGAGGTGTTATTTGAGATTCTTGAATAAGAGAGGAATCTTTAATAGTTGTTTGTCCAATGATAAATATCACCATCATAGTAAATACCAAACCCTTTAGTCCACCCATTAATAAACCCAATACTTTATCATAAGAATAAAGCCCTATGATACTAACAAACTTAGATATAAGAAAACCACTAATAGCAGAGGTAAAAAAAGTGATGATGAATATCATAATAATGGTTAGGAAATCAGATAAATAGGATGAAGAGATGTAAGTTTCTATTATTGATGATGGAATATAAAAATACTTTATAGATAAGAATATTGAAGTCGACCATATTAGTAGAGATAAGATTTCAGATGCAAAACCTTTGAAGAACCCACGTATAGCCCAGTATGATAAAAATATAATAATAGCTATATCAAATGTCATCATTAGTCGTTAAACCTCTTAATGGTACCTGCCTGACCTAATCTTTTATTTATTTTAGTTGAAATTAATTCTGCTATTTTTTTATCTACAAATGGCCCAACAGAAAGGATTTTATTTGATGCTGAGTTCAAATGTATTACTGAAAGGATACCCATTTGCTTTAGCTGTGAAATAAAAGTATCTTTAGTTTCACTATTAGCTAAATCTGGAAACATGATAATCCAAGATTCCGTAATTCTTTTTTCAAGCTTGATATCATCAGATATTTCAATATCCATGTAATTATTAGCCAGATTCTTCTCTTCATCGATAATGTTTTTTGGGATTTCAAGAGAGTATGTTAATTTATCGAAATTATTTATATAGTTCTTTAATGGTATACCGAAAATATATATAGGAATAATTAAGAATATAAAAATAAAATATAGGCTTTTAATTTTCATTTAACTAATATCTTCTAATTTCTCAATGTTATCATAATAGTCAAGAAATTCAGAGACTGTATAAAATGAACCATAAATTATAAGTCTGTCATTTGCTTGTAATTTAGACATAGCTGATACAAATGAATCTATCATGTTATCATATGTAACTATTGAATTTTTATCTACCATGCTCAGCATCCTGGCTTTTATTTCATCTGAGTTCATACCTCTTTGATTATCAATTGTGCCGCAGTACCATCTATCAATAACATTTAACATTGGTTTTACTAAGCTATATACATCCTTATCTTTAAGAAGGCCTATTACTGCATAAGTGTTTTTTTTAGGATATTTCTCTAGATTATCTCTTAATTTTTCAGCAGAGTCTGCATTATGGGCAACATCAATAATAATTTCGGGAGAAGTAGAAATGATTTGATATCTTCCCTTTAAAGATATATTTTTAATTCCATTATATAAATTATTATTATTATTAATTATTGTTGGTTCAAGAATTTTTAGTGCAAGCAGAGCAGCACCTGCATGATTATACTGAAAGTCACCGGTTAAAGGGAGTCGAGGCAATGTCAAACTACTATTATCATTAAGCTTCCAGACCCAAGAATCTTTCATTAGTTTTATAGAAAAATCATTTTGATTAAACAAAAAATTCGTGCCTAATTTTTTAGCATAAGTGAATAAAACAGACGGAGGATTGATGTCTGCAAATATGCATGTGGAAAAAGAACGCATTACACCAGCTTTTTCCATTGCGATACTCTCAATAGTTGAACCTAGGAATTCGGTATGATCAATTCCAATAGAAGTTATAATAGATAGATCTGAATCAATAATATTAGTAGCATCAAGTCGACCACCTAAGCCAACTTCTAAAATCACATAATCTAAATTTTCTTCATTAAAGAGATGAAAAGCAGTTAGAGTTGCAAATTCAAAATATGTTAATGTAGTATCACCTCGAAGTTTATTTATCATTTTAAAAGTATCAAGTAAAGAGTCTGTACAAACTTCCTTCTTATTAATCCTTATTCTTTCATTATAGTTACGAATATGTGGTGAGGTAAAAGTTCCTACTGAAAAATTATTTTCATATAGTATGCTCTCAAGGATTGCAACGGTAGAGCCCTTGCCATTTGTACCTGCGACAATGATGACTTTATTAGCTATCTTTTTTATATTAAGTTTTTTGTATACAGACTTAATACGCTCTAACTTAAAATCAATATTTTTAGGATGAAGAGTTTGTTGCCATTCTAACCATTCATTTA